>NZ_QHKO01000002.1:300000-503347 GCF_003260125.1 Lujinxingia litoralis
GACGCGATGACCGAGCTGCAGCTCGACCCGAAGATGGTCGACCCGCGCAACGTGCTCGCGCTGATCAGCCGGGCGAAGATGGCGTTTAGCGACCCGGAGGAGGTCGAAGAGCTGCGCACCAACCCGCTTTTGCCCTTCGCGCAGCGCATCTTCCACCGCTACCAGAGCGCGCTTAGGGGCTTAAACGCGGTGGACTTCGATGATCTGATCTGCCTGCCGGTCCGGGTCTTCCAGGCCGATGAGGCCACCCGGCTCAAGTGGTCGGAGCGCTTTCGCTTTGTGATGGTCGATGAGTACCAGGACACCAACCACACCCAGCTCCTCTTTCTCGATGAGCTGGTCCGCGACCACCAGAACATCGTGGTGGTGGGCGACGACGACCAGTCGATCTACGGGTTTCGCGGGGCGGTGGCCGAGAACATTCTGGAGTTCGAGCACCAGTTCAATAAGTGCCGGGTCATCAAGCTCGAGCAGAACTACCGCTCCACCAACACGATCCTCAAAGCGGCCAACGAGCTCATCGCCAACAACTCGGTGCGCAAAGAAAAGGCGCTGTGGAGCGCCAACGGCGATGGGGAGCCCATCCTCTACGTGGAATGCGCCAATGAGCGGGAGGAGGCCGAGTACGTGGCCGCCGAGATCGAGCGCCTCAAGCTCAACTTAGGGCTAGAGTACGACGACTTCGCCATCCTCTACCGCGTCAACCCCCAGGCCCGCCTCTTTGAAGAGGCCCTGCGCGCCTACCGCATCCCCTACACCCTGGTGGGCGGCACCGAGTTCTTCGATCGCAAAGAGGTCAAAGACTTTCTGGGCTACCTCAAGGCCTCGCTCAACCCCAACGACGAGATCAGCCTGCGGCGCATCGTCAACGTCCCGCCGCGGGGCATCGGCCCCACCCTCCTGGAGCGCATCAGCGATCTGGCCCACGACCAGGAATGGAGCTTCTCGGAGACTCTGGAGAAGGTCGCCGCCGAGCCCGACCTGGTGCACGGCATCGGCCCGACCAGCGCCTCCCACCTCAGCGAGCTGGTGCAGATGCTCAAGAGCTACCGCGCCCGCTTTCGCGAGGCCGAGCGCCAGGGCGACTCCCTCACCGAGGTGGGCCGCGCGTTTTTAAAGCGCACCAAACTCATCGAGCACCTGCGCAACATCGAGAAAAACCCCAAGATCGCCCGGCGCCGGGTCGATAACGTCGAAGACCTGCTCAGCTCCATCGCCACCTTTGAAGAGCGCGAGGGAGGCACGCTGGAGGGCTACCTCAACCGCATCTCGCTGGATCGGACCTACGACAATGGCGACGAAGACGCCGCCCGCGGGGTCAAAATGATGACCCTGCACTCCTCCAAGGGCCTGGAGTTTAAGGTCGTGTTCTTTGTGGGCATCGAAGAGGGCTACATGCCCCACGAACGCAGCAAGGAATCGGAGGACGGCATCGCCGAGGAGCGGCGCCTGGCCTACGTCGGGCTCACCCGCGCCAAAGAGGTGCTCTACCTGACCTCGGCCGCCGAGCGCACCCGCTTCGGCCAGAAAGAGGAGCGTGAGCCCAGCCGCTTCCTCGACGAGATCCCGCTCAAACTGCTGCGCACCATCCGGGCCGGGGGCAGCCGCTCGCTGACGGAGAAGCGCGACGAGCAGAATCTGCGCTACCTGGCCGCGCTAAAATCGGCCATTTTTGAAAGCGATTGAGCCCGAGTGTTTTGAGGCTCTGCCTTTTATGACACCCTGGCATTCGTTAGGGTGCTGGCGCACCAGACACCGCAAAATAGCTCATAACCGATCGATCCTGAGTTCGATGATGGTTTCGCGGACCACGGAGTTCGCCCCTGGAGGAAGACATGCTCGATAGATACGCCCCACTCATCCTGGCTGCCGCGCTGGCGCTGCCGCTTAGCGCCTGTCAGGACGCTCAAACTCGTCCCGACGCCGCCTCCTCCACCGCCCAGGCCACGCCCCCCTCCACCGACGCGCCGGAGGACTCCCCGGGCAGCAAAGGGGCTCCGGAAACCATGCACATGCGGCTCCAGACGCTGTTTAGTGGGTTTGAGTACGTCCCCACCGCCGCCGATCTTCACGCGGTCGGCAAAGCGGAGGAGGTCGTGCCGGTGCTCCTCGAACTCTATGGCTCGCCAAAGGTCTCTCTGCAGCAGCAGCACCATGCGCTGCGCGCCTTACAGTTCTTTGCCGACCACCCCGACGTCGCCCCCACCTACGAAGCGGTCTACCGCGACGAGAAAACCTCCGACCAGGCGCGCCGCCTGGTGGTTCGCGCCTACGGCCGGGCCTACGGCGAAGAGGGCCTGGAGCTGCTGAACGACGCGCTGGGGCATCCGGAGTACCATACGCGGGCCTCGGCCATCGCCGCGCTCCAGGACATCGGCACGCCGGCGGCCATCGACCTGTTGCGGGCCCGGGTGGGGGATGAGCCGGAGGCCGAGCTGCGCGAAGAGATGAAGCGGGTCATGGACCGCGCTGAACAGAATGAGGCCACCCGATGAGAAGCTCCTCCCTGAACCTCTTGAAGCTGGCGATGGTCGGCGCCCTCCTCACAAGCGCGCTGCCGGCCTGCGTCCCCACCTCCTCGCCATCGCAAGAGCCGCTGATCGTCATCGAAGAAGATACCGGTCCTGTGGACGACTCCGGCGACCCGACCCCGGATACGGGTACTCCCGACACCGGTACCGACACCGGCGAGGACCCCACGCTCCTGTGCACCAACACCTGTCAGTTCGCCAACGATGGCGAATGCGATGATGGCGGCCCCGGCGCTCAGTACGGAGACTGCGACCTGGGCACCGACTGCACCGACTGTGGCGCGCGCGCCGCGGATCCCGAACCGGAGCCCGAGCCCGACCCCGAGCCCATCTGCACTAACACCTGTCAGCACGCCAACGATGGGGAGTGCGACGACGGCGGCCCCGGCGCCAGCTACAACGTGTGCACCTACGGCACCGACTGTGGTGACTGTGGCGAGCGCGAGGGGCTGCGCAACTGCAACGCCAACGCCGACTGCGCTGAAGGGCTCCTGTGCAATGCCACCGGGCAATGCGTCAGCAGCCAGGGAGGCTCCTCGATCGAATTTGTGACCCTGACCGACTTTCAGGCCAGCGCCCAAGACGTCTGGGACAGCTCTTTTGCCGTCACCGGTGATGTGCGCTCGGTCTCACTCATCGTCGAGCTGGCCTCGCCCGATGCCACGGCGTACATCTGGACGGTCGCTACCCCGCAGGGGACGCTGCTCTACGATATCGAGCGCTCCGACCAATCGCTGATGCACCTCTCTCCCGTCACCTACGGCGGCCAGATGGGGCTGCTGATGCCCAACTCGCCACAGTACGCCCTGAATCCGGGGACCTACACCGTGCGTTTCTGGGCGGAAGACCCGACCCAGGTCCGCGTGCACGCGATGATCAAGCGCGGTCCGAGCTCCCCTCAGGGGGGCAGCCTCCCGGTGACCTTCTGGTTCGCCGAACAGAACATCCTCTCGGCGGCCACCGCCCAGAGCGATGAGGACTTTCAGTACGCGCTCAACATCATGCGCCAGATCTACGCCAATATCGGCATCGCGCTCGGCCCCATCTTCTACCGCGATGTCGGGGGGACGCTGGGTCGCCAGCTCGCCGCCCCGCAGGACGACGAGGTACTCTGCCGCGGGATGCGTCAGGTGGCCACCGCCGGCAACCTCCCGGGAATCAACCTCTTGATGTTCGACGATGCGCCCGGCATGACCATCCTGGGCCTCTCCTGCGGACTCCCCGGCGCGCCGAGCCGCCCGGGCGTCGTGCGCTCCGGTGCGACCGCTGCCCTGGCCTACCTGCGCTCCGACCCCGACGTGTTTGCCGAGACCATTGCCCATGAGGCCGGCCACTACCTGGGGCTCTTTCACACCACCGAGCGGACCGGCACCGACCACGATCCCCTCGACGACACCCCGGAGTGCCCGCTCTCCCGCGACACCAACGGTGACAGGCTCGTTTCGGCCGATGAATGCGTCAACGACGGCGCGACCAACACCATGTTCTGGACCTCGTTTGGCTGGGGCGAACAACATCAGCGCACGCTCACTCCTCATCAGCGTTTCGTGCTGATGAACAACGCGATGGTCGAGACCTACTGAGCCGATACCACGTTCGAGTTATACCCAGAGACGCCCGAGCCCGCTTCAGGCCCCGGGCGTCTTTGTTTCTACGTGTTGGCGCTTGACATCCCACCGCCTCGCTCCCACAGTTCGCAACGCGCGATGCCGCGCCCCCGGGCCTGGCCCCTCGCAGATTGTACATGTTGGACCGGCGCTCTGCCGGGGGGCAGTTTGGACGCGCCCCCCCTACTTTTCCCCGGATCACTGTATGTACGACACCGCCCTGCCTCCCCTGAAACAATTTGCGTTTCTTCCCGACTTCCCCGAGCACCTGGCTGAGCTCGAAGAGATGGCCGAAGCCGAGGACTGGGAGTACCGCTTTACGGACAGCGATTTCCCGCGCCCGATCCTTTACTCCTACATCATTCACACCTTCAATCGGGTCGAAGAAGAAGGCAAAATCGTCACCACCGACGACCAGACCGGGGCGTGCTTTGATACCGGCCTGGTGACCGAACACCAGGAGCCGATCTACGCCATTTTTGGCGACAACAAGATCCCCGACCGGCAGCCCTGGTACTTTCAGGGCTTTGTCCGCAAGGGTGATACGCGGATGAACCGCTTTCCCACGCTCCCCGACATCGCCACGTACTTCGAAGACCCCACCGAGGTCATCTTCGATCCGCGTCTGGAGCTGCGAAAGAACACCGAGCATATCATCGCCGAGAACCGCGAGCGCCTGCCCGAAGAGTTCGATGGCATGGGGGATTTTCAGCTGCAGACGCTGCTGACCGGCGGCTTTGAAAACGCCCTGGCGCGGGTGCGACGCAACTACCGCATCGCCGTACCTCAGTACCATCGCGGCCGCATCCAGTTGCTCTTGCCCCTCTGCCTGCGCAAGCCCTCGGAGGCCGACCTGGCCGCGGTCGTCGAGCATCGCGAAGGCTACTACCGCGTGGCCACCTGCCTGACCCTGGATCAGGCCTACTCCAACGCGCGCCTCATCGGGCGCCTGGACGATAACTGGCTGCGCACCTGAGTCAGCGCAGGGCCCCCGAAAGCTCAAAAGCCGCCACCTTCGGTCTTGGAAGGTGGCGGCTTTTTTGTGTGAACCGCCTCAGGTGTCGGCTTTGGCGATGACCCAGATCGCGTGCACGATGCCCGGGATGTAGCCCAGCAGCGTCAGCAGGATGTTGAGCCAGAACGCGCCACCCAGTCCGACCGTCAAAAAGACCCCCAGCGGAGGGAGCAAAACCGCAAAGATGACCCGGAGTACCGACATCGCGAACCTCCCGGACTCCGGACAACCCTGCCGGAGCCGTCAAAGACCTAAGTGACCGTGTTCAGGGGGGAAGCTAACCACCATCACACGCTCACATACTCGGGATGCTCGCCACCCTCCTTGCTCAACTCGCGCGCCGGGCCCGGGCCTCCAGGAGCTCGCGCAGGTAACGCCCGGTGACACTCGCCGCGACGCCGGCCACCTCCTGCGGGCTCCCCGCAGCGACCACCTGGCCGCCCCCGGGGCCGGCCTCCGGCCCCAGATCGACGACGTGGTCACAGCGGGCGATGAAGTCGGTGTTGTGCTCCACGGCGATGACCGTGTGCCCCAGCTCCACCAGCTTACGAAGCGCCACCAGAAGCACCGACACATCCTTGAGGTGCAGCCCCACCGTGGGCTCGTCAAAGATAAAGAGCACCGGCTCGGTCTCCCCACGCTTGCGCCCGTCGGCGATGTAGGTGGCCAGCTTCAAGCGCTGTGCCTCTCCGCCGGAGTAGGTCGCCGTGGTCTGCCCCAGCCGCAAATAGCCCAGGCCCACCTCCTGCAAGGGCTTGAGCTTGCGCAGCAACGCCGCGTGCCCCTCAAAGAACGTGACCGCCTCATCGACCGTCAGCTCAAAGACCTCATCGATGGTTTTGCCCCGGTACCGTACGCCCAGCACCCGGGGCCCAAAGCGCTTGCCTCCACACTCATCGCAGGGCACCTCCACATCGGCCATAAAGTGCAACTCCACGGTGACCGTGCCCGTGCCCTCGCAGACCTCGCACCGCCCGCCGGAGGTGTTAAAGGAGAAGTCTCCCATGGTCAGCCCGGCGCGCCTGGCATCCTGGGTTCCGGAGAAAATCTTGCGAATGTCGTCATAGGCCTTGGTGTAGCTCATGGCGTTAGAGCGCGAGGAGCGACCGATGGCCGACTGGTCCATCATCTCCACATCGGCAAATCCCTCCAGCCCTTCGAGGGCCTCGAAATGGCCGGCTTCCACGCCCCCCTGCCCCCGCATACGGCGCCAACCATTAAAGAGCACATCCTCCATCAGCGTGCTCTTGCCCGAACCACTCACACCGGTGACAGCGGTGATGCGCTCATGGGGAATCGCCACGCTGATATCTTTGAGGTTGTGGTGGCGCGCCCCCACGATGCGCACCTGCCCTGGCGGCGGCCCCTCGACGCGCGCGGCCATCGCCTCGCACTCCGAGAAGTCCACGCGGGCTTCCAGATCAAATCCACTCAGGGGCCCCTGATACGTCAGGGCGCCGCCGCCCTCCCCGCCCACCGGACCGAGCTCCAGCACATGGTCGGCGCCCTCAATGATCTCCGGGTCATGCTCGACCACCACCACAGTGTTGCCCAGGTCGCGAAGCCCACGCAGCACTTCGAGCAGCTTCTGGGAATCGCGGGCGTGCAACCCGGCGGTGGGCTCATCAAGCACGTAGAGCGTGTCGGTGAGCGCGCGCCCCAGGCTGGAGGTCAGGTGAATGCGCTGCATCTCCCCGCCGGAGAGCGTCCGGGACTGGCGCCCCATCTCCAGATAGCCCAGCCCCACTTCGTGCAGATAGAGCAGCCGGTGGGTGATCTCATCGAGCAGCGGCGCGATACGCGCGCGCACCGAGGGCTCCAGCTCCAGCACATCAAAGAACGCCAGGGCCTGCTCAATGCGCATCTCCCAAAAATCACTGATCAGGCGCCCGGCAAAACGCACGTTGCGCGCGTTGGGATGCAGGCGCGTCCCCTGGCAATCTTCGCAGAGATCGTAGCCCCGGTAGCGCGCGAGCATGATGCGCACATCAGTGCGATGTTGCTTCTGGTGCAGGCTCTTAAAGAACTTCGCCAACCCCGGATAGCCCTTGCCGCCGTAGCGAATGTACTGCTTATGCTCCTCGACCAGATCGCCGTAGGGGATGTCGATGGGGATGCCCGCATCGCGGCAGGCTCCGAGCAGTTTCTTGTGCTGGGTGCGGTACTTGGGCGTCTGAAAACAGGCCACCGCCCCCTCTTCCAGCGTCACCCGCGGGTTGGGAATGACCTTGGCGTAATCCACGCCCATCGTCTTTCCAAACCCGGTGCAGGTGGGGCAGGCCCCCACGGAGCTGTTGAAACTGAAGAGCGCCGGCTGGGGCTCCATCAGATCCAGACCACAGCTGTTGCAGCGAAAGGCCTGGTCAAAGATTCGCGGCGGCTGCTCGCTGCGGTGCTCGTACACCTCGACCCGCCCCCGGCCCAGCCCCATCGCGGCCTCCACCGCCTCGGCGATGCGCATCCGATCGTCGTGGCGCAGCGCCAGACGGTCCACCACCACCGGGAAGGACTCCATATCGAGCAGGGACTCCACGCCCGACTCGGTCACATCCAGGGTCTGCCCCTCGATGTAGAGGCGGCGGTAGCCTTGTCCCACCAGATGTTCGAGCAGAAGCGCCCGCTGGGATGCCTCTTCGGGGGCGACCCGGGCCACCAGAATCACCCGGGCGCCCTCCTCTAACTCCTGGAGAAGCGTGTCGACCACCTCCGCCGGGTTATCTCTTCCCACCGGAATCTCACACGTCGGGCAGTAGGTCACGCCCACGTGGGTGTAGATCAGGTGCAGATGGTCATCGATCTCGGTGACGGTCCCCACGGTGGAGCGGGCATTGCTCACCTCGTTTTTCTGACGCAGGGCAATGGCCGGCGGCACGTGGTTGATCACGTCGATCGGCGGGCGAGGCAGGCGATCGAGAAACTGGCGCGCGTAGGTGGAGAGCGACTCGGTGTAGCGACGCTGCCCCTCGGCGTAGAGGGTGTCAAAGGCCAGGCTGGACTTCCCCGACCCGCTCACCCCGGTGACCACCGTGAGGCGATAGTGCGGGATAACGCAGGCGATGTTCTTGAGGTTATGCGTGCGAACACCTTTGAGACGGACGGCGTCCATAGACTGATCTCACTGACAAAGGGGGGGATAAAGCAGCGCGCGAGCCCCCAGCGGGGTGCGCACGGATACGGGCGACTAACGGCTTGGCCTGGCCGCTGATTCCAGCGCCTCGAATTCAGCGACCAGCGCGGCGTCATGGGGCTCGGGCATCGTGCGGATCGCCTCCCGGGCGCGCTCGAGCGCCACCTGGGCCACCAGGGGCTGCCCCTGCTGCAGGTAAGCGTTGGCCATCAGAAGCGCGACGCGGGCCTCGTCGTGAGGCGTCTGTGTCGGCGCCTCCACCAGCACGCGTGACGCGTAGGCCAGCGCTTCAAAAGGGCGCGCCTGATGCACCAGCGAGCTCAGCCGAAGCAGCGCCAGGTAGGGCGCCCCGTCAACCCCAGGCGCGTGGAAGGTCGAGGACTCGGCGTGAAGCAGACGCTCCAGCTCTTCAAAATGCCCCGCCTTCAGCAAAGCTTCGCCAAGCTCCCGGACCGCCTCCATACGCGCCGGCGTGTCGGGGGCCTGGGTGATCCGCTTCCGAAGCTCCGCCTCGGCCTCCGGATCGAGGCGAACCAGCCCGGCGGCCAGCCCGGCGATGAGCTCGAAGCGTTGACGCTCAAAGGGGCTGAGTCGATCGCTGTGGTTCTGGAGCAGATGCGCGGCGAGTTCCGCGCGGTACGCCAGCGAAGCCTCGGGAGTGGAGAGCGCCGTCAGTAGGAGGCTGCGCGAGGCCAACTCGCCATCGGCCGGGGCCTGCTGCGCGCAGCGCTCCAGATGATATCTGGCGGCCTCTTTCCCGATGAGCCCCAGCGCTTCTCCTCTCACGCAATGGGCGTATGCCCGAACCCCGGAGATCGCGTCACCACGAGCGTTGATCAGCGACACGACTTCCAGCGCACGGGCGCCTTCGTTGAGCATGATGAGCTGGCCAGCCAGGCGCCGGGCGATCTCGCGTCGGGCCCGGCGATCATCGCCGCGTGAGACCGCATCAAAGAGCGTGCGCAGCGCCTCGGTGTGCGCGCGAGCCTTGTCGCCCGAGGGCGTCACCCGGGCGCTGCCTTCGAGCACCTCGGCGCGCACCCCGGGGGCCACGTCAAGCGCCAGCCCGTCAAACATCTCGCGGGCCAGGTCCATACGCGTAATCGCGCGCTCCCTTTCGCCGGTCAGCCCATCGTAACGCGCGCGCAGCGTCTGCAGGCGCGCCTGAAGCACGCGCCCTGCCTCGCTGTTGCGCACGCTCTGCCGGGCGCCCTCGGCGTCGCTCTGGAGCTGCTCGCCAAGCCGGGCAACCTCCTCCAGGTCACGTCGCTCCAGCGCAAGCTCCAGCGCCAGGAGCCCCACCGAGAGGCGTTGCAGATCCCCAAACTGGCGCGCCTGTGCCAGCGCTTCCTCACTCAACTCCCGGGCGGTCCCGGCGTTGGCCAACATCGCCTCGGCCTGAGCCCGGTAGAGCGTCACGCGGGCGGCGTGCAGCGCACTCTCCGGAGACTCAAGTGCGGCCAGGTCCTCCCAGCGTTGCGCACGCCACAGGCGCTCGGCCAGCGCCAGCGCCGCGTCGTAGGCCAGGCTCTTTGAGTACCCGGAGAGTGCGGCCTCCAGGGCCGCCTCGGTGAGCGGAATCGCCAGGTCGTCGAACCCCCGAAGGTCAAACGACTCCGCCAGCCTCAAAAGCACGTCCGGACGCTGCCCGGCGGGGAGCGCCTGGTCCAGCAAGCCGTACGCCGCGCTCAGGGCCGCCGGCACATCTTCATCGCGCCCCTCATCGATCAGGATCGCGGCCTCCAGCAGGTAAATCTGGGCCCGGGTAATCGCCCAATCGCGGGCCCCCGGCGTGCCTTCTTTCACGTACGCCAGCGCGGCCCGAGCGCCGGTCAGGTCGCCATGTTGCAGGAAGCGATACGCCGCGCCAAAGAGGGGCTCCACGCTGGTAATGTCGTCGAAATAGCGCTCGGCGACGCTGGCGCACTGGTACACAGGCTGCCCGCCCAGCGGGCCCGCAGACGTCACAAAAAGGACTTCGGCGCAGATCCCGGCGAGCGCTCCATCAATGCGTTTATCGAGCAGGGAGAGCGCGGTGTGGGAGCTCGCCAGGAGCACCGCTCGCCCCAGCCCCGTGGCGTCGGCGCCCTCATAGTGGCGCGTCTGGTAGTGCTCAATCGAGGCAAAGAGCAGCGCATCCCAGGCCCGAAGCTCCCGGGCGCGGGCCCGTAGCTGAGCCCAGCTCTCTTCTCCCGGCGTGGGAGCCCCTTCGACCGCCAGGGCCACCGCCAGCGCGCGCGCCATGATCTGCTGCTCGGGGCGGGCCTCCGGAGCGTGCTCCCGCTCCCAGCGTCGGTACGCACGCAGCGCCGAGTCGCGCGCTCCGTGAACATAAAACGCGTACGCCGCGTTCAGGGCCAGACGCCCCTCCTCATAGCGGCTGCCGGCCCGGGCAAACCCCTGACGAGCCAGCTCCAGATGCTCTTCGGCCTCTTCGGCATTGCCCAGGTTGAGCGCCAGCCAACCCCGCACCCGGGCGATGCGCCCGGCGCGCAGCGGGTCGTCGACGCGCTGCACTTCCGTAAGCGCCCGCGCCAGGCGCTGCTGGGCGCGCTCCAGCCCCCGCTCTCGCCCGGCCCAGACCGAAGCCAACGCGCCGAGTTCGTAGGCCCGGGCACGCCCCAGCTCACGCTGCGGCGTAGGCCAGCGTTCGAAATAGCCGGCGGCGCGCTCGGCGTAGATCACCACCGCGTCCCACTGCCCCTCGTAGGCGTAGGCCCGGGCAATGGCCAGCGAGGCTTCGGCGCCATAGCCCTCGGCCTCCCGGGCCAGCTCCCGACGCGCCCAGGCCCCGTACCCCGCGGCCGCCAGCAGATCGAGCTGACGCAGCTCCGCTCCCGGCACCGATCCGTCGACGCTCAGCCCCTCGACCTGCGCCAGGTGATAGGCCGCTTTGAGCGGATAGCCGTGGTAAATCGCCACCATCGCCTCCAGCACATGGCGACGCATCTCCTCGGTGGCCTGCGGCCCCACCCACACGCCGGATTCGGCCAACGCCAGGCGCTGCGCTCCGGGCCCAAAGCCCGGGCTCAACCCCTCCGTACTCAGGCCCACCAAGAGCCCCTGCGCCCCCTCGCCCACCAGGATCTCGGCGCCCCGGCCGGCCCCCACTTCTCGCAGCTCCGCCAGCGTGCGCACCGCTTGCGCCGCCCCGCGCTCCACCACATCGGCCAGCACCTCTTCCGGGATCCCTTCCCCGGTATAGGTGGCCAGCGTGGGCTGAGGCGTCATCACCGGCGCCTCGGGGATCACCAGATAGGGCCCCTCGGCCGCGCTAAAGCCCGTTTCGGCCCGGTGCACGCCCTGCTCATCCACCACCAACGTGCCCACCATCCGCTCGCTGAGCCCGGCATCGCCGCCGCCGGTGGCCCGCAGCACCACCGCGCTCTGCAACCCGGTGGGCATCGGTCCCAGCCAGCGAATCTCTTTGCTATCCCCGCCGGCCCACATCCCCACCGTGCTGGCCAACAACTCGTCGCTAAACCCCTCGACCAGCGTCGTGGTGGTCGCACCCGGGTGCTGCATCGCCCCGTTGAACCACTCGATCGGCACCCGGGTCAGCGGCAAGAGCTCCGCGCTGCGCTCCCCGCGCGCCGCCGTCCAGAAGGCATGGACCTGCCCCTGGTACTCGATCACCGCGTATGGCGAGAGCGCCTGCCCGGGAGCCACAACCACGTACCAGCGCCCGGCCGGGTCTTTGGTCAGCGAGGTCGCGGCGCTTTTAAAGGCAGCCGCGGCGAGCTCCCCCTCCACGCGCACCACGTCGCGACAGCCGGTCAAGAGGCCGATGGCCACCACGGTACCGATGGCCAGCCTGGAGAGTCCCCCGAACCTTCTCATACCGAACCCCTGGCATTTTGCTCGCGGGCCACCCCGGCCCCCGAGGTCTCTCCGTCCGACGGCGCCGCGGCCGACTCCAGGGGCTGCTCCAGCGGGGCCGGCGCCCGGGCCTTGAGATCGCGCGCGCTGGAGGCACGCTCCCGACGCATCGGCTCATCGACCAGGTGGCAGGCCACATAATGCCCCGGTTCGGCCTGCTGGAAGCGCGGCACCTCCATCGCGCAACGCTCCCAGGCATAGGGGCAACGGGTATGAAACACGCAGCCCGAAGGCGGGTTCAGCGGGCTGGGCACATCCCCCTCCAGCACGATGCGCTGACGATCCCGCTCCACCTCCGGATCGGGAATCGGCACCGCCGAGATCAACGCCTCGGTGTAGGGGTGAATCGGGTTGTCGTAGATCTCTCGCCCCTGGGCCAACTCCGCCATCTTGCCCAGGTACATCACCGCGATGCGATCGGAGATATGCCGCACCGCCGCCAGGTCGTGGGCGATGAAGAGGTAGGTCAGGTTGAACTCCTTCTGGAGATCTTCCATCAGGTTCATGATCTGGGCTTGAATCGAGACGTCGAGCGCACTGATCGGCTCATCGCACACGATAAAGCGCGGCTCACAGGCCAGCGCCCGGGCGATGCCGATGCGCTGGCGCTGCCCGCCGGAGAACTCATGGGGGTAGCGACGGATAAAGCGCGGGTCGAGCCCGACCGTCTCCATCAGCTCCTGGACCCGCTCCCGGGCGGCCTTGCCGCTGGCCAGCTTATGGACCTTGAGCGGCTCGCCAATGATATCGCCCACCGTCATCCGCGGGTTCAGCGAGCCGTAGGGGTCCTGAAAGATCATCTGCAGATCGCGGCGCAGCGGATGCAGCTCGCTCTCCGAGAGGGTGCACAGGTCGCGTCCGTCAAAGACCACGCGCCCCTCGGTGGGCCGATAGAGCTGGATGATCGAGCGACCGGTGGTCGACTTGCCACATCCCGACTCCCCGACCAGCCCCAGGGTCTCCCCTTCCATAATCTCGAAACTCAGACCGTCGACCGCCCGCACCCGGTTGACCTCCCGACGCACAAAGGCGCCGCGGTAGACCGGAAAGTGCATTTTGAGATTGTCGATCTTCAGGAGTGCTTGACTCATCAGGGGCTCCCTTCGGCCTGAAGCTCGGCCAGGGTTTGTTCGGTAACTTTGGCGCGCCGGGCCAGCTCCTCGACCCGGGTGACTTGCGCCGTGGTCGCTTTGGAGCCGAGCTCGGCCAGGTAAACCTCGCTGGCACGCCAGCAAGCGGAGCGATGCCCCGGAGCCACCTCAAAAAGAGGCGGTCGCTCCCGCAGGCACTTCTCTTCGGCCCAGGCACAGCGCGGGGCAAAGGGGCAGCCGGGGATCGGCTTGGAGGTGTCCGGCGGCCGGCCCTCAATGGGAATCAGGCGCTCCTCATGGCCGCGATCCAGACGCGGCACGCTCTTCAACAGCCCCACCGTGTAGGGGTGGCCCGGGCTCTTAAAGAGCTTGTCGGCCTCGGTCACCTCCATCACCCGGCCGGCGTACATCACGATGATCCGGTCGGCCATCCCGGCCACCACGCCTAAGTCGTGGGTGATCATGATGACGCTGGTGCCAAAGTCGGTGCGCAGATCTTTGATCAACTCCAGAATCTGCGCCTGAATCGTCACGTCGAGCGCGGTGGTCGGCTCATCGGCGATCAGGAGCTTGGGCTCGCACAAAAGCGCCATGGCGATCATCACCCGCTGGCGCATCCCCCCGGAGAACTGGTGGGGGTACTGGTCGATGCGCTCCCGGGGCCCCGGGATGCCCACCTTCTCCAGCATCGCGATGGCCTTCTCCCGGGCCTCCTCCTTACTTAAGCCCTGGTGGGTCTGCAGGGGCTCGATCAGCTGGCGCGAAATCTTCAAAAAGGGGTTGAGGCTCGACATCGGGTCCTGCCAGATCATCGAGATCTCATTGCCCCGAATCGAGCGCAGCTCCTTTTTGGAGGCCCGCAGCAGATCTCGCCCGTCAAAGCTGACCTCGCCACCGGCGATTCGCCCCGGCGGGGAGGGAATCAGCCCGAGAATCGAAATCTGACAGACCGATTTCCCCGAGCCCGACTCCCCGACCACCCCCACACATTCGCCTCGCCGGACCTCAAAGCTTACGCCGTCGACCGCCCGCACCTCGCCATCGTCGGTGTCGAAGTAGGTCTTTAAATCATCCACCCTGAGCAGCACCTGTTCGCTGCCCTCCTCTGCCGTCTTGATGTCGCTGGTCACGTCAGTCCTTGCGAAGCTGCGGGTCGAGCGCATCGCGCAGCCCGTCCCCTACGAAGTTCAAGCTCAGAAGCGTCACCGCCAGCGCCGCTCCCGGGTAGATGATAAGCCAGGGAGCCGTCTCCATCAGCTGACGTCCCTCACTGGCCAGGGCCCCCCAGGAGGTCATCGGCGCCTGCACGCCCAGCCCCAAAAACGAGAGGAAGGCCTCTTCCAGCATCACCGCCGGCACCGTCAGCGTGGCGTACACGATGATCGGCCCCAGGGCGTTGGGGATCAGGTGGCGGAAGATGATCGCCACCCGGGAGACACCGATGGTCTGCGCGGCCTCCACAAACTCCTGGCCCTTCAGGCTGATGACCTGCCCGCGGACAATCCGCGCCATCGTCAGCCACTGCACCGCCCCCAGGGCGATGAAGAGCAAAAAGATGTTCTGGCCGAACACCACCATCAACAGGATGACCAGGAACATAAAGGGCAGCCCGTACATGATGTCGACGATACGCATCATGATGTTGTCGACCTTGCCGCCCACAAAGCCGGCGGTCGCCCCCCAGCTCACACCGATGAGAAAAGAGACCAGCGTGGCCAGCAGGCCCACCGCCAGTGAGATGCGCGCGCCGTAGAGCATCCGGCTCAACAGGTCGCGCCCGAGCTGGTCGGTGCCCAGCCAGTTGCGCTGGGGACGGGGCAGCCCCACAAAGGTCTCCGGGGTCAAATACCCCAGGCTCTCCGGGTCGAAGCGCGCGACGATATCGCGCGACTCCCCGCGGCTCACGATCTCCACCAGGCGTCCGGCGCTCTCAAAGCCCATCAGCCCGTCTTCGTCGGCATCACACGCGAAGATATCCGGGTGATTGATCGGCGCCATATTGCGCTTGATCGTCGACCACTGCCGACAGGCCGGGATGAACTCGGTCGGCGAAGGCACCGAGAAAGGCGCCGCGGCATACTCCGAGTAGGAGAGGCGCTCATCACCGTCGCGATCGATGCGCTCAAACTCCCAGCGCTGATAAGCCAGCTGCACTTCTTCCGGGGTGATCCGACCATCGTCATCGGTATCAATGGCCTCAAAGGACCACTGCCCCTGGGGCGACATCAGCGCAAAATACTCCGAGGGCACCGCGTACGACCCCGGGGGGCGAGGCACCACGTAGCTGTGCTGCTCTTCCTGATTGAAACGGGTGCCATACTGCACCAGGAGTTCGTAGAAGATGGCGCAGCTGGCCATGATCATCACGATGATCAACCCGCCCATCGCCGCACGGTTCTTCTTCAGACGCCGAAACGCGTCCTTCCACAGACTGGTCCCCTCGATCAGCTCGGGCTGAGGGGCCGGATCCGGAGCCTGTGAGCCCGGCCGACTCCGACCGTCACTCCCTGTAGGGGGCAAATTTGCCGTCATATCGATCTCTCCCTTAGTCGTCGTAGCTGACCCGCGGGTCGAGCACCGTGTAGAGGATGTCGACGACCAGGTTCAAAACCACCAGCAGTGATGAGTAGAGGATGATGGTGCCCAGCACCAGGTTGTAGTCCCGGTTGAGCGCCGAGCGCACAAAGTGGGTCCCGACCCCGGGCAGGTTGAAGATCTCTTCGACCACCACCGAGCCGGTCAGCAGCGCCGCAAAGGCCGGTCCCAGGTAGCTGACCACCGGCAGAAGCGCGCCCTTGAGCGCGTGGCGAAAGACCACCAGCTGCTCGCTCAGCCCCTTGGCCCGGGCGGTGCGGATGTAATCCTTGCGGATCACCTCCAGCATCCCGCCGCGCGTCAGCCGCGCGATGTAGGCTGCGTAAAAGAGCCCCAGGGTGATCGAGGGCAGCACGCTATCGGCCCAGCTCTCCCAGCCCACCGCGGTGAACCACCCCAGCTTCAGCGAGAAGAGCATGATCAAAAGCGGCCCCAGCACGAAGTTCGGGATGCTCACCCCGATCATCGCCACGGTCATCACGCTGTAATCGGGCATCGTGTTCTGGCGCAGCCCGGCAAAGAGCCCGGCCGGCACCCCGATCAACAACGCGATCAAGAGCGCCTGAATCCCCAGCTGAACCGTGTACGGGAGCGCCGCGCCCAGGGTCTCCATCACCGTGCGGTCGGTCACCATTGACCCGCCCAGGCTGCCCTGAAGCAGGGTGGCCACGTAGATGAAGTACTGGGTCTCGTTCCACTCCGAGACCGGCAGCACCTCCAGCGGGCCCAGCACCAGCGCGCCACTGGACTCCCAGTACTGACAGCCTTCTAAGGGGGTGAGCGGCGGGGGCGAATGCACCGGGAACACCGGGCGATCCAGCGCGTGCTCTTTGATGCAGGCGCAGGCGTTGGCCTCGCGCTCTTGCAGACAGGGGTTACTCGGGGCCTGGCGCGTGATCCACAGCGAAAGGGTGACGATCGTCAAGATCACCACCACCGAGCTGAGGAGGCGCCGGATAATAAAGCGGGTCACTGCACTCTCCGCGTTGTCAAATGACACTGCCCGGGAGCGGCAGCCAGCATGGCCGGCGCGCCCGGGACGTCTCTGGGGTTCACCTGATTCACTCGGCCGGGGCGGCCGGCTCCTGCGGGAGGCTCAGGTATTTGATCAGGTGGATGTCCCGGTTATGCGGCTCAAACCCTTCCAGGAAGCGCGAAACCAGGATGTTGTTGGTGTAGTAGTACACCGGGATCACCGGGCCGCGCTCCAGGACAATCGCCTCGGCCTGGGCCAAAAACGCCATGCGCTGGGCCGGGTCGCGCTCGGCCCGGGCCTTGTTGAGGAGCTCGTCGTACTCCGCGTCACTCCAGCCGGTGTTGTTGTTGCCGTTGCCGGTCTCCCACATGTCCAAGAAAGTCATCGGATCGTTGTAGTCGCCGATCCAGCCGGCGCGGGCAATCTCGTAGCTCATCGAGGAGACGTCCTGCAGGTAGGTGCGCCACTCCTTGTTCACCAGCTGAATGTCCACGCCCAGGTTGCGCTTCCACATCGCCTGAACCGCCTCGGCGATCAGCTTGTGGTTCTCATCGACGTTGTAGAGCAGCTGCACCCGCGGGAATCCCTCCCCGTCGGGGTAGCCGGCCTCGGCCAGCAGCTCCTTGGCGCGCTGCACATTGTAGCTCAGGCCCGGGCCCTGCTCGGTGTAGCCGGGAAGCCCCTGGGGCACGAAGTGATTGGCCACCGTGTAGAGGTTATTCATGGTGTCTTCGACCAGCGACTGGCGGTCGACCGCCATCGCCAGCGCCTGACGCACCCGGTTGTCGACCAGCGGGCTCTCTTCGTCGCTGACGTTGATCCGGTAGTAATAGACCCCCAGCATCGGCTCCTGAAGGTAGTCCGGGTGGGTCAAGAGCCCGGTGATCTGCGCCACCGGCAGGCTCGTCCCGCTCCAGTGGAGTTCGCCGGTGCGGTAGGCGTTCACCGCGGCGTTGGTGTCCTGAATGATGCGAATCCGGGCCTGATCCAGCGCCACGTTATCCTTGTCCCAGTAGTGCTCGTTTTTCTTGAGCAGCATGTCCTGCTGCTCCCGGTAGCTCTCCAGGGTGTAGGCGCCGTTGCTCACGATGTTCTCGGCCCGCGTCCAGGCGTTGCCCTTCTCCTCGATCAGGTCCATCGGCACCGGGAAGAAGGTGTAAAACGCCACCAGCTCCGGGAAGTAAGGCGTGGGCTGAGCCAGCGTCACCTCCAGGGTGCGCGCATCCACCACCTTGACGCCCACCTGGCTCCAGTCGGTGATCTCACCCTTGGAGTAGGCCTCGGCGTTATCGATCACCCACATAAAGCTCTGGTAATCGCTGGGAAAGTCCGGCGTGAGCACCCGGCGCCAGGAGCGCTCAAAGTCCTCGGCGGTGACCGGCTCCCCATTGGACCACTTCGCGTCCTCACGCAGCTTAAAGGTGTAGGTGCGTCCGTCTTCGCTGAGTTCGTAGCTCTCGGCCACCCCGGGCACGACCAGCTCGCTGGCCTCCTTAAGCCCCTCGGTGGTCGGACCGGGCATCATCAGGCCCTCAAAGAGGTTGAAGGCCACGCGCCCCTCCGGCGCCCCGCTCATGCGACCGGGGTCCAGGGTCTGCGGGTCGGCGGCCACGGCGAAGGTGAACATGTCGGCCTTGGAGCCGGCCACAAACTCGGCGGCCTGGCCGCCCTTGGCCTGCCCCTTACCCGAGGGGGCCGGCTCTTTATCGCAGCCCCAGATGCTCAACGTCATCGCTCCGGCCAGCGCGCCCATCAGCACGCGACGCGCCATTGTATTGCCCGAACTCATCACCATCGTATCGACCTCAACGCCAGAAGGGACCTAAAAATCTCGTGATTCAACGGGCTCGTTTGTAACGGCTCATCGTTGCGGGTGTCAATCTGGCGCTACCGCACGCGATCGCCCCCCGGGCCCCCTAACCCCGTGTCAGGAGTGCCCCGACGCCGCGTCCCGGTACTCCTCTACCTTCCCCCACTCCCCTGCCCATCTCCTCTTGAACGCCCCGCAGCCCCTCCCCACGCCCCGCGAACCCTCTTATCACCCTCTCCATACTTAAAACTCGGGCCGCAGACCCTCTCTCCACCCCTGCTGCATTTGAACCACACCGACTTATGCCTTCGCAGCCTTTTAAGGCTTCGCAAAACGCCCGCTTAAGCCTTCGCCAGCCCCGCTCCGGCTGCCGAAGCCCCCGCTTAAGCCTTCGCAGCCCCTTAAGGCACCGCAAAACGCCCGCTTAAGCCTTCGCAGCCCCTTAAGGCACCGCAAAACGCCCGCATAAGCCTTCGCAGCCCGGTTGCGCCTCTTCAGGTCCCCATCAAAGCCTTCGCCAGCCTGGCGGCACCTCCCCGGGCCCCCATCAAAGCCTTCGCGACGCGTTTTTCATTTTAAACTACGCTCACCTAAGCGCATAAATACTGGCCGATCGGCAGTTCCGCCTCTCGGACGAGTCCCGGGCCCGGGGGCACGCATCGCGTCACTTTTGGGGTGACCACCGGAGAGCGGGAGACCGCCCGGCATCCCCGTTGTCAATCGCCGGGCGGCGCGCACCTTCGCGCTCGCCAGGGCCGCGGCCGGCCCGGTTGGCAGGGCTCGGCGGCGGTGATACACCTGCCGACGCTGGTCTTCGCCCGATGATGCGCCGCATCAAATGAATGGATTCAAACCCCGGAGAAGGCATGACCCCCCCTCTTAATGCGATTACCAGGTGCAGCTCCCGAGCCGCCCTGGTCCTGGCCGGCGCGCTGGCGCTGAGCCTGACCCCCGCCCTGCACGCCCCGGCCTCGGCGCAGCAAACACAGGAAGCCGGCGAGCTCATGGAGAGCCGCACGCTGGACAACGGTCTGGATGTGCTGGTGATCCCCGACCCCTCGGTGCCCATCGTGACCATCGAGCTCACGGTCAAAAATGGCGCCTACACCGAGACGCCCGAGCTCAACGGCTTGAGCCACCTCTACGAGCACATGTTCTTTAAGGGCAACGCCGTCATCCCCAACCAGGAGGCCTACCTGGAGCGGATGCGCGAGCTGGGCATCGTGTTCAACGGCACCACCAGCAGCGAGCGCGTCAACTACTTCTTCACCCTGCCGGCCGACAACCTCCAGCCCGGGCTGGAGTTTATGTACGACGCCACCGTCTCGCCAAACTTCGACGAGGCGGAGTTTGCCCGGGAGAAAGAGGTGGTCCTTGGCGAGGCCGACCGCGCCGAGTCGAGCCCCTATTACTGGCTGAACCGCGGGGTGGAGAGCCTGTTGTGGTACCGCTACCCGGCGCGCAAAGACCCGCTGGGCTCGCGCGAGGCCATCACCGCGGCCACCGTGGCGCAGATGACCCGCATGAAGGAGCTCTACTACGTGCCCAACAACTCGGTGATCATGGTCGCCGGCGATGTGGAGCCCGCGGAGGCCTTTGCCACCGTCGAGAGCATCTTTGGCAAGTGGGAGCGCGGGCCCGACCCCTTTGAGGTCGAGCCGGTGCCGCCCCATCCCCCCCTGGAGGGCGACGCCTTTGTGGTGGTCGAGCGCGAGGTGCAGATGCCGGTGTTCCAGCTCAACTGGCATGGCCCCTCGGTGGGCGAAGACCCGGTGGCCACGCACGCCGCCGACGTGTTGAGCTTTATCCTGAGCCAGCCGACCAGCCGCTTCTACAAAGAGCTCATCGACAGCCAGCTCACCCTGGGAGCCTCGCTGAGCTACTACACCCAGGCCTTCACCGGTCCGATCAGCCTGACGGCCCAGACCCTCCCCGACACCTTCTACGCCGCGCTGGAGGCCGCTCTCATCGAGGTCTCCCGCTTTGCCGATCCGGACTACTTCACCGACGAGCAGCTGGAGGCGGCCAAGACCATCCTGGCCGTTCAGGAGATCTACGGCCGCGAGCAGACCAGCTCCTTTGCTCACACCGTCACCTTCTGGTGGGCGGTGGCCGGGCTCGACTACTACCGCAGCTACATCGCGGATCTGCAGGCCATCACCCGCGACGACATCGCCAACTACGTGCGCACCTACCTTGAGGGCCAGCCCATGGTGGTCGGCGCCCTGGCCAGCCCGGCGCATATCGAAGAGCTGGGCCTGAGCGAGGAACGCCTCCAGGAGGTCGTGGAACGCGTACGCGCCCGCATCGCCGAAGACGCCCCACAAGCCACCGAAGCCCGCCAAGGAGGTCAGCCATGAAGATCACCCGTCCCATCACCGCTCTGACCCTGGCCGCGCTTGTGGCGGCCTGCGCCTCCCCCGCCCCCGCGCCCGACCAGGCGCCGGTGGAGAGCACCCTGGCCAGCGCCGAGCGCCCGATCCCCGAGCTGCGCGAGCTGCAGTGGATCGAGGGCCAGCCCACCATCGAGGACCTGGGCTCGACCGAGACCATCCGCGCCACCCGCGTGGGGGCGCTCAAGGTCATCCACATGAACACGCCCGCCAACCAGGTGGTCGTCGCCCGGCTGCTCACCGCCGGGGGGCAGGCCGACCTAAGCGCGAGCATCGCCGGCATTGAGCGCCTCTCCTTGAGCGTGGCCGCCGGCGGGGGCACCGCCTCCACGCCCAAAGACGCCTTTAACGCACAGCTCGACGCCATCGGGGCCTCCATCGGCTCCTTTGCCGCGGCCGATTACTCGGGCATCTCCATGCGCTCGGTGGTCGAGCATTTTGAGCCCACCTGGGAGCTCTTCACCCAGGCGGTGCTGGAGCCGGCCTTCCCCGATGAGGAGGTCGAGCTGCGCCGCGCCCGCCAGATCGCCGAGATCGAAAGCGTACGCGACAGCCCCGACGCGCTGGTCGGCGAGATGGTCAGCGACCTCTACTTCGCCGGTCACCCCTATGCCAATCGCCAGGTCGGCACGGTGGAATCGGTCAGCGCCCTGACCACCGCGGAGCTGCAGGCCTGGCAGCGCAGCCTCCTGCAGCCCGACCGGATGCTCCTGGTGGTGGTGGGCAACATCGACCACGACCAGCTCATCAAGCGCGTGGCGGCGAGCTTCGGACGACTGGCGCCGACCGGCGCCGAGGCGCCGGCGGTGCCGGCGGTGGTGCATAGCGAACGCGCGCTGCGCATCGAAGCCCAGGAGATCCCGACCAACTACATCATGGGGTACTTTGGCGCCCCGGCCCTGGATCATGCCGACTACCCGGCGATGCTCCTGGCCACCCGCTACCTGCGCGATCGTCTCTTTGAGGAGGTCCGCACCAAACGCAACCTCACCTACGCGGTCTCGGCGGGCATGGCCACGCGCAAGGCCAACTTCGGCTACCTCTACGTCACGGCGACCGACCCGGCGGCCACGCTGCCGGTGATGTTCGACGAGGTGGCGCGCCTGCAAAACGAGCGCCTCGACCCGCTGGCCCTCGAGAAGATTCGCAACGTCTTTTTGACCGGCCACTACATGAACCTGCAGACCAACGCCAGCCAGGCCGGCATGCTGGCCGACCACGAACTGCTGGGCGGCGGCTGGCAGGAGGTCGACACCTTCCTGGATGCCATCAACGCGGTCACCCCGGCCGACATCCAGCGCGTGGCGCAGACCTACATCAACACCTACCAGTTCGCCGCGGTTGGCGAGCCCTCCGAGCTCCCCGCGGAGATCTTTGGCGTGAGCCCGCAGGCCACCGATGAGGTCGACGCCGACCAGGTGCTCGGTGAAGAGAGCGACGCGCCGGCCGCGCCTTAAAGCGTCTGGCGAGCGACCAGGGCGAAGGGGGCTCCTCCCCCGGGCCCTGGTCGCCTCTCCCGGTAGATCCCCGGCGCGGCCGCTGCCGCCCGCGCCCCACCCCCGCAGCTCGTTATGACCTCTCCCCCCCTCCTCTCCCGACTCCGCCCCCACCTGCTGCCGGGGCTCGACGCGCCCCGACACGCCCCGATCGTCATCGACGCCACCGCGTTGGACACCGGCCACCGCAACCGCGGCATCGGCCGCTACGTGCACGGGCTCGTAAGCGCCATGGGCCGGCTGGAGGAGCCTCCCTCGGCCGCGCTCCTGCGCCTGCACCCCGACGCCTCGCCAACGAGTGCGGCACGCCGGACCGACGGCCCCTCGGACAGGGCGCTACCCGAGGGCTTTGCGACCTGGACCCTGCGCCGTCCCCGCACCACGCATCTGGGCCGATTCTTACTCAACGAGCTCCGGCTCCATGCCGAACTCAGCGGCGCCGGGGCTCGCCTCTACCACGCCACCGAGCCCTGGTCGGCGCCGGTGGGGCCCGGACTAAAAACCGTGATCACCTGCCACGACCTCATCCCCCTGCAGTTCCCCGAACACTACATGGGTAAGGGGCATCGCTACTGGCAGGTCTACCACCACTACATGAAGCTGCGCCGGCGCTGGCAGGCCCTGGACCATATCATCGCCATCAGCCAGGCCACCGCCGATGAGCTCAAGCAACGCTTTAACGTATCCCCGGAACGCATCACGGTGGTGCCCAATGGCATCGATCACGGCCATTTTCGGCCGCCATCCGAGAAGGCGATCAACAACCTCAAGCAACGCTTCAACCTTCAAAAGCCCTTCGCGCTCTACCTGGGGGGCTACGATTATCGCAAAAACACCCCGCTGCTGATCCGCGCGCTGGCCGAGCTGCCGGCCTCAGTGGAGCTGGAGCTGGTCCTGGCCGGGGGCATCGACGAGGCGGCTCGCCAGGACCACGAACGCCTGGCCGCCCGCCTGGGGCAGTCCCATCGCCTGCGCTGGACGGGATTTGTCGACGACGCCGATCTCCCCGCCCTCTATGCGGCGGCCCGCGTGTTCTGCTATCCCTCGCTGGCCGAGGGCTTTGGACTGCAGGCGCTGGAGGCCATGGCCTGTGGCTGCCCGGTGATCGCCGCGGCGCAATCCAGCCTGCCCGAAGTGGTGGGCGACGCCGCGATCCTGGCCGATCCGAACTCGGCCCGGGACTGGGCCCGGGAACTCGCCGCGCTCTTTGCCGCGGAGCCCCCGGAGTCGCGCCTGCGCGAGCTGCGCGCCCGTGGCCAAGAACGTGCGGCCACCTTCTCCTGGGAGCGCTGCGCCCGGGAGACCGCTGCCGTCTACCAGCGGATATTGGCAACGCCCTGAAGCCCCCCAGTTGATGACCGGCCTGTGGCCCTTCACCCCGACCGCAGCCCCCGACGCAAGGATCCCCCGTGGTAGAACGCCCCCCCACCAAAGCCCCCTCGCCACTGGCGAGCGCCGCCGAGATTCTGGCCGGGGCCCGGGTGGCCTTTGTGGCCGACCAGTTCGCCGACGCCCCGCGCACCCCGGATGAGCCCTACCCCGGGGGCGCCGAACTCACGGACGCCGCCGCCCTGGAAGCCGCCCCGATCCCGGTGACCTGCCTGCGCACCGCCGAGCTCCGACCGGAGGAGGTGGCCGACTTCGACCTCTTGATCCTGGGCAACCTGGAGGCCGCCTCCCCGCGCCTTTTGGAGGCGCTGGCCGCCCACGGCCGCCATGTGCTCTTTGAGCACGATCTGCGCCTGTGCCGCTGGCGCGGAAACTTCCCCTCGGCCCACGACGCGATGCACCGCCGGGGCGCCACCTGCACCTGCCCCAACCCGGCGGTGCACACCCTCTTTGCTTCGGCCCTGGGCGCGATCTTTCTCACCGAGAACCAGCGCCGTCACTACGCGAAAAACCCCTATTACCAGGGGGCCCCCCACGCCATCCTGGGCTCCTCGCTGATGAACCGCGCGTTCTTTGAGCGCCTCGACCGCCGGGCCGACCCGACTCGCCAGGACGAGCCGCCCCGGGAGCATCGGGCCACCATCTGCTACTCGGGTTCGGCCTCCAAAGGCTTTCAAGAAGCACTTGAACTCTGCCGCACCCACGCCATCGAACCCTTTATCATTCGGCACCTGCGGCCCCCGCAGGTGCTCGACGTCCTGGCACACTCTCAGAGCTTCATCTACCTGCCCCAGGCCTTTGAGGCCGCCGGACGCATGCCCCTGGAAGCGCGTTTTCTGGGGGCCCGGGTGATCACCAACCGCGTCACCGGCATCGCCGGCGAGCCCTGGTGGCAGCTCGACGATGCGGCGGCCCTGGCCCACGTGCGCCAGGCCCCGGCGCGCTTCTGGCAGCACGTGGCCCGCTTCTATGTGCGCCCGGCCCCGGCGCGGCGCAAAGCCCCCCGGGCCGCGGAGTTCACCCTCTACAAAGGCGCATTAAAACCACTGGCCACCGCACTCTCCCTGGGCCGCGCCGCGCTGGAGAAGAGCCCCCTCTATCCGAAACTCGGCCAGGCCAGTCAGACGCTCAACCATGCCATCGACCGCCACCAGGCGGCCCTTTCCCCCCTCGAACCTCTGGAGCTTTGATGTCCACCCTCCTCGTGACCGGCGGCGCCGGCTACATCGGAAGCCACGTGGCCTGGGCCCTTGTCGACGCCGGGCACCACGTCGTGATCCTCGACAACCTCTCCACCGGGGTGCGCGAAAACATCCCGCCTCAGGCCCGACTGGTGATCGGCGATGTGGGAGATGCCGTCCTCTTAAAGCGTCTCTTCACCAATCACACGGTCGACGCCATTCTGCACTTCGCCGGCAGCATCGTGGTGCCCGAGTCGGTCGAAAACCCGCTGAAATACTACGACAACAACACCACCCGGACCCGCACGCTTTTGGAAGCCGCGGTGACCGCCGGCGTCCCCCGCTTTGTGTTCTCCTCGACGGCCGCGGTCTATGGGGAGCCCGCACACCTGCCGGTCACCGAAGACTCCCCCACCCGGCCGATCAACCCCTACGGTCGCTCCAAGCTGATGACCGAGTGGATGCTGGAAGACGTCTCCCGAGCGCACCCCCTGAACTATGTGGCGCTGCGCTACTTCAACGTCGCCGGGGCCGATCCGGCCGGGCGCACCGGGCAATCCACCCCGCAGGCCACCCACCTGATCAAGGTCGCCTGCCAGCTGGCCACCGGTCAGCGCGAGTCGATGGCCATCTTTGGCACCGACTACCCCACCGACGATGGCACCTGCGTGCGCGACTACATTCACGTCAGCGACCTGGCCGACGCCCACCTGCGCGCGCTGGAGTTTCTCGCAGAGCACAAGACCAGCGCGGTGTTCAACTGCGGCTACGGCCACGGCTACTCCGTGCGCCAGGTCGTCTCCGCGGTGGAGCGCGTGGTCGGCAAAAAGCTCAACGTCACCCAGAGCCCGCGCCGCGCCGGTGATCCTCCCGAGCTCATCTCCGACCCCACGCGCCTGCGCCAGGCCACCGGCTGGGAGCCGCGCCATGACGATCTGGAAACGATCGTCAAAAGCGCCCTGGACTGGGAGGCCCAGACCCGCGCCTGAGATCAGGAGGGCTCAGCGGCCGGCCAGCTCCCGCAAACGCTCGACCAGCCGGTCGTTGAGCCCCTCAATGGCAAACTCCTCCTCCACAATCGCCCGGCCGCGCTGCCCGTAGCCCTCCCAGTCCTGCGGCGCATCGAGCAAAGTCGCCAGCGCCCGGGCCAGCCCCTCCACATCGCGCTCCTCGGCCAGCAGCCCGGATTCCTCATGGCGAATCAGCTCCGGAATCCCGCTGTGATGCGTGCTGATCACCGGCATCCCCGTGGCCAGCCCCTCCATCAACACCACCGGCAGCCCTTCCATATCGCCGTTGGCCGCCCGCACGCTCGGGGTCAGCAAGACATGGTGGTCGGAGAGGAGCTCAATGATCTCGTCCTGGTGCTTCCACCCCAAAAAATCCACCGCGTCTCCCAGGTTCAGCTCCCGGGCCCGTGCTTTGAGCGACTCACTCAGCGGACCGTCACCCGCAATATGGTAGCGAGCCCCCGGATAGCGCTCTCGAACCCGGGCAAAGGCCTCCAGCGCGTAGCTCACGCCTTTTTTCTCCACCAGACGCCCGATGGTCAGCAGCCGCACCTGCCCCCCCTCATCGGGGCGGCGAGCCTTAAACTCAAAGCGCGTGGTATCGATGCCCATCCGGTGCACGGCGATCTTGTGACGAGGAGCCCCCATCGCGATCAGCTCACGCTCCCAGTGCTCACTGATCGGCAAGAGCAGGTCCGCCCCCTTAAAGAGTTCCCGATACACGCCCGGGCCCCGCTCCCGGGGAAACACGCTCATATCGTAGCCATGAAAGAACACGGCCAGCCGCCCCTGGAGCGCGCCCATCTCCCTTAAGATCTGGCACTCCCGCCCCAGGTTTCCGAAGTGGCAGAGCACCACATCAAAGGGCTTGAGCCGGCTTAAGTGCGCAGCCTTAACCATCAACGCCGCCGAGAGCCGGGCTTCGTGGCGCCGGGTCGAGCCCACCGCCTGGAGCGCCCCTTTGAGCAGGCGCCGCTTCCTGGAGAGCACCAGCGCGCGCACCCCATCCAACGCCTGATCGGGCGCCGGTTGCCCCAGCTGTGTCCAGTACACCGTGCGCGCCATCAGCCCGTAGCGCTCCACATCCGGATGCACCTTCTCGGCCTTACGGGGCGGATCGGCCAGAATCGTGACCTCACAGCCTCGATCGATGAGGCCCGTGATCTGGTTGAGCACAAAGGTCTGACTTAAGGCCGGAAAGGCTCCGGTCACAACGGCAACACGCATGGTTTCATCTCGTTCGGGGTCATCGCCATCGCTGCCTTTAGCGCGCAGCGCGCCTGTGCTTATCAACCGGGCGCAGATTGAGTAAAGGGGCAGTCCCCCGATCGCCTTTCGGCCCCCTTGAAGCCTTCCCCCCGGCGCAGGCTCTTTGCGCTTTTTTGATGAAAATCATTTGCCAGACATCTGCACAGGCATATAGTTACTGAACACATGTAGCGGCGCCCGCTGCCCTGCCTGTGCTTCAGGTGAATGCACTCCAAATGACTGCCCTGTGTGAGATGATCCGATGACCAACCTCGTCGCTCTGCCCCGGATTCGCCGGGGCACCGAGCTCCTGCGCGCCGAAGAGCACGCGCGCTGGGAGCTGAGCACCCTCAAAGGAAAACTCAGCGAGCTCAGCGCGCAGTCGGCCGCCGGGGTCTCCATCGCCCTCAAACTTATCGCCGAGGCCCAGCGCGCGCAGGAGCCGACGGCCTGGGTGGGCTCCACCGCTCGCCTCTTTTACCCGCCCGACGCCGCGGCCTGGGGACTGGACTGGGAGGCGCTGCCGATCATCAACCTGGCCGAGCCCCGTCAGGCCGCCCGGGCCGCCGACAAGCTCCTGCGCAGCGGCGCCTTCGGGCTGGTGATCGTCGATCTGCCCCCGCGCAGCTTCTTGCCCGCTCCGCTGATGGGGCGGCTGCTTCGCCTGGCCGAAACTCACGCCAGCGCGCTGCTCTTCTTGAGCCATAAATCCCCGCACGAAGATTCGCTCAGCTCGCTGATCGCGCTGCGGGCCCAGGCACGCTGGATCCGACTCGATCCGCGCGAGCTACAGGCCGAGTTGACGATCCTCAAAGACAAATGCCGAGGCCCGGGCCATCGCCTGGTGGAGGATTTTGATGGACCGCTGGGCCTGCGTTAACGCCGCCGACTTCCCGCTGCAGGTGCTCCTGCGCAGCCATCCGGACTGGCGCCAGGGGCCGGCCGCACTCCTGGATCGCGACCACCCTCAGGGGCGTCTGGTCGGGCTCAATGCCAGCGCGCGTCAGGCCGGCCTGAGCCGGGGAATGCACTACGGGGAAGCCCTGGCACTGATCCCGGCGCTGCGCGCCGGCACGGTGGATCCAGACCAGGTGGCGTCGCTTGCCGACACCCTGGCGCAGGCCCTCGGAGAGTATTCGCCTCAGGTGGAGCGCCACCAGGAGCTCCCGGGGCTCTTCTGGCTCAATGCCTCCGGGCTGGGCCGCCTCTACCCGGACTGGCGCCAGTGGGCCGGCCCCCTGCGCCGGCGTATCTTTGAGCGCTTTGATATCCGCGTCACCCTGGCGGTGGGCTTTCGCCGCGCGCTGACCTACGTCATCGCCCGCACCGCCGACACCTCCGGGGCCTTTGACACTCCGGAGGCCGAGCGCCGGGCCGCCGGCCAGGCCCGCCTCACCGCCCTGGATCTGCCCCGGGCCGACCGCGAACTTTTGACCCACCTGGGCCTGCACACCCTCGATGATCTTCTGGCCCTGCCGGCTCAGGGGCTCCACCGCCGACTCAGCCCCGCGCTGGTGGAGCTCTACCGACAGGCCCGCGGCGACCGGGAGCTTCCCATTGAACCCTTTACGCTCAAAGCGCCGGCGCAGGTGGACCACCACCTGGACTACGCCGAGCGCAACACCCACCGCCTCCTTTTTCTGCTCAAAGGCCACCTTCACCCCCTGCTTCGCAGCCTGGAGGAGACCCACGACAAACTCGTCGCGCTCAATCTTCACTTCGAACTCGACCACCACCCCGCCCTGAGCGAACGCATTGAACCTGCCGAGCCCACCCTTGATGCGCTGACAATCTCCGATCTGATCTGGCTTCGCCTGGAGAGCCTGGAGCTTCCCGCCGGCGTGACCCACCTGACCCTGGTGGCCCATGGCGAGCGCACCTGCACCGAGCAGCTCCGCCTGGACCTGGGAGGCGCGGCCCGGAGCACCCGCGATATCGAGGCCGCCAACCGGGCTCTGGCCCGGCTGCGCGCACATTTTGGCACCGAGGTCGTCCAGCGAGTGCGCCTTCGCCAGGCCCACCTTCCCGAGGGGCGCTTCGTCCTGGAGCCCCTCCCACGCATCCCCCTCCCCTCTCCCCCGAGCGCTCCCCACCCACAGGCCGTGCGCCGTTTCTATCCCTCACCACAGCGCCTGCGCTCACTCCCCGGCGTGAGCACGCGCCAGGGGCCACACACCATCTGCGGTGGCTGGTGGGTGCGCGAGATTCATCGCGACTACCACCTCATGGTCACCGAGGACGAGCGCCTGATCTGGACCTTCTACGATCACCGCCGCCACCGCTGGTACGTGCACGCCGAGTTCTAACCCCCCGCCTCCCCCTCGCGCTCATGCTCTACGCTCCGCTCTTCTGCAAATCCAACGCCTCTTTCCTGGAGGGCGCCAGCCACCCCGAGGAGCTCGTCGATCAAGGCGCCGATCTGGGCCTGCCGGCACTCGCGCTCACCGATCGCGACGGCTTCTACGGCACGGTAAGCGCCTACCAGCGGGCCAAAACCCGCGCGCTCAAGCTCATCACCGGCGCCCAGATCAGCGTCGATGACGGCACCTCCATCGTGCTTCTGGCGCAGACCCGCAAGGGCTACGCGGGCTTAAGCGCGCTGATCACCCGGGGACGCCTGCGCTCTGAGAAGGGGCAGAGTCAGGTGAGCTGGACCGAGGTCGCCGAACACGCCGAAGACCTCCTCGCGCTCTGGGGCGGCCCGGAGAGCCTGCTCTGGCAAAACGAGCTCCCCGCGCCCACGGCCGGCCTGCTCAAGGAAGCCTTCGACGACCGCCTCTACGCCCTGTTCCTCCGCCACCAGAACCAGGAGGAGCAGGCCCGCGAACCCCTGCTGCTGGCCCGCGCCGAACGCTGGGGCCTGCCCGGCGTCGGCGCCACCGAGGTGCTCTACCACCACCCCGCGCGCCGCCCCCTGCAGGACATCCTGACCTGCATCCGCCACACCACCGAACTCTCCAGGGCCGGCCACCTCCTGCGCCCCAACGACCTCTACACCCTGACCCCACCCGACGCCCTGGCGCGCCGCTTTGCCGATCGCCCCGACCTGCTGGCCCGCACCCTGGAGATCGCCGAGCGCTGCGACTTCAGCATGAGCGAGCTGCGCTACAGCTACCCGCTCGAAGACCTCCCACGGGGGCACACCCCCGACTCCTGGTTGCGCGCACTGACACTAAAAGGAGCCCGTCAGCGCTACGACGCCCGGATCCCCTCCCAGGTCCTCGCCCATCTTGAACGCGAACTCGCCATCATCCAGGAACTCGACTACGCCGGCTACTTTCTGACCATGAAGGAGATCGTGGAGTTCTGCCGCGCGCAGAAGATCCTCTGTCAGGGACGCGGCTCAGCAGCCAACTCCGCGGTCTGCTTCTGCCTGGGCATCACCGCCGTCGATCCGGTGCGTATGGGGCTGCTCTTTGAGCGTTTCATCTCTCCGGAGCGCGCCGAGCCCCCGGATATCGATCTGGACATCGCCCACGAGCGCCGCGAAGAAGTCATCCAACACGTTTACGCCCGCTATGGCCGACAACGCGCGGCCATGGTCGCCAACCTCATTCGCTACCGCCCCCGCTCCGCGGTGCGCGACGTGGGCAAAGCGCTGGGGCTCCCCGAGGCGCTGGTCGACCGCCTCGCCCGCCTGCTCGGCCATCGCAGTCAGCTCGGCGCCGAGGTCTGGGAGCAGGCCGAGCTCGACCCCACGCTCCCGCTCCACCGCCACCTCGAAGAGTTGACCAACGCCATCCTCACCTTCCCCCGCCATCTCTCCATTCACCCCGGTGGCTTTATTCTGGCCCGCGATCGCGTCAGCGATCTGGTCCCGGTCGAAAACGCTTCTATGGAAGGCCGTACCGTCATCCAGTGGGATAAATACGACGTGGAGGCGCTGGGGCTCTTTAAAGTCGATCTCCTGGGCCTGGGCGCGCTGACCATGCTCGATCGCGCTTTTAAATTGCTGGCCAGACACCACCAGCGCCACCTCGATCTGGCCTCGATCCCCCCCGAAGATCCGGCCACCTTCGACATGCTCTGCCGGGGCGACACCCTGGGCGTCTTCCAGATTGAGAGCCGCGCGCAGATGGCCATGCTTCCGCGTCTCAAACCCCGCACCTACTACGATCTCGTCATCGAGATCAGCCTGGTACGTCCCGGCCCCATCACCGGAGGCATGGTCCACCCTTACCTGCGCCGCCGCCAGGGACTTGAGCCCATCGACTACCCCCACACGAGCCTGATCCCGGTACTGGAGCGCACCCTCGGCATCCCTCTTTTCCAGGAACAGGTGATGAAGCTCGCCGTAATTGCTGCGGACTACACCCCCGGAGAGGCCGATCAACTCCGCCGCGACATGGCCGCCTGGAAACAACACGGACACATCGAACGTCACCGCGAGCGCCTGATCACCCGCATGATTCAAAAGGGCATCGAGCCCGACTTCGCCGAACGTGTCTTCAGCCAGATTCAAGGCTTTGCCGATTACGGCTTCCCCGAGAGCCACGCCGCCAGCTTTGCACTCCTGGCCTACGCCACCTCCTGGCTGCGCTGCCACTACCCGGTGGTCTTCACCGCCGCCCTGCTCAATGCGCAGCCCATGGGCTTCTACAGCCCCTCAACCCTGGTCGAAGACGCCCGCCGCCGAGGCGTGGACGTTCGCCCAATCGACGTTCACACCTCGGAGTGGGATTGCACCCTGGAGCCCACCGACACCCCACCCTTTCCCTTTGCCCTGCGCATGGGCCTGCGCCAGCTGCGCGGCCTCTCCCGCGCCAGCGCCACACACCTCATAAACGCCCGAAACAAGGGACCTTTTGAGAGCATCGCCGACTTCCGGGCACGCGTGCCCCTCCCCATCAGCGACCATCAGCGTCTGGCCAAAGCCGGTGCCCTTCAGAGCATCGGCGTCGGCCGCCGCCAGGCCCTCTGGGAACTCTCCGAACGCCCCGAAACCGGCCTCCCCTTAAGCCTCCCTCTCCAAAGTCCCGAGCCCACGCCCGCCTTCCAAAAGCTCAGCCGCCTGGAGGCCATCGAGTGGGATCACCGCACCTCTTTTCATAGCACCCACGGCCACCCCCTCCAGGAGCTGCGCCCCCACCTTCGCGCCCTTGGACTGCCCAGCGCCGAAGAACTCAGCGCGCTTCCCCACAAAAGCCGCGTCCACTTCGCCGCACTCATCATCTGCCGCCAGCGCCCTGCCACCGCCTCGGGCGTGGTCTTTATGACCCTGGAGGATGAGACCGGCCTGGCCAACATCATCATCTACCCCGACGTCTTTGAGCGCTTTGCAGTCCTGGCCCGCACCACCCCTTTTCTGGGCGTCTCCGGCACCCTGCAACATGAACAGGGGGTGACCCACCTGATCAGCGACCAGCTCTGGCGCCCCGATCTTCCCCGGGAGCTCCCGAAGCTGCGCTCCCGGGACTTTCATTGACCCGCCCTCCCTGTTTGGCACCTTCCTTCCCGGGGCGCCTTGATCCCTTTCCCCCAACTCGCTACAACGCCGGGCAGGGTCGATGACCGACCTCCCTTCCCCTCCCTCCCCCCCTTGAGAATTCACCGAGTCGTGACAGCAAAGGCCCCCCGCTTGCGCTACACACTCCCCTCTCCCTCCGGAACCTCTCTCCCGGAGACATGAAGTTCGCCCAGGATTTCACTACCTTAACATCAGCAAAACGCGTCGCCCCACGGAATGACTCACTTGAGGTATTTTCCCATGTTGCCAGACAGGTCCGTACGCTCACCGCTGCTCCTTTCTCTAACCCTGCTACTCACAGCCACATTGGCGCTCAGCGCCTGTGGCGGTGATCCCGAACCCGACCGAAATCCCGATGTCGGTCAGGATGTCGACCCCGATCCGGATGCCGGAGATACCGACGTCGATCCGGACGCTGACGTCGATCCGGACGCCGATGTCGATCCGGATACCGATGTCGACATCACCGATCCCCCCGAAGACGCCATCGCCTGCGACGAACCCATGCCCCAGCCCCCCCAGGGCGAGCGCTGTGTCGTCATCCCCGGCAACGGCGATCATATCCTCTTCCGCGGCACCCTTCTGGCCGGCGATGACGTCTACCATGAGGGCTCGCTCCTCCTGAACGACCAGAGCCCCAACCGCCAGATCGTCTGCTCCGGCTGCGGCTGCGCCGACACCCCCGAGGCTCAGGATGCAACCATCGTCTCCTGCCCCTCCGGCGTGATTTCCCCCGGGCTGATCAACCCCCACGATCACATCACCTACTCCCTCTCTCACCCCCGTCCTCACGGCGAAGAGCGCTTTGATCACCGCCACGACTGGCGCCGAGGGCTTCGCGGCCACGACCAGATCAACACCAGCCCCGGCTCCGATAACAGCCACGAGGGGATCCTCTACGGTGAGCTGCGCATGCTCTTTGGCGGCGCCACCAGCGTGGTCGGCTCGGTGGGAAGCGGTGACGCCAGCGGCATGCTGCGCAACCTCGATAACACCAGCTACACCGAGGGCTTAAGTGGCGTGGACGTCTCCTACCGTACCTTCCCCCTGGGCGACTCCAACGGCACGCTGCGCGCCAGCGGCTGTGACTACCCCAACATCGACAACGAAAGCCGCCTCAACTCCGGCGTCTACCTGCCCCACCTCTCCGAGGGCATCGACCCGGAAGCCAACAACGAATTCCACTGCGCTTCCGGCGCCTCCGGCAGCGACCTGATTCAGGACAACACCTCCATCATCCACGGCATCGGGCTCTCGACCCGCGATATCGCCCTGATGGCTCGCCGCGGTGCCACCCTGGTGTGGTCGGCTCGTACCAACATTGATCTCTACGGCAACACCGCCCAGGCCCCGATCTTCAAGCGCTTCGGTGTGCCGATTGCCCTGGGCACCGACTGGTCGGCCAGCGGCTCGATGAACATGCTCCGCGAACTGCAGTGCGCCGACTACCTCAACCGCCTCTACTACGATGAGACCTTCACCGAGCAAGAACTCTGGATGATGGCCACCGCCAACGCCGCCGACGCCATGGGCGCCGGCGACCAGATCGGACGCCTGGAAGAGGGCTACGTCGGTGATATCACCATCTTCGACGGCACCGACCGCCTGCCATACCGCGCGATCATCGACGCCGAAATTGCCGACATCGTGCTGGTGCTCCGCGGCGGCGAGCCGCTCTACGGCGACGCTCAACTCATCGAAGCGCTGGTCGATTCCGCCGAGTTGGATGGCTGTGAGCAGATCGACGTCTGCGAACGCGGTCGCCGCCTCTGCGTAGAGCTCGACGCCGGCAAGTCCCTCAGCGCGATTCGCTCGGCGGTAAGCTCCAACGCCTACGAACTCTTCTTCTGTGGTGAGCCCGACGACGAGCCCAGCTGCATGCCCTTCCGCCCCAACGAATACTCCGGACTCACCGACAACACCGACAATTCCGGTGACGGTATCCCGGATGCTGTCGATAACTGCCCGGCCTACTTCAACCCCATCCGTCCCATGGACGGCGGCCAGCAGCCCGACACCAACGGCAACGGCATCGGCGACATCTGCGACCCCTGCCCCCTGAGCGAGGATCCGAACTGCAACACCATTGATCCCGACGATCTCGACGGCGATGGCGTGGCCAACGACACCGACAACTGCCCGGTTCACTTTAACCCCGGTCAGGAAAACACCTCCGGCGATGCCTACGGCGACGCCTGCAGCCCCTGCCCTGAGACCTTCCTTGGCGAGGGTGAAGCCTGCCCGGTCTCCATCTACTCGATCAAAAATGGCACCACTGACCCCGGCTCCCTGGGCACCTTCGAAGGCGTCATCGTCACCGCAGTAGCCGAAGGTGAAGGGTTCTTCGTCCAGGTCGATCCCCAGAGCGACGACTACCAGGGCGACCAGTACAGCGGCATCTACGTCTACAACCGCGGCGGCACGGTCTTCCCCCAGGTCGGCGACCGCATCGACCTCACCGGCTCGTCCACGCTCTTCTACGGCCAGTTCCAGGTAGGTAACGTCAGCGCCATCAACATCCTGGAGAGCGGCTACCCGCTGCCGGCCCCGACGGTAGTGAGCCCGGCCGAGGTTGCCAACAACGGCGCCTTGCGTCAGGCCTATGAGGGCGTCCTGGTCCGCGTCGAAGACGTCACCGTCACCAACAACAGCCCCGACCCCGGCCCCGGCCAGGGTGACAACCCCTTTGAATTCGCCGTCGATAGCGGGCTGCGCATCAACAACCTGATGTACACCATCGATCCCAAGCCCGAGGTCGGAAACAGCTTCGCCAGCATCACCGGTGTGCTGCGCTGGGCCAACGAGAACTCCAAGGTCGAGCCCCGCTCCGAGCTTGATGTCGTCAGTGGCCCCCCCTTCCTCGCCGCAGCATCCCCCGAAGCGCTCTTCATCGACGCCGACGGCGCCGATGGCCAGCTGACCCTCTCGCTGAATCGCGCCTCTCAGGGCGAGAGCACCCTCGCGCTGAGCTACAACCCGGCCGGCATCATCTCGGGTCCGACCAGCGCGACTCTGGCCGATGGTGAGCAGAGCGTCACGGTGGCCATTGCCGCCACCACCCCGGATGCCGAAGCTACCATCAGCGTCACGCTTGATGGCGTCACACTGACCATTCCGGTCACCACCTACAGCGCCGCGAGCCCGCGTGAGCTCTCCTCGCTGAGCGCCAGCGCCGACACCATCTTCGTAGGCGACCAGGTGAACTTCGACCTCGAACTCAACCTGCCCGCCGGCGCCGCCGGTGAGACGGTGAGCCTCAACCTGCTCCCCGTCGAGACGACCTTGCCCTTCCCGGCCGAGGTCAGCTTCGCCGCTGGCGAGCAACGCGCCAATATCACGCTGACCTTCAACGAAGGCGCCGGGGACTACACCCTCGAAGCCACCCTGGGCACCACCACGCTCAGCGCTGACGTCACCGTGGCCAATGCCCCCGACGAGCAGAGTGAGTCCTTCATCAACTTCGACGGCCCGGGCAACACCTACGGTGCCGGCAGCTTCGTCGGGGACTCGGGCTACACCTTCAACTACACCGGTGGCCGCCTGGTCGACGAAACCTCGAACTCCGACTACACCATCGACGGTCGTGGCCTGATGTTCGGCGGCAGTGGTGACAAGTCCCTCATCGTGCAGGGGCTCGAAGGCGGCATCAACTCCCTTCGCCTGGAGATGCGCAAAGCCTTTACCAGCGGCGCCAACCGCCAGATCGAAGTCTTCGTCAACGGTACCTCCGTGGGCACCTCGGAGGTCTTCGGCAACGCCAGCGGTGCCGATGCCACCGTCCACGAACTCCTGCTCGAAGACATCAACATCTCGGGTACCTTCGACCTGGAGATTCGCTCCATTCAGAGCGGTCAGGTGACCATCGACAACCTGGTCTGGGGCTCCTTCTTGCCCTGATACGCTTTCGCGGCCTGCTCCCTCGGGGCAGGTCGCGCCCCCCCACAAAAAAACCCGCAGAAGGCCGCGCGAACTCCGCGCGGCCTTCTTTTATTTCTATTTTCGAAAGAAAGTTGCATTGCGCGCACTCCGGGAGTAAGACACTGCCAGCGGTCGCCTGCTTGAACCTCCTTCAGGATGATGCACATGGTAGCGCCCCATAAAAATGCCTCGACCGCTCTAACTCTGAGTTGATGGCTGTATGGATGAACCCGGCCTTTTTGCCGGGTTTTTTTGTATCTTCGGACAACGCGCACCAATCCGGCGTTGACCTGGCGGGCATCATCCTTGTTATGCTCCACAGCGCCGCCTCCCACCGCCCCCCAGGCCTCGCCAGCGATGAGCTCCCCCCGCACCGAACACGCACCTGAAGAGCCACACGCTCCCGATCCCAGGGCAACCGGACGTCTCAGCGCGTTGATCGCCCCGGCCAGCCAGCCCACTGCCAGACACACACCGGTTTCGCCGGCAATCAACCGCCGTGCAGCCCTGCTCTACATCGGCGCGGCAACCCTCTGGGTCACCGCCAGCGATGCGCTGCTCAATCGCCTGATTCCGACCCCGGCACTTCGCGATCTGGCCCAGACCGGCAAAGGCATCGTATTTATCCTGGCCAGCGGCGCAGCCCTCTATGCGCTGTTGCGCCGCCACCTCCGGGCGCTCCACCGTGTGGAGCGTCAGGTCGTCGCGCGCGATGCCCATATCGGCCGCATCATCGACACCATGGCCAACGGCGTCGCACTGCTCAACCTGGAGGGGGTGTTCGTCGACACCAACCCGGCTCTCTGCGACCTCCTCCACACCTCCCCGGACAGGCTCCTGGGCACCTCGTTCGGCGATCTGATGCAACTCGACAAGAGCCCCGGCCTTCCCCTGGCCGTCGCTCTGGACCGCGCTCGCACCGATGGCCGTTTCACCCTTGAGGTCATCCGCTACCGGGAAGACGGCTCTCACGTCGAAGTACGCTTAACACTTGCCCCCCTCTACGACGGCCAGACTCACCTGACCGGCTACGTGGCCGATCATCTCAATATCGGCGATGTCCGCCGCGCCGAGGCACATCTCGAAGGAATCGGCGGTGTCATCGAAGATCTCGCCAGTGAGCAAGATCTCCACGTCCTTGGGCGCAAAGCCGTCGCGGCCGCGGTTCGCCTCACAGACTTCGAAACCGGAGCCGTCGCCATCCACGACCCGGACCTCCGCGCGCCTACCTACCGCTGGTGCCAGGGTCTCGAACACCTTGGCATCTCCCCGGATGACATCGCCTCCGAACCCCGGGACCGCGAGCTCGCAGCCCGGTTTATTGGCTCCGGAACATCTCATTCCATTGATCTCTCCCTCACTCCCGACCCTGCGCTTCAGCCCTACCGGGAACTCGGCTTCAAAAGCATCACCAGCGTCCCCATTGAAAGCGAAGGTCACCCCGGGGGCGCTCTCCTGGTAGGCACTCACAGCTCCAACCGCTCGCTCGACGCCGGCCAGCTGGCGATGCTCCAGGCCGTCGCCCGTCAGATTGGCGTGGCTCTGCATCGACATCAGCTGCTCCACGAAGCCCGTGCCTCCGAGGCGCGCTTTCGAAATGTCGTCGACACCGTCCCCGACATCCTCTACCGAGCGGAGTTGCCCCACTTTGCCACCTCGTTTATCAGCCCCGCCGCCGAGCGCCTGCTGGGCTACCCTTCACAGGCTTTCTACAACGACCCCCAACTCTGGCGCTCCCGCATCCACCCCGACGATCTCGAACACATCACCGAAACCATCGCGACAGCCATCGACCACGACGAAACCTACGTGGTCCGTTACCGCTGCCGACATCGCGACGACCAGCAGATCCTGTGGTTCGAAGACCACGGCCACGTCGAACGCCAGAGCGACATGGTCCCCACCGGTATCACCGGCGTCATCTCCGACATCACCGCCCAAAAGAAAGCCGAAGACCGCCTGACCTTCCTCGCCTACCACGACAGTCTTACCACCCTGCCCAACCGCCATGGGCTCATCCGCGCCATCGACCACTGGACCGGCGAGCATCCCGAAGCCCCGGCCGTCCTTCTCTATATCGACCTGGATCGCTTCCACCTGGTCAACGACATCCTGGGCCACGATGCCGGCGACACGCTCCTCCTCGACGCCCGCGACCGTCTCCAGGCCATCCTCCCAACCGACGCTCTTTTGGCACGCATCGGCGCTGACGAATTCGTCGCCTTCCTGCCCTCCGATCTGAGCCCCGGAGAGCTTCGGGCTCACACCAGCGCGATCCTTTCCTCCTTCAGCCGCCCCTTCACTCTCAAAGGGCAGGACTCTTATCTCAGCGCCAGCATCGGCGTGGCCACCTGGCCCCGGGACGCCTCCGAGGCCAAAGCCCTGATCAAACACGCTCACCTCGCCCTGGCCCACGCCAAAGAGTCCGGCCCGGCCAGCTGCTCGTTCTACGCCGGTGAGATCGCCACGCGTCAACAGCGCCGCCTCTCCCTTCAGTCGCGCCTTCACCGCGCCATGGTCGACGACGAGATTACCGTCGCCTACCAGCCCATCATCGATCTGCGCTCCGGCAAGATCACCGGCGCCGAAGCCTTGCTTCGTTGGACGACCACTACCGGCGAGGTCATCTCCCCGGCCGACTTCATCCCGGCTGCCGAAGAATCCGGCCTGATCCTTCCCCTGGGCGACTGGGTTCTCTCCCAGGTCTGCCAGCAAATCCGCTCCTGGCGCAGCGCAGGCCTGGACCTTTCGGTCGCCGTCAACCTCTCCCCCCTGCAATTCTTGCGGGGCGACATCGTCGAACGCATCCTCGCCGCCATCAGCGACGCCCACATCCCTCCCGGCCGTCTGGCGCTGGAACTCACCGAATCCGCCATGCTCGCCGATCCCGATCATAGCATCCGCGTGGTTCATCGCCTGCGAGAACACGGCCTGCGCGTGGCCATCGACGACTTCGGAACCGGGTACTCCTCATTGGAGCGCCTCAAACAACTTCCGGTACAAATCCTCAAGATCGACCGCTCGTTTGTAAAAGACCTCCCCGGCGATCACCGCGACGCGAACATCGTACGCTCCATCGTCACCCTCTCTCAAAACTTCCAGATGAAGGCTCTGGCCGAGGGCATTGAAAGCGCCGCTCAATGGACGTTATTGCGCGATATGGGCTGCCAATACGGCCAGGGCTTTTTCTTCAGCCCGGCCATTTCTCCCGAGCACCTCTTCGAGAAGGCCACTCGCCCCCCGATCTGGAACGCCCCCCGAGTCGAAGAAGCCGTCTAACCCCTCACGCATTTCTTTCGCCCCCCTTATGAGTGAGGTTTTATGCGGATCTCATCGTCACCTTGACCGCCGACACCCCCTCGGTATACTCACGACTGACCTACAGGATAAGATCAGCAAGCGTCGACGGTTTTGCCCGCGCCGCCCTCGCTGCCCTCTTACATATGGATTCACTTTGAGCGCGTCGCCACCGCGGTGCCTCACCACGATCGACGCGCCAGACCCGCGCGTGTTGCGGAGGAAAAATGATGGGAAGGTATTCCAATAAATGGCTCATGTTGCTGGCTGCCGGCAGCCTCTCACTGACGCTTGGATGCGGCGAGAGCACCGTCAACGTACCCGGCGGAGACGATCCACGTGACCATGAACAACCCGATATTCCGGGAACCAGCAGCCTGAAGCACGTCGAGCCCTGCGACCCGCTTCAGCTCTCCTGCGCTCGCTCTCTCCCTGTCGACGGCTCAACGACCCTCTCCGTGCGCCTGGTTGATGCCGATGGCAACCCTATCCGCAACGCGATGATCGGCTTCCAACTTGAGCGCGAATCCGGTGCCGAGGGCTCTTCCCTCTCCGCCGCCAACGGGATCACCAACGCCGACGGGATCGCCTCGACCACCGTGCGCACCGGAAGCGACCCTGCCGTTGCCACCGGCACCCTGCGTGTCCGAGCCTCCGTTGGCCAGGAGGGCGTCAACACCCTGGATTTCAACCTGGGAATTAACGCCAAAGATACCGCTTCCTACATCGTCAAACACACACACGGCGGCACGGCGATTCTCGACACGGTCAATACCAGCTTCTTGCCGGCCGACATGACCTGCGCGGAGCTCGAAGACGAATTCGCCGCCCGCGGCTACGTCACCGGCGCCGACTTCGCCCTGAATGCCACCGTCAACGCCGACGGCTCAGTCAACAACCTCATCCTGAACTCGGTGCCTAACAACCAGGCCTACACCATCTTCAGCGTTGCCATCCGTAATGTCGGCGCCCGTCAGGTCATCGCCGCGCTCGGCTGCACGGACAACAACCCGCCAGTTCAAAGTGGGGTCAACTCCGTCGTCGATGTCGACCTCTACGACTACATCCCCAGCATCGCCGGCATCTACAAGGTTACCCACACCTTCAACATCGTCAGCGGCCTCCCTCCCGCCGTGGCCGACGTGCTCAGCCTGATCGGCACCCTGGCCACCAGCCCTGCGCAGTTCATCCTGGGCTGCCCGGCCACCCAAAGCTACTGCCCTCCGGGAGGAACTCGCGGCCTCCTCGACTTCATCCTCGATTATGCCGGTGACTCCCTGGGAAGCTTCGCCGAGACGCTTCGAGACTTCCAGGATAGTGCGGCCCTCGCTCTCGCTCTTGATTTCCTGGACGACGCCATCGAAGGCTTCCTGCCTAGCTGGGCTACCGACGCCCAGGTGATCATCGACGACGTCATCTCCATGCTCGAAGAGTTCACCGTCGAAGGTGACATCCAGATCATGGAAGAACCGGTCATCGACATCGCCGCCGGCCAGACCCAGGCCGTGCTCCACGCCGAAAACAACGTTCAGCGCTGGAACGACATCGTCCTGCAATGGAGCCGAGGTTGCGAAGGTCAGGCGGCCTCCTGCTCCGAAGTGCTTATCCGCTCCTTTGAAGTCGGTGAAGGCGGCTCCGCTGTCTATGGCAACTTCGGCGCCACTATGATCGGCTCCACCGCTCTTAAGATTGAGAAGCACCCGCTGACCCTTCAGTATGGCAGCCTCATCCTGGCCGTGATTGAAAAGGTCCTGCTCCCTCGCCTCTTTAATGATGGCGGCCCCGTTGTCGACTCCCTCGACGCAATGCTCGACCGTTTCGTCGACTGCACCGCTCTCGCAACTGAGGTGAACTCCGACGAAACCAGCACGTTCCACCGTGCCGTCAAACAAGCCTGCGAAGTCATGAAGACCGAAGCGGCCGGCGCCGTTCGCGACTATGTCAACGACAACCTGGTTGCTGATTCCGAAGACAACTTCCGCATCGGCACCCCCGCCGGCGAGCCCTGTGAACTTTACCAGCCCGACGTCTACCCGCCGACTCCCGGCTCGACCCAGCCCGCCCTTCCCTTCATCCAACACCTGGGCAAGGCGGAGCCTGAGCTGCGCTGTAAATGGGAAGCCGAGTTCCGCTTCAGCACCGAATCTTCGGCCACCGTGCTGGACGGCACCTTCCACGGAAGCCGCTCCGACAGTGGCAACTAAATAGAAACGCTCAGCCCGCAACCTCTGCCGGGCTGAGCGCAGCTGAATCAAAAAACGCCGCCTCCTTTCGGAGGCGGCGTTTTTTGATTCAGACAGACAGGAATGAGCCCGGGGCTCCAACGCAAAACACTCGCCCTACATAACGCGTCATTGCCTGCTCTTAAGCCAACGAGCTGGGAGCCCCCTTCACCTCGATCCCCATCTGCCGGCAGGTGAACAAAAAGACCTCCATCTCCACCTCTCCAAGATGCTCCCGGGGCAAGGCCTCCAGAATCTCGCTCCAGGTCAGCTCCCCGCGTTCGCGACCTCGGCGCAGGAGCTCTCGCTTATTGTCGTGGTATGCGGATTTGTCGGGATGCGATTCAAACTCGGACTTCTCAGTCATGAGCCACTCCTAATAGGTTGAGCGCCCCGCGGCAGTCCTTCTGCCGCGCTCCGCGCTCCATCTCGGGACAGGTCGAAATCTAGGCACCGACAAGCCCCTTTCAATCGGCCGACTCCTGGGCCTCTGTCACCAGCGCTTCGACGTCCAGCCCCAACGCCCCGTAAATCTCTCCAAGCAAATAGATAGACCCAAAGCACAATACGCTTTGATCTGGTTCGCAGCTCAAGAGGGCTTCTCGAAGGCTCTCACCAGCACGGCCGCTTCCACGCCACAACCTGGCAGGCACCAGTGCTTGCATCCCCTCCGCAGTCAAAGCGCGTGGCGAGGCAATCTCCACCGCCCAGACCCCCACTCCAAGTTCCGAGAGAAGCTCTCCCAGTCCCTCCTGCGCCTTATCCCCGAGCGCGCCCCAGACCACCGCACCAATATCCCCACAGACCCCGCGACGCACTTCACGGGCCAACGCGGCAATCCCGGCCGGATTGTGCGCCGCGTCCAGCCACACTCGGCCCTCTACCCCCTCAGGCACGCGCACCTGACGAGGCTCCATTCGCCCGGGCCAACGCCAGCGCTCAAGCCCCTGGCGCGCTAACCCGGCATCGAAACGCTCCCCCAGAAAGATCTGGGCTGCCTTCCAGGCACTCCGATGATGCCGGCGAGCCAACGCTGACCAGTGCTCACCAGGCCCCACATCCCCGACACCCTCGGCCTCATCGATACGGTAGCGTGGGCTCCTGCCTGCGCGCTCCCACAGCACGTCCATCGCCTCCGCGTGCTCCTGGGGCCCTATCACCACAGGTACTCCCTCACGCATCACCCCGGCCTTCTCCCCGGCGATCGCGGCAATGGCATGTCCCAGATAGGCCTCATGGTCACGACCAATCGTCGTAATCACGCTCAGCGCGGGCTCAATGGCGTTGACCGCATCCAGCCGCCCTCCCAGCCCAACCTCATAGATTCCGACATCGACCTCTTCAGTGGCGAACACCAATGCTGCCATCAGCGTGGTCAGCTCAAAGAAGGTCAACGCATCCTCCCCCACACGGTTCACATCCCCGTAGGCTTGAAATACGTACTCCATCACAGGCAGCAGCACCTCTCGACTCAGCGGCCTGCCCCCCACGCGAAAACGCTCCTCAAACCCGACAAGATGAGGGCTGGTATACAGCCCCACACGAAGCCCGTGTGCTCCCAGAATCGCACTCAGCGACGAAGCGACCGTCCCTTTACCATTGGTCCCGGCCACCACTACCGCCGGCGCCCTACGCTCCGGATGCCCCTCCGCCCCCAGTGCGGCGCGCATGCGCTCCAACCCCAGCTTGATCGTAAAGCGATTCTGCTCAAAGAGGCGCGTTTGAAGCGCCTCCCAGCGAGTCACCCCTTCTTCGCGAGCACTCAATGGAACGCAAAGCGGTCTTGCAGTTCAAGATAGCGCAGATAACGATCGTAGGCCTCGCTATCCAGAATCTCAAAGTAGCCTCGCCGATCGATCATAATGAGTTCGTCGCGAACCAGTTCATTGAGAACCTGCTTCACCTCGCCAATCTCCAGCGCCAAAACGTCTGCCAGATTCGCCGGGATCGGGGCAGACTCCGCAGCTCCCTCCACGCGACGCACCCTTTGACACTCTGCCCGAAGCTGATGCAGCACCCTCGCCTTATTGGTGCGCAACACCAGGTTTGAAACCCGGTACTGAGCCTGAGTTAAGCGCTGCGTGAGCTTTTTGAGCATCCTCAACGCGATATCGGTATTGCCCTTGATCATCCCCTCAAACTGCTCGGTATCGACCTGAATCACTGCGGCGTCTTCGGTCACCACCGCCGAAACCGGCCGACGCGGCTCTCCCAGCATCGCAAGCTCACCACAGAACTCACCAGCTCCCAGATCCTCAACGACCACTTCGGTGTCGTGAATCCGCTTGGTCAGCCGTACGCTCCCGGATTTAATCACGTACATCCGGTTGCCCTCTTCGCCTTCTCGAAACAAGACCGTCCCTGCGGCGCACTGACGAACACCTTTTTCACTCACGAGCTACCCTGATCGATGATGGAGTTGGAAACCTGCTGGCTGACCGCAACATCCGGCGCATACTGGACTAGGACCTTAAATAGCCGCAATGGCGCCACTTTAAGAGCACTTCCCGAGTATGTCGGGCGCCCTCAAACCCCTGGCTTTCAAGAAACTCCAGGAGATGAAATTCGAGCACTTTTACATCCTCGAAAGTGTCGACATCGTACCAGAAGCCCAGCAAATCCGGCAAGAGACCTGCCCGTCTGGCACACTGCCAACTCTGCGCCAGAACATCCGCCGTACTCCAGGCCACCCCCTCAAAGATCACATCTTCTACGAGCACATTCCGGCTCTTTTCCTGCGCGCCCACCGCGACCAGATAGTACCCCCCGTCAAAACTCGGCCCCCAGACCACGTCACATCGCTTAACCGTAGCCGACGCCAGACTCAGGTGCTCCCCGGAGAGCGTTGGCGAATCTGCGCCCACAATGATGATCGTCTCCGCCCCCCGCGTACGGGCCGCTCCGATGGCCCGACGCATGCGCGCTCCAAGGTCTCCCTCCCCTTGCTCGACCACAGACACGCCCTGTTCCCGGATCCAGCCTTGCGTCGCGTCGTCATCTTCTCCTGCCCAGGACACCGTCGCTCGCGCACCATCCTGAGTCCCAACCCATCCGGCCACCATCTCAACCACGTCTTTCAAAAACGCGCGGTAAAGCGTCACACTCTGCGAGGGAGTACATTGCGGCTGAAGCCGAGTTTTGACGCGCCCCTCCACCGGCGCCTTGGCGAAAATAATGACCTCCGTATTGCCACTCTCTCGCATCAGCGCCCTCCTTCGCGGAGTTCTTGCGCGTACTGCGCAAAGAGCGTGTAGAGAATCTTATAACTTGCCATCACCGTCCCCTTGACCGTCCCGGTGACCTTAGAGACCCCCACTCGCTTACGATAACTTACCGGTACTTCCACCGCTCCCAGCCCCAGGCGCGCAGCCTTGATCTGCATTTCAACCGTCCAACCGAAATCTTCATCGCGCATCCGAAGCGCCTCTAACGCCTCCCAGCGTATCGCCCGAAAAGGCCCCAGATCGGTAAATCGGTAACCGTACATCAGTTCCATCAGCGCACAGGCCAGCTTGTTCCCCCAGACCGCCTGCAACAGTAACGCGCCCCGTTGCTGAGCCCCCAGGGTACGACTGCCAATCACCATCTCCGCATCGCCCCGAATAACCGGCTCCACCACCCGCGGAAGCTCCTCGGGATAGTCGCTAAAATCGCCGTCGAGAAACACCACCACATCCGGCGGGTCCTCGGCCATCATGCGCAGCCCTCGCAGGCACGCCGCCCCATAACCCCGCTGAGGTTCTTCAACCACACAGGCGCCATGCTCTCGGGCGCGTTGCGCACTGGCATCCGTGCTGCCGTTATCGACCACCACCACCCGACGCACCCACTCTTTCGGGATGGCATCAAGCACAAGCGGAAGGCTCTCCTCCTCATTGAGCACGGGGATCAACACATCGATGACCAACGGAGTCTCTGGCTGTTCAGGTGCATACCGAGGCCACCAGACCCCGCCACGCCTCACATCTTCGCCAGCGGACCTAGAATTCTGCTGCTCTGATTCGACCACCCTCGCTCCTTCGCGACCTGCTCAAAGGTATTCGCAGCTCCGGGCTGCGCGGGGCGCATCCTAGCCCCACGAGTCGTCCCCCTCAAGGTCATCCAGGCTGTCAGCGGTGGTTACGCTGCGGCTGCTCGATCACTCAAACGAGTGGTAAGCGCGATCAGGCTCAAGAGATCGATATGTGCACGCCTCCGACGTGAGAAGCGCGACTCATCTGCGGATGCCCCCTCACGGGTCACCCCCAACACCCCCTGTTCAAGTTCACGAAGACGCGCCGGATGTACCTCGATCACGAGCTCCGCCAGGGGTTCCCCCTCTCCCCCTGTGCTGAGCCCCACGCTTCGCGAACGTCCCCGGGCCCGCGACGTCCACCAGGACTCCAGTGGCTCCTCATCCCCCTCGACCCACTGCTCTACGGTGAGAAAGTAGTCGTCAAAACGCCCCGCCGTGACAATTTCTCCCAACAACTCGTCTTGGAACCGACTCACGAAAATGGCCTGCTCCAGCCAGCGCGCTCCGAGAACATCATATGCCTCCCCGAGCATCACTTCGCCATGTGCGAAGTCGGGCGGAAACTCCCAACGTCGACGCTCTTCGCGCTTCATCTGACGCTCCAGGATTGCCCCCAACGAACGTTTTGTTCGAACCACTTCAACCGCACTGCTTTGCTGCTCTTCTGCTCGCATCTTGACGCCTCCATCCGTGGATTCACGCAGACACCGATCACTCAATCAGTACTGAACAAAGAATTACTGCACATTTCCATAGAGTCAATAAAAAATGGAAAATTTGTTCAGGTGCACGGGCGTACAGCGTTACATCACGCCGGCAGCATCCCCTTGGGCACACTCCATCCCGCCCTCGGAAGACCTCAACGCATACGACGCAAGCCAGCTCTTCGTGAGACATAGCTGACGAGCACAACCCCTTAAACTTCTTGAAGAACGCGCAGGGTAGCACTGTGCGTCGTGCAGATCAAAACGCACGCCCCACAAGCCCCCCCGCGGTTTTATTAGGATGTTCAGTATTCGCTGATCACAAACTCGTAGGCCACCCGTCGACGACTCGTCACCGCTTCGCAATTGCGCGTCGCGGGCTCAAAACGCCAGGCCCGAATCGCCTCTTCAGCCGCCTCATCCAACCCGTACCCGAGCCCGTCAACCAGCTCCACCTGGCTCGCACGCCCATCGGTACCAATCGTCACCAGAAAGACAACCTGCCCCTCTACCCCTCGCCGACGCGCAAGCACCGTGTACTCAGCCTGGACCTCCCGGACCACTCGCGCTTCAGTATCCTCACAACCGGGCGACGATGCCGTGCCATCGCCCATCCCGGTACCTCGCCCGTCACCACGCGCACCCGGGCGAGTCTTAATGTCGCCAAAACGATTCGGATCCACGTACCGATTGGTGATGCGCCCGGATTCGATCCCCTGCCCGATCTTCATCGCGGGCCCCTCTCCTCCCTCCACCGTGGACTCCAGGGTCAACCCCTCCAGATGCACAGGGTCCATGGCTCCAGCGGCCTCATCTTCGTTCTCCTCCGCTTCTGCAGCAGGCTCCACTTCATGCTCGGGTTCCGGCTCAGGCTCAGGCTCAGGCTCGGGTTCGGGTTCGGGTTCGGGTTCGGGTTCGGGTTCCGGCTCGGGTTCGGGTTCCGGCTCGGGTTCCGGCTCGGGCTCGGGTTCCGGCTCAGGCTCGGGTTCCGGTTCGGGTTCGGGTTCGGGTTCGGATTCGGGTTCCGGCTCGACATAGTTGAAGTCAACCTCAACCAACTCGTCTTCCGGCTCACGCTCATGAGATGCGGTGCTCAGCAAAGGGGCTACTGTAATGAGGCCCAGCCCGAAGGCCACATGAGCCAGGACGGCCAGAAACGCACCGATCAACAGGCGTTTGCCTCGCTGCCCGACACTTGCCGAACGTTCCTGGAGAGGGTCAGGAATATCGCGCAACGTCCTGCGCTGTGTTGACGTCTCAGCGCTCACCGTCCGCCTGCTCCTTGCGATCGATATTCAATGCGAATTTGGCGATGCCATTGAGTTTGATCGTATCCACGAGATCGATAACCTGGCCATACTCAACCCGCTTATCCGCGGCGATGACGGCTCGCACGTCTGCGTCTTCTACGGCTTGAGCGCGTACGGCCTCGGCAATGGCCTCCAGGCTCAAAAACTCCCCGTCCATGGCGTATTGCCCCTCCGAGGTCACCTGAAATGCCAGCGTCGTGGTCACCTCAGCCTGCCCCGAGGCTGCCTTGGGAAGGTCAATCGGGATCTGCGACTGCACGATGTAAGTCGCTGTCACCATGAAGATGATCAAAACGACCAGGATGATGTCGACAAAGGGCGTGATATTGATCGCCGAGATGACGTCGTCTTCATCCCCTCCGGCCAAACCTGCCATGACTCCTCCTTAACTTCAGTCGTTCCGGCGCAGGTGCGCCAGCAACGTTCGCGCCATAAGTTCGGTCTGCGCCGTTGAGGTCTTCACCCGCTGGCGGAAGATGTTGAACATGATGACCGCAGGAATCGCCACCATCAGCCCCACGCCGGTGGCGACCAGCGCCTCCGAAATCGCCGCCATCACCGCCTGGTTGGCTTCTTCACTGGCTTCGCCCAGCGCGGCAAACGCGCCAATGATTCCCAGCACCGTGCCAAAGAGACCGATAAAAGGCGCGTTATTGCCCGTGGTGGCCAGCAGGCTGATAAGCTTCTCGTAGCGCGTGCGCTCCGAAGCCATCGCCCCTTTCATTAGATCTTCCACCGCTTCCGGTCCCCGATCCAGCCCCCGCATTCCAAAGAGCACCACCCGGGCCTCCATCGCGTCACTGCCTTCCAGCAGCGTGGCGGCGGCATCGAAATCGTCGCTTCGCAGGCGCTCCTCAAACTCCAGGCGCAGCCGATGCACGTCGACCTTTCGCTGCTGAAAAAAACGCAACTTCTCAAGGACCACATAAACATTGGCAAAGCTCAACAAAATCAGCAGCCAGAGCACCCATTCGGCACCCACCAGCGCAAAATCCAACAGGATCTCGGTTAACATGGTCGTCTCTCTACATCCGTGAGGTCTTGAGTTCGAATAAGGGCCAGACCAACGACGTGCACGTGGAGCGTTTGCCGTAGCGGCCGACAGGGATAACATAGCGGGCGATGGAACAAAATCCGAAGCCTACCGGAGTTAGTCCCGGGAGGCTTCAAGTCGAACCATTTATTCGGAGCGTACATGCGTCCCCTCAAAGCCCCAACCCCACCTTCTCTTTCTCCGGCAGTCGCTGTGGCACTCGGAGCCTGTAGCCTGCTGGTGGTCGGAGCGCTGATGTGGCGCACCTTCGGCCCGCCTCCCCAACCCGACTGGGCGGCTGAAGACGCCGCCCAGATCCGCAGCGGCTCCCACTTCCCCGCCCTTTCCGTCGACGTTGAACACCTGGCAGCCTCTCGCCAGGCTCACTACCATACCGTCGAGCTCTCCTCGGACCAGCGTGCCCAGCACCACGCCCTGATGGAGGCGGTTGTCGCCGCCAACCGTGCTCAGTTTACCGACGCCGAAGCAATCGATGCCCGGGCGCTTCAGGGGCGCATCGACACCTTAAGCTCGGCGCTTCTACCGGCAACCGGCCCCCGCGGGTTTGTGCCGCTGGCCGAACCAACGTTTGAGGCCTGCGCCTCGGGCCTTGAAGAGCTGCTCGACGCGATCCGTCGCGGAGCGCTCACGTTACACGAGGCATCGACCGCCCCGCCGGCCAAACGCTTTGAATCCTATCGCGATCATTGCGGCAACGTGCTGCCCATGTTGCGCGAGCGCGCCTTGATCACCGAAGACGCCCGGTGGAGCTACGCATCCAGCCCCTATATCTTCAGCGTGCTTCAGCGCTACCGCTTTGCCGACATCATCCACACCCGCCAACCGCTGCGCCTGCAACTGGCCCCGTACGAGCTCCAGCTTCTGACACGCTGGCGCATCGAAGATCCCAACGCCTTTGACGTACGCACGCGTCGGCGCCACCTCGCCCGCGCCACAGACTTGCTGCCTGACTACGATGTTCCCCTGGCGCGCACTCGCCTCGACGCTCACGGCAAAGCGCTAAGCGAAGCCCTCCCGCACTTTCGCGATCTCGTCGAGTCCCATCCGGACACCCCTCGCTACCGCGATCTTCTGCGCGAACTTGAGCACCAGGCGGCCCAGACACCAAAAAACTAGCCCCATACGATCAAAACAACCACCAGACTGCCAATCCATCGCTTTTTCGGCGTCCTTCAAATTCTCTTCCAAAACCTTATTGACACTCCGTGAGACCATCCGTATACATGCTCCCCGTTGGCGCAACGAGCCAACCATCCCAATCGGGGCCGTAGCTCAGCTGGGAGAGCGCGTGACTGGCAGTCACGAGGTCGTGGGTTCGATCCCCATCGGCTCCATACAATTCAATTCCCTTTTTCATCCGGGGCCGTAGCTCAGCTGGGAGAGCGCGTGACTGGCAGTCACGAGGTCGTGGGTTCGATCCCCATCGGCTCCATAAGAAATAAAAAGCGGGCCCTTCGTTTCGACGAAGGGCCCGCTTTTTTATGTCCGCAAAAGCCCCCTTTGCGTTCTCGTTATCTCACAAAAAAGCCCCCGACCCATGAAGTCGGGGGCTTTTTTGAGTTTCGGCCCTGGCCCGCACCCGGCGGCTCATCACTACATCCGAGTCGGTACGCCAGCGAGCTCAGTCGCGCGACATCATCAGAATGCGCAGGATGTACCAGAAGAGCATCCCGATGGAGCTAAAGAGCGCCAGCGCCGCGGCCACATGCTGATCGGTCCGATAGACGTGCACCATATTCGAAGTCTGATAGACGATCATCGCCGCCGACAGCCCTACCATCGCGATCGAGAACCCCAACCCCAGCGAGAAATTAAAGAGCGTCCCGGCGACAATCGCCCCCAGCGCCACCAGGCTTCCCACCGCCAGGCCCACACGCAGAATCGAAAAGTCTTTACCCGTGATAAAGACCACCGCCGTCATACCGGCAAACACGATCAACGTGAGCAGCCCGGCGTGCAAAAGCACCGATGAACCGATCTGATACTGCGCGACCAGGATCATGGGCGTGAGCAACACGCCGTAGGCCGAGACGCCGACCACAAGCCCCAGGTATTGCAGGGGCTTTGAATGCACGTGGGCCGCCATCCAGTCCCCCAACCAGCTCGCGCCGATGAACAACGCCAGAATGATCAACCAGTTGGTGCTGAACATGAAGTTGAGAACCGGCTCAGCCAGCGGCGAATTCAGAAAAAGACCGATAAACGCCACACACATCAGAACCGCCGCGCTCAGGTGCGCGTAGGTCCGTCGCAGAAAGGCCTGACGCTCCTCGGGCAAAGCCTGGCTGACCACATGAGCGCCCCCCTGCTCCGTCTCCCAGCCGTCCTGACCACCACCGCCATCGTATCCTTGATAATCTCGATGCATCCTTCGTCCTCCTGATAAGTTTGAGTCCATATTCGGACCGACCAAAAGGTCGACCGAAAGCAATCCAGCAAAAAACTCGGGGGCTGATCCTTTCTATTTCACCTCCCGAGGTGTCGCCAAAGAGATATCGAGTTAAGTTGTCGGCAGCAACTCCGCTCCGACCTACCAAAGAACCTTGGGGAATGCCCTCCCCGGGGCGCCCTGTTGAGCCGGTGTCCGGGCGAGTTTGCCCCGAACATCACTGACATCGATAGCGACGGCTTTCCATGAACCGACGTCACTTTTTGAAACTCTTGAGCGTCGCCCTGGCCGGCTCGACGTTGCCCTTAAACCTCAACGCCTTTGAGCGTCAGCACCAGGTCGGCATCGCCCGGCTTCGCTACCAGGGGGGCAATGACAATCCGCGCCCCGGCGCTCTCCGACGGCTCCTTCAGGAAGTCGGGCGACATACCAGCGTGGAGGTAAACCCGGTCGTCTCCGAAATCTGGGGACGGCGCGAGGAGCTTTTTCTGCACCCGATGATCGCCATGGCCGGCGACCGGGGATACGACCCACTCCCCGACGAGGTGATCGAGAACTTGCGCCTCTACCTGAGCTCCGGTGGATTCCTTTACATCGACTCTGCCGAAGGCCTCACAGACGGGCCTTTTATGGAATCGGTGCGTCGCGACCTCGCGCGAGTCTTTCCCGACCGCCCCATCGCCACGGTCCCGCGCGACCACACCGTGCACAAGTCCTTCTACCTCATCGATCGACCGGTGGGCCGTCTCGACATCGCGGCCAACCTGGAGGGCATCTTCGACGAGGAGCGCGCCTCGGTGCTGATCAACCCCAACGATCTTCTGGGCGCACTGGCCCGTGACGCTTTCGGAGGCTGGGAGCACCAGGTCAGCCCCGGTGGCGACCGGCAGCGCGATATGGCCCAGCGCCTGGCCGTCAACATCGTGCTCTATGCCCTGACCATCGACTACAAGGCCGACCAGGTCCACATCCCCTTTATTCTGCGACGTCGACGCTGGCGCGTCGACTAGGCCTTTTACGGAGCGCTTCATGCTTCAACTCTCCGAATACAATGCCCGCGATCTCCTCTGGCTGGGCGACTGGAGCCCGGGCTGGATCGCCGCGCTGGGGGTGCTCGGACTGGCCGTGCTCCTCTTCAGCGCCTACGACCTGCGGGACATGCGCGCGCACCGACGCCTCACCCTGATCGGGCTGCGCGCGGCGGTCTTCGGCCTGGCCGTGCTCATGCTCCTGGAGCCGGCCCTCGATCTGAAAAAAGTCTCCAAAGTAAAGAACCATGTCGCCGTGCTCGTCGATACCAGTCAGACGATGAACCTGGACATTGCCGAGTCTGATCAACGCCGCATCGACCGCGCGCACGAAGCCCTGGAACGCCTCCGCCCGATGTTCGAGGCCGACAGCGAAGACCATCACTTTGACATCTTTACCTACGGCGACGAGCTGCGCCCGACCACCCTGGACGCCGCACTCAGCGCCCCGGCCGACGCCTCCCGCGCCGATTTAAGCGCCGCCCTGACCCGCCTACCCGAGCACTATCAGGGCAAAGATCTCGGCGGCATCATCGTCCTCAGCGATGGCATTGACACCGGCGCCATTGGCCGACGAGTGCGCCGCGGCGAACCCCTGGACGAAGCATCCACCGAGATTCTTAAGGCACTTCAGGCGCCGGTACATACCCTGGCCGTGGATGCCGACGCCGGCATGCGTGATGCCGCGGTGACGCGCGTCCTTCACGACGACTTTGCCTTCGTGCACAACTCCCTCAGCGTCGAAGTGGAACTTCACTTCAGCGGCCTGGGCACCCAGACTGTCCCTATCACCCTGCGACGCGATGGCGAGATCCTCCAATCCCAAAGCGTACAAATCCATCCCGAAGAACGCCGCTACAAGGTGGAGTTCGAATTTGTCCCTCGCCAGATTGGTAAAGAAGTCTACACCGTAGACGTGCCCCACTTCGACGACGAAGCCCTGCTGGAGAACAACACCCAGCACTTCGTGTTGCGGGTGATCCGCGACAAAGTTCGGGTGCTCCAGGTAGTAGGCCGCCCAAGCTGGGATCAACGTTTTTTGCGGCAGCTTCTTAAGCGCAATCCCAACGTCGATCTCATCAGCTTCTTCATCCTGCGCACCGACGACACCCCGCAGCTGGTGCCGCGCGATGAGATGAGTCTGATTCCCTTTCCCACCGATGAACTCTTTAACAGCGAGCTGGGCAGCTTTGATCTGGTGATCTTCCAGAACTTTAACTTCGGGCCCTACAACATGGCGCGCTACCTGCCGGCGATCGCCGACTACGTCCGCCAGGGAGGAGCATTTGCGATGATCGGGGGCGACCTTTCCTTTGCCAGTGGCGGATACGCTCGAACCCCAATTGAGTCTCTTTTACCTGTGGAACTCCCTCCCGCAGGCCCCGGCGCCACGATCACCCAGAGCGAACACTTCACCCCCGAACTCACCGAGGCCGGGCACCGCCACCCCATCACCCAGCTGGCCTTTGATCCGGAGCAGAACCGCGAACTCTGGGCGTCTCTGCCCGCTCTCCAGGGCACCAACATCGTCACTGGCCCCTCCCCCGGAGCCACCGTACTGGCGACGCACCCCACGCTGACCTACGGCGGGAAGCCTATGCCCGTCATCGCCGTAGCGGAACGCGGCGAAGGCCGCGTGCTGGCCATTACCAGCGACTCCACCTGGCGCTGGGGCTTTGAACACCTGGCCCAGGGAGGTACCCCCCGCGAGTATCAGATGTTCTGGAATAGCGCGATTCGCTGGCTTATCCAGGATCCCGAACTCAAACTGGTGCGTCTGGATGTTCACGATGACATCGCCGGGCCGGGGCAACCCGTCGATGCCTCAATTCGCGTCTTCAAACCCGACTACAGCCCGGCGGCCAACGCCACGGGACGAGTCGACGTATTTGCCGCCCCGGCCGGACAACCCGCATCCGACACGCCCCCCACTCGCCAGGCCCTCCTGAGCGTCGACTTTCAGACCGACGCCTCGGGCGAACATCAGCTCGATCTGAGCCTTAAGGAACCCGGCGTCTATCACCTGAGAGCCGAGGTAGAAACCTCCTCCGGCACGCTCAGCGACGAGAACCTTGTCCTGGTGGTGCCAGATGTCGAGCAACTCCGCGACATCGTGCCCCGCAACAAACTCCTGGCCCAGATCGCCAAACACACCCGGGCCTACCACACCCTTCTCCCCGAACTTGACCCGGGCGCCCTCTCCTTTAACGCTCCCCGTTTTGTCGAGATTCACCAGCGACGGGTCGTCCAACTCTGGGACAGCGCCCTGCTCTTCCTGGTGATACTCGGGCTGCTTGGCACCGAGTGGTCTCTGCGCCGACGGTGGGGGAGACTCTAGGCCTCATCGCTACCGACGATTTCATTGAGCGTACCCCGGGGCTGGTGTAGAGTGGCCGAGATGTCGGGGCTCAGCCCACGCCTGACACATCGGCGTGGAATTCGCTGGACCCCTACTCGCCAGTCGTTCGCGAGTCTCCGGGTGGCGCGCTTTGCTCGCTCGGTCCATCCCAAATCTTCGTACAGCAGGTACCGTTCATGGGAGAGATCACTCCCGATGCCGTTGAGCTCAGATGTCCTGGCTGCGAGACCTACTTTCGCCTTACCCCCAAGAAGGGACGTCTACCGACGGGCGAAGTTCCCTGCCCTAAGTGTTTCACCGAAATCCCGGTGGAAAACGGGCGTAAGATCTTCCGCTCCGAGTCAGGCGCTGGCGACAGTAAGCCGGAGACCACGCCCCCCAGCTCCACCCCGGGTTTCGGCGTCGTGCCCCGCAAGAGCTCCGAGGCTCGCCTCGATGATGCCTCCGAAGATGCCATCGACCGACTCACCCGTCTGGCCGGCGATTTGCACTCCGGGCCCAAAGCCACCATGGCCGGCCTGCCCGGCGGTGTGAACAACCCCTTTACCCGCGACGGGCATCTCGACAAAACGGCCTCGGTCGAAGCAGACGTGCTCGACACCATGGCCCGAATTCAGGGCAACACCACCCGCAGTCCCTTTGATGCGCCCGCCTCTCGGGAAGAAGGTCTGGCCGAAAGCACCGACTCCGGAGCATGGCGCCAGGCCATTGAGCACGAGAGTTCCCCGGGGCTTCGCCGCGCCTCCATCGACACGACGACCGAGCTCCAATCCCGCAAAACGGTGGATTTGACCCGGCAGCCCCGCGTCTCTTCGGCCCAACTCAGGGAAACCGCCGAAAACCAGCGCGTACCGCGCTCCTGGGTCAGCAACACCGCAGACGCCGCTCGCGAAGACACCCTCGAAGGCGACGTGTCGTCGGACACAGATACCGCCGACCAGCCGCTTAAAAGCCAGGTGCTGGCAAGAATCCAGAGCAAACAACGCCTGGCCAGCCGACCCTCCGAGCCCTCGTCTTCCCCGAGCGATACACCGGCCCCGGGTCAGGCTCAAAAACTCTCCCTCGATAAGCTGCGTCCGACACTCTCCGACGCCCTGGCGTCCGCACAAAGCAGCGCAGAAGCGCCTGCAAATGACGGCGACGACCAACCTTCGCTCGCTCGTCTCTTCAAAAAGGCCCAGCAACGTCGCGCCAGTCAGAACAGCGGCACCATCCCCGAGCTTCCCCTCTCTCGAAGCGAGCCTCCCTCGTTACCCACGGCACGCGCCCAGGCCCCGCGACGCCGTCCCGAGGATCTGCCGCCCTCGACCGAGCTGCCCGAAATCTCCGACGTCAAACCCGCCACCGATAAGGCTCAGCAGGGTCTTGCCGACCTCCTCGGAGACATCCCCGAGAAAGCTCCCGACGAGAGCGCCGAGACCCCTGATCATTCCGGGCTCTTCGACGGGTTTGGCGCGCCAGAAGGCGCGCCCCTTCCCGGGCGCCCCGCCCTCCCCGGCGTCTCCCGAGAACGTGGACAGACCACCAGCCAGTCCATGCTGGCGCGACTGCAGGCCCGCCGTCGCGACCCAAACGTCGACCCGATCGAATTGGGCACCGCCGGCGAAACTCGCGGCAGCGGATATATCCGCCTGCCAACCTCCGAGATCCAGGACGTGCTCGGCCGGGGCAGCTACCGCCTGCGCATCGAAGACGTGATCTATGAGCCGGTCGATGAAGAAGGCCTCACTCAACTGATCAAAAGTGGCGTACTCCTGGGCGCCGAAGAACTCGCCGAAGCCGACGGAGACTGGATGCCCGTCTCCGAGCACCCCGTCTTCGGGGAACTGCGACGCAAAATGGCCGCCGAGGCTCACAATGTCCTCTCCCGCATCGGCACCCCACGCCGAAAAGCCCCCCGGGAGGCACTGGCCCAGGCTCCCGAAACACCGGCCTTTGAACCGCCGCTCCCGGTGGAAGCATCTTCCAACTCGCTCGATTTTAGCCTGCTCGACATGGAGGAAAAGTCCTCCCAGACTCTCCATCAGGATGCCGCGCCCTCGCACGATGACATCGCGCCCTCCGGGGCCGAGATTGAGACCTCCGAGGACATCTTCCCGGAGTCTCAACCGGAGCCCTCCGAGCCGGAACTCGATCCCTTCATGGAGCTCGAAGCTCCTGTCGACGAAGATTCGGCAGAGAAGGCTCCCGTCGAACGAGCTCTCGATGAGCCGTCTCTCGCCGAGACGCCCCTTGTAGATACTCCTCAACCAGAACCTGTACCCGCCGCCGTCACCAACGCCGCACCGCCCACCCGGCCCGACCCGAGCGCCTCTGCCTCGTTTGATGCACTGCCCACGCGCAAGAAGTCTTCGGCGAGCGTCGTTGCAGGCATCACGTTGGGGATTGGAGTGCTCGGTCTTCTTGGCCTGACCCTGACCACTCCGGGCCAGACCCTGGTAGAGGATACCACCGGTTGGAACCCCTCCTCACTCTGGGTGGACCACGAAACGACCTCCCCCCAACAGGCCTCCTCTAGCGCAACCCCATCGGAAGATGCCCCTGCCCCCCCGGATGAGACCGCCAAAGCCGCGGATGGCGAACTCCTCAGCGAGCAGGCCGCCGACGAAGAGCAACCTGCCGCAGAGATGGCCGCCGGGCAACCAACCTTCGAAGAGCTTCATCAACGATGGCTACAGGGCGAAGGTGAGCTGGAGTTTCTCGCAAGTTTTGCCAACGCTGCCGAAGAGCGCGAAGCCTGGTCGATGGTGCGCCAGGCCAGCCTGGCGGCGCTAACGCTGGCTCCCGACGACGAACGATTCACCAGCGCGTACCAACGCGCCCTTAAGCGCGACCCGGATCTGGACGCGTACAAGCCCATTTCCCTCAACAATCCGGCCGAACTCTCGCTGGTCGGTACCTACAACGTCGACACCCACCAGGGCCTGGTCTTTAAACTCTCGGACTCCGACGATGAACACGTCTTCAAACCGGCCCGGGAAGGCTGGGAAGACGGCTGGCGCATGGAAATCGCCGCCTGGCGCCTGTGCGAACTCATCGCCTGCAACTTCGCGATCCTCAAAACCACCCCTGCCATTCTGACGGCCGAGACGCTTGAAGCCACCCTGGCACAGGCCTCCGACCAGGTTGACAAAGAGACCATCGCCCGCCTGCAAAGCCAGGCCATCTGGGAGACCGACGACGACGGCACACGCTTTGTTCGAGGAAGCCTGGAACGCCTCCCCACCGCCGCTCGGGCTCCCTTCCCCATTGAGTACCGCCCCCTCTGGATCGACTGGCTGACGGCGAGTTCGTCGCCGCGCCCCCTGGAAGCGCCCCTGGCCGAAGAACTCGGCAACATTGCCAACCTCGCCAGCGGCAAATTCCAACAACCCCTGATCGACGCCATGGGTGCGCAACCCACCTCCGAGGTCGCCCGCGAGGTCTCCAGCCTGTTGCTCTTTGACTATCTGACCAACAACTGGGAACGCTTCTCCACGAGCAGCGAAACCTACGGGCTGAACAACCCGGTCATCAACGGCGGCCTTGTCTCCCGACACAATGGTGACGCCTTCCAGCCCCGCGCTTCACGACGCGTGCAGGGGCGATTCGAGTGGACGACCCGTTTTAGCCGCAGTACGGTCGCCACGATTCGCCTGCTGGATCGCGAAACCCTGGAAAACGTCCTCTTTCCCGAAGCCAGCCAGGTTGACCGAGTCCGCCTCAACGTGATGTGGTCACAGCGCGAAGATTTGCTCAAACGCGTCGATCAGCTCATCGCTCAGCATGGCCAGGACAGCGTCCTCTACTTCCCCTGATTCTGTGAGTACCCCCGTCTTATGACCAAGTTTTACTACGCCTGCGACCCGTCCCCCGGCAACTGGGGTGATACCTTCGCCCTGTGCAACGCTGCCGAGATCGATCTGGAGCGCCTGGAAAACCCGCCGAAGATCGCCACGCTCAATCGCTGGCGTGTCGACTCCCCGAAGGGCTTCGGCTTTGTTCTCCATGCCCCTTCGGTGATCGGCGAGCAGCTCGTCGGCGCCTACGAACGCGACGCTCAAGAGCTCCCACTGGCGCTTCTGGACGCCTGGAAAGAGACCATGGAGCGTGCTCACGCCCTGGCTGCGCGCGCCATTCTCTTCTCCACGCCGATGGAATTTCGCCCTGGCACGGCCAGCCGGGCGCTGATATCGGCCCTGGGCGACACCCTGGCCGCCCAGGCCGGTCGCCCGGTCATCTGGCAAGCCGAGGGCATCTGGGACGTGGAGAGCACCCTGAGTTTGGCTCGCGACCACCACCTGACTCTGGCCATCGACCCTTACCTGGCGCTGCGCGACGAGATTGAGCTGGGCCACGGCGACGGTGCTTTTATCCTCAACGAACGCGCCGGCATGCGCCGGGAATTCGACCGCTACGATCTGGAAGAAATGCTCGGCGCGATGAGCTCCTTCAACCGCGCTTTCCTCCTTCTGCGCGGACGTTTTCAACGTAAGCACGCAGAGGCGCTGCGCGAGCTTCTGGGCTAACCCTCGGCAGCCCCCGTACTTCTGCGCATGTTTAAGCCGGTCCCTTCAGGGGGCCGGCTTTTTTTTGACACTAACTCCCCTCCGCCAATTACCCTTTTCGGGTGAAACCTTAAATGTCCCTCTCCCCCCTCCCTCCCGCCACCCGAACAGAACCTCGAAAATTCAGGTTAATATTTTGTCTATAATTTTAGCCTTAGCAGGTTGACACCGCATGCCCATGCGTGCACATTCACCCTCGAAGGGTGGGAAAGCAAACATTCAACACCCCTTTCACTCACCGTAACACCACGCAACGAGGATACGAATGAGCGTCAATTTTAATGATGAGTTAAAGCGCTTTCAGGACGCGCTCAACACCAAAGAACAGGAGCTTGCAGAGCTGCGAAAGAAGCGCGATTCGCACAGCATGCAAACCGCGGAGGCCCGCGCTGCGATCGAAGGCCTGCGCGCAGCCCTGCGTGGTGAAGCGGCCCCCACCCGCCAGCGAGGGCGCAAGAACGTGCGTGGTGTCAGCTCCATCCCCGTCGACCCCGAAACCAATCGCCCCCCGCGTGGCGCACGCCGACAGCAGATCCTCGAAATCTGCCGTCAGCTCGGTGCCGCCCACGAACAGTTCCGTACCGCCGACGTGCTCAAATCCCTGGGGCGCATCGAGGGCGAAGTTACCGACGGCATTCGCAGCTATACCTACAGCGTCATCAACACCTTCGAAAAGGAAGGGCTGATGGAGAAGGTCGGACGCGGCCGCTGGAAGTGGAACGGCTAATCCACCTGGCCTCTCTCACGACGCTTTCATAAGGATTCGAATCATGACGCAGACCAACGAAATGCTTGAAACGGTGCTCTCCAGCGCCGAAAAAAAACTTCGTGACCTGGAAGAAGCCCAGGCCTCCATCGAGGAAGACATCGAGCGCACCGAGCGCGAGATCATGACCCTCAAAGAAACGATCAAAGCCTTCTCCCAGCTTCAATCTCAGCTCAACGGCTGAACCGGCTTCCAGGCCAGGCTTTATCGAATTGCCCGACGCTTATCGCGTCGGGCTTTTTTTTGCTTACAACGGCGCCTGCCCTTCTGGAAGCTGTCTGGATTCTTGTCGGCCTCCCCACTATAGTTCGGCGCATCTGGAGCATATAGACCTCAGCCTGAGTTGAGGGTGAGCCAAGCTGACACACCAACCGGTTAGTCAGCCCACTCGATCGCTTTCTCGGACGATGGCCCAGGCCTTGCTTTAAGTGCCCGCAATAGATGCGACGCCCGATACTGCATGGACACCTCAGGCGCCTTTTGCGCCACATTGAATAATTAGATTTGGAGGAATTTCATGGCTGCCCCCGTTTCTTCGTCCGGCTGCAACCGAATGCCCGCCCTGCTCGTCCTTCTTCTGGGACTGACGCTTACCACCGCTTGCGGCGACGCCGAACTGGGCCGAGGTTCTATCAATGGCCACACAGCTCCCGGCCAGAACTCGCAAAATGATGGGCCAGCTACGGGGGGAAATGCCGGAGACCCACCCGACTCAAACAATCTGGAGCCAGACGACGATGGAGTCGTCATGGTCCCCTGGTCTCACGAGATTGACGATTCAACGCTGGCCTCAGCCGTATTGAATGAAGGCTCGATCACTTTTCCGCTGGCTGGCAATGACTTCCTGACGGAGGTCACCCGAGCTGACATCCTCTACAACCTGACCAGTGAAGAGCCCTTCATCTACCGCGTCAATGCCATCGACAGCACCGAGACCGACATCACATTTTTTGTCCAGGATGCGCCGCTGACCGACTTGATCATCCAGGCCAAAATCGGTCTGGATGAACCTTCTAACATGTCCACCAACGCCCTCTCCCAGCATCAACAAAGCCTGAACGAAAACGGCATAGGCCAGCTCCACCAACCTCTCGACGATGAGTTTGAACGCATCACCACCACCGTGAGCTTCCCCACCATTGAGGCCAGCGTATGCGACAACCACTCCGGAGTCTCGGTGGTCGTCGATCTATCCGCCTCAGACATCGAAGGAACCTACGGCTCCGTCGATGCCAGCACGGGCTTCACAGCCGGAGACAGCTGCCCGGACAACACCATCGGCGGCCGCGTGTCGACGACGCCAACCATTACGATTGATATCTACAACGCCGTCGCCGCACTGGACATCGACACCTCTTGGTTCGGTGAAGAAAGCCAGGCCAGTGAGAGCGAGTGCGAGTGTTTCAGCAGCCACTACCCCGATGTCGCCCCCTGCGGCATTTCAGAGCAGGAGATGCCCTTCTACAAACGCGAGTGCAACGGGCGTCTCAAAGTGTTCAACTTTCAGCTCAGCGCAAGTTTCATCACCGCACTTAGTGATCTTGTCTTCGAGCTCTACTACGAACTTGAGTTCTCAAAACCTCTCTTTGAGATCACCCTGGTAAAAGTCCCCTTTGCCATCGGCCCGGTACCTGTAACCGCCAGCGTAACCTTTGAGGTCGTATTCACGGCGCAGACCGACGGAGGGCTCAGTGCTTCGTGGGCCGGCAAAAACGCCCCGGGTTTCCAGATCGATACGATGTTCGGCGTGGAGTACTCGAACAACGCCTTCCAGAGAATTCAGCAGGACCCACAACCCGACCCCTATGTCATTGATGACCCCGACTTGCTCGGAAAAATCAACGCGTCGATTGCCCTTGATGCCAACGTCAAACTCAAGGCGCTGATCCTCAACTTCGCGGGGGTTACGGCGACCGTTCCCGGTCTCTACGCCAAACTTGAAGCATCCTACGAGAACAACCTCACACAGGGCGAAGAGCAATGTACCCTGGAACTATCCGTGGGAGCCGCTGTCAAGCTGGGGCTGGAATCAGACGCCGGCTGGATTGGAGACCTCATTGGTATCAATGGCGAGGTCAACTGGACCATCCTCGACACCTGCGATGCCGCAGAAGGCAGCTTCTTACGCAACCTCTGCTATTACAAAGACTTCAGCGCGGCACTCGGCTTCGTGTGCCCTCCCCCCATGCCTGCACGAGTCAACAAGGTGCGCCTCACCGTCGACGATGCAAACTTCCCTCCCGGCCAAAACGCCCCGGAACACGTCCCGGTCGATGCCCTCTTCGTACAGCGTGTCCCGGTGAGCAGCGCTCCCTACTACCTCGTCCCCAGCCGCGTCATCGTCGATGGTCAAGAGAGCGCCGAAGCCCTCGAAAAGATCCACGCGATTCAGTACCTCAGCTGCGATCCCGAGCTCTGGGAAGAGAGCGTCATTACCTTCGAGAATGAACTGATCGTTGACTACGCAGAAGTCTTTGAGGCTGGCGACCTGATTCGCATCCATCGCCAGGGATTTCCCACCTCGCAGGCCGCAGACAATCCGACCAACCCGGAACACCACGGCTTGCTCTGCTTCCCCAACGGCAACTTCCATATCGATGTCGGCCGCAGCGATAAAGAACAGTGGGAGCGACTGATTGATCATGTCTCTACCACCAGCGATCATCGCCTGACCCCGACCTTTCTGGAGAGCTTTACCGACGAAGAGAACACGTCTACCGGGAACTGACCTTCCCTAAAGCTCTCCTCTTGAAACACACAAAGGCGTCGGCCCTGATGGGCCGGCGCCTTCGTGCATCAGGTCCCCTTCTCGGTTGCTCACTACTCCGCGCTTCGCTAGCGTGGCGGCCCTCGACGTCCGCCTCTCGCTTTCCGCGGAGCCTGCCTGATGCCCTCCGATATCCGCCGTAACAACGTCTCCGGTGACCTCGTCATCCTCGCCCGAGACCGCGCCCGCCGCCCCCGCGACCACAACCTGATCGAAGCCCCCTCCTCACCGGCGAGCTGCCCCTTCTGTCCGGGCGCCTCGACAAAAACTCCTGCTCCTATCCGCTCCCACACAAGTCCGGCCTATCCGGGGCACAAAGCCGCAATTCGGGTCGTCCCCAACCTCTACCCCGCGCTGACCCCGGAGCAACCCTGGCAAGCCCGGGCAGAAGGCCCCTACGATACATTCACCGGAGTCGGAGCCCACGAAGTCGTCATTGAAGCTCCCGACCACGTGGTCTCCTGGCTGGAGGTAAGCGCGGAGCATATCGCTGAGATTCTGGCCTCCTGGCAGGACCGTATCCGCGACCTGCGCCAGGACCCACGAATCCGTGACATCATCCCCTTTAAGAACGTCGGCCCCCGCTCCGGCGCGACCCTGGCCCACGCGCACAGCCAGATCCTGGCCCTGCCCCTTCTCAGCCCTCGTCAGCAACGCCTGCTCGACCGCGGAGAATCCCACTTCGCGCACCACGGTCGCTGCCCGATGTGTGACGCTATCGACCAGGAGTGCCGCACCGAAGAGCGCCTGATCCTTGCCTCCGACGAACTCATCGCCTGGGCTCCCTATGGCTCCAGAGCCAGCTTCGAGGTCTGGATCGCCCCGCGCATACACCAGGCCGACTTCACGCAGGCTCACCCCGCAATTTTGCTCCAACTTGCCGACCACATCCGCCAGATCCTCGCACGCTGGGAACACGCACTGGGCCCGGTGGACCACAACCTTGTGTTGCACTCCGCCCCCTTTGCGTTCGCGGGAAAACCATACTATCACTGGCACCTGGAAATGCTCCCACGATTGAGCACCCACGGCGGATTTGAGTGGGGCTCGGGCGCCTACATCAACGCCACCGCCTCGGAGGTGGCCGCGCGCCACCTGCGCGATTTAAATTGCTGACGGAAGACACGATGGATTTGAGCCGCTATATCAAGACCAGAGACACCGACTCCCAACTGGGCCGACGCCGGCTTAATGTGCTCTTCGCCTCCAGCGAAGTTGCCCCCTTCTCCAAAACCGGGGGCCTGGCCGATGTCGCAGCCAGCCTGCCTCAGGCGCTGGCACGCCGCGGCCATAACGTCTCCATCGTCACGCCGCTCTACAAACACCTCGATCCGAAGGCGATGCGACTGAGCCGTCGACTCGCCCCCCTGGAAGTGCCCCGCAAGAGCAAAAACCAATCCAAGGTTGAGGTCACCGTCTGGGAATCGCGCCTGGACAGCGGCGTGCGCGTCTTCTTTATCGACGCCCCCCAGTATTTCGATCGCGACGGCCTCTACGGCTACGACGACCAGAGCTTTGAAGACAACGCCGAGCGCTTTGCCTTCTTCAGCCGCGCCGTCGTCGAACTCGCGCTGACCTCGCCAATGTCCATCGACATCATCCACAGCAATGACTGGCACACCGGCCTGGTCCCCATCTACGGCAAGCACTACTACGCCGAGGAATTCGCCAACACTCGCTTTGTGATGACGATTCACAACCTGGCATTCCAGGGCAAATTTGACGCCACAAGCTTCAAAGCCACCGGCTTGCCCCGCAAGTACAACGCCAGCGGTGAACTTCTCGATGATGAGGGCCAGCTCAACTACCTGGCCGGCGCGCTACGCTACGCCGACCTCATCACGACCGTAAGCCCGACCTACGCCCGGGAAATCCAACGTAAGAAAAACGGCTTTGGTCTCCACGAGCTGCTTCAGGAACGCAAAGACGATCTGGAGGGCGTCCTCAACGGCGCCGATTACGGCGTGTGGTCCCCGGATGTCGACCGCTTCATTGAGGTCCGTTACTCGGTGGAAACCCTCAACGGCAAACGCCAGAACAAGGCCCACCTCCAGCACAGCCTCGGACTCCCCGTGCGTCCCACCCTGCCCCTGGTTGGCATGGTCAGCCGCTTGACCGAGCAAAAGGGCGTCGATCTGCTCGTCCCGGCCATTCGCTCCCTGCTCACCGAACTCAAAGACGAGCGCGAAGGCTTCCAGGTCATCATCCTGGGGGATGGCCCCGACAAGGTTGTCAAAGAGCTCAAACAGCTTGAAGACCAGTTCCCCAACCGGGCCCGCATCATCGCTGGCTACGATGAGGCCATGGCGCACCGCATCCAGGCCAGCGCCGACATGCTCCTTATCCCCAGCCGTTTTGAGCCCTGCGGGCTCACGCAGATCTACGCGATGCGCTACGGCACCGTGCCCGTCGTCCACGCCACCGGCGGGCTGGCCGATACCGTGGTCGATCTTCGCGACGACCCTGAAAATGGCACCGGCTTTGTCTTCACCGAGCACAACGCCGACGCCCTGGCCGGAGCCATCGAACGGGCCGGAGCCGCCTACCGCAACTACCGCAAGTGGCGCCCGCTGATGATCCGCGCAATGGGCAAAGATTTCTCCTGGCGCGAATCGGCCATGCGTTACGAAGAACTCTTCCTCGACGCACTTCCCGAACAAAACTGAGCCCTCCGGCACTACCCGCTCGCCACTCTCTGGTTTTTCGCTGCATGCCACAAACCAGAGAGGGCGCGGGACCTCTTCCCCCTTCCAGATACGCTCAACACCACTCTCGTTAGAGGTTCAGCCCATGACCACCAAGTCCAACGCCGAACGTCTCCAGGAGCTCAACGAAGCCGCCGAACTCGGTGGCGGCCAGGCTCGCATCGATCGCCAGCACGATGCCGGCAAGCTGACCGCCCGTGAGCGCATCGACCTTCTCCTCGACGCCGGCACCTTCGTCGAACTCGACAAGTTCGTCACCAACCGCTGCAATGACTTCGGCATGGCCGACCAGAAGATCCCGGGCGACGGCGTCGTCACCGGCTACGGCAAGGTCGACGGCCGCCTGGTCTACGTCTTCGCCCAGGACTTCACCGTCTTCGGAGGAAGCCTCAGCGGCGCCTACGCCGAAAAAATCTGCAAGGTCATGGACATGGCCACCAAGTGCGGCGCTCCGGTCATCGGGCTCAACGACTCCGGCGGCGCGCGCATCCAGGAAGGGGTGGCAAGCCTGGCGGGCTACGCCGACATCTTCTACCGAAACGTACGCGCCAGCGGTGTCGTCCCGCAGATCTCCGCCATCATGGGACCCTGCGCAGGCGGCGCCGTCTACAGCCCGGCCATCACCGACTTCATCTTCATGGTCCAGGACACCTCCTACATGTTCATCACCGGACCGGAGGTCGTGAAAACGGTCACCAGCCAGGAGGTCACCAAGCAGGAGCTCGGCGGCGCCCACGTGCACAGCGAGACCAGCGGCGTCTCCCACTTCGAAACCCAGACCGAAGAAGAGTGCATCGCCAAAATCCGGGAACTCCTCTCCTTCATCCCCTCCAACAACGCCGAAGATCCCCCCTTCGTCCCCACCGACGACGCGTTTGACCGTCGCGACGGCGCGCTCGACACCCTGGTGCCGGAGAACCCCTCCAAACCCTACGACATCAAAGAACTCATCGGCCACGTGGTCGACGACGGATACTTCTTCGAAGTCCAGGAGGCGTTCGCCCGAAATATGGTCGTGGGCTTCGCCCGTATGGGAGGCCGCTCGGTGGGCATCGTGGCCAACCAGCCCGCCCACCTGGCCGGTTGTCTGGACATCAACGCCAGCCTCAAGGGCGCGCGCTTTGTACGCTTCTGCGACGCCTTTAACATTCCGATCGTCACTTTGGTCGACGTCCCCGGATTCTTGCCCGGCGTTGATCAGGAGTACGGCGGCATCATCAAGCACGGCGCCAAGCTCCTCTTTGCCTACGCCGAGGCCACCGTACCCAAGGTCACCCTGATCACTCGCAAGGCCTACGGCGGCGCCTACGACGTCATGAGTTCCAAGCACATCGGCGCCGACATCAACTTTGCCTACCCCACCGGCGAGATCGCAGTGATGGGCCCCGATGGCGCGGTGAACATTATCTTCCGTAAGGAGTTGGCCGAGGCCGACGACCCCGTAGCCCGAAAAGACGAGCTCGTGGCCGAGTACCGTGAGACCTTTGCCAACCCCTTCAAGGCCGCCGAACTCGGCTACATCGACGAAATCATCTTCCCGCGAGACACTCGCCCCCGCCTGATCCAGGCCCTCGAAATGCTCGAGAATAAGCGCGCTGAGAACCTGCCTCGCAAACACGGCAACATCCCACTCTGAGCCTTTCCTTCCTCAGATGCAGAACCAGGGCCCCTTACGGGGCCCTTTTTTTGTTCCCCTGTCCCGCCAGACCTATCCCCCCTTGAGACACAGACCGACCACCATCGCTCCAGGGCCCCAAAGCGCCCGGCCCCTCCCTTTCCCTCTTCCCTCACCGGGCCGCCCCGACCCGAACAAAAAAAGCCCCGGCCATATCGCCGGGGCTTTTCATTCAGCTTATCTCAGACGCGACTTAGCGCTCTTCGATCGGCTGCACCGAACGCTCGGTAGCTCCGGTGTAGATCTGACGCGGGCGGTGAATACGACCGGTCGGGTCGTTACGCATCTCGTGCCACTGCGCGATCCAGCCCGGCACACGACCCAGAGCAAACATCACGGTGAACATCTCAGTCGGGATGTTCAGAGCGCGGTAGATGATGCCGCTGTAGAAGTCGACGTTGGGGTAGAGCTTACGCTTGACGAAGAACTCGTCTTCCAGCGCCACCTTCTCAAGCTTCTTGGCGATGTCCAGAAGCGGGTCATCGACACCCAGGTCTTCCAGCACGTCGTCACAGGCTGACTTCAGGATCTTGGCACGCGGGTCAAAGTTCTTGTACACGCGGTGACCAAAGCCCATCAGACGGAAGCCCGACTCCTTATCCTTGGCCAGACCGACGTACTTCTCAAAGTCGCCACCATCGTTCTGGATCTCTTCGAGCATCTCCAGAACGGCCTGGTTCGCACCACCGTGCAACGGACCGGAGAGCGCTCCGACACCCGCCGAGATCGAGGCGTAAAGCGAGGCGTGGGCGCTGCCGACCATCCGCACGGTCGAGGCGCTGCAGTTCTGCTCGTGATCCGCATGAAGGATCAACAGCTTGTTGAGCGCCTGCTCAACCACCGAGTTGACCTTCGGCTCACCGGTGGGCTCACCCCACATCTGGTGCAGGAACTGACCGGCGTAGCTCAAACCGCTGGCCGGGTACACGTAGGGAAGACCACGGCGGTAGCGGTAGATGTAGGCCGCCAGCGAGTTCATCCCGGCGATGATCCGCAGAATGTCTTCTTCGGAGTCGCCCGTCGTCTCGTAATAGGAGCCGAACGCAGCCATCACCGCGCCGAGCATCGCCATCGGGTGCGCGCTGCGCGGGAAGCCCGAAAGAATCGTCTTCACGCCTTCATCAACAATGGCGTACTTCGCCAGCTTCGCCTGAAACTCGGCCAGCTGCTCCTGGTTGGGCAGCTCACCCCAGATCACCAGGTAGGCGACCTCTTCAAACGAGACCTTCTCGGCCAGCTCTTCGATGGAGTAGCCGCGGTAGCGCAGGATCCCCTTCTCACCATCGATGAACGTGATCTCGCTCTTGCACGAGCCCGTATTGCCGTAGCCGCTATCCAGGGTCACCGCCCCGGTGGTGCCCCGCAGCTTGGCGATCTCGATGGCGACCTCACCTTCGCTGCCCACGAAGGTGGGAAGTTCGTACTCGTTACCATTCAGGGTCAACTTCGCTGTGCTCATTGACTATCTCCGTCGAAGACTATGTCACTAAAAACGAACAGGTTGCTTGCTTGCGCGGGCCCCAACATAGGGACCAAAAATTCACACGCCAGGGCGCGCAGAGCGTAACAGCAAACCCCCTCCTTGGGAAGCCACCGCAACGCTTTGATATCATTGCACTCTTCCAAACCCACGCCGAACAAAGCCCCCCCTCTCAACGCTCTGCGTCATCCCCTCCCTCGTTCTCCTTACGATCGACGCGATCCGGGTCGTCAGCCGCACAGGGAATCTTGGCCAGCACAAACTTCAAGTTGTCATTGTGTACCAGACAGGCCTTCCCCTTCCAACGCTCGGGGAGCTTGCGCTGAAACTCCCCACGATAACGCGCGTTCTGCATGATCGCGTAGATCGGCCCCTCGATCTGCTCCTTCTTATACTTCTCCCAATCCTCATTGCTGCGAATCGGGATGACCAGGTTGTGGGTGTGATAGACCTCTCCTCGCCAGTTGAGGCGAAACGCGATGACGGGCTCCTCGCAATAGGTCTTGCGCCGGTCAGCTCCGGGTGGCGGCTCCACCTCGGTGCAAAGCTCGTAGTAGCGATCCCAGAGCTGCTTCTGGCTCATCGTTGAGCTGATGGTTGGCATGTACACATTGAGGCCGAAGTACGCCATGCCCAGTCCACCCACCACCATGGCGCCCACACTGATCCGCCTAAAACGCGCGCTTCGCGCAATCCCCGTCCCCAGCGCTCCCACCACGCAGATGGCCACCAGGGGCCGGAGCCACATCTGAAAGTAGGGGTCCCATGCCTCATGATTCCATTCGCGGTCGTAGCGATAAGAAAAGAGGTTCTTAATGGTCTGCGGATCGCTGACGATCTCCACGGCGATCACCGCCGCGATCAACGCCCCCACTCCAAAGAGCACACCACCCGGCTTCAGATCACCGTCCAGGAGATCGTCGAGCGCCAGCGCCACCAGCATCGCCAGCGCCGGCACCACCGGAAAGATATAGTGATGGAACTTGGTGCTCGAGAGCGTAAAGAGCGTAAAGGCTACCAGCGCCCACAAAAGCAGCATCAAGCTGGCGCGACCTTCATCGCGGTTCAGGCGCACCTTATGCCCGCCAAAGAAACGCGCGATGGCCGCGGGCACAAAACCCACCCACGGGAACAGCCCGTATCCCAACCAGCGCAGAAAGTGCTCAAAAGAACCCGTGGTCAGCTGATGCACACCGCTGGTGAGGCGCTTGAAGTGATCGTGCACAAAGAAGCGATTCCAGAAGCCCGGATGATGGCGAATCAGCATCGCCGCGTACCAGGGGAAGGCCACCGCGATAAACACCAGCACGCCTCGCCAGAACTCCACGCGCTTCAGCAGCCCCCACTCCCGTGTGGTCAGAATGTACAGGAAGAGCACCGCCCCGGGCAGCATAAAGCCGAGCAACCCCTTTGCCAGGGTCGCCAACCCGATAAACGCGTAAAACGTCAGCATGTAGATGCGCCCACGACTTACCGTGGGCCGCTCCAGCGTCAGGTAGAGCACGCCCAGCAGACAGCTGGCGTAGATCGCGGCCTGCGTCGGCCCCCAGATAAACCAACCCAGGAGTGCCATCGGGCGATCCTCTGCGCTGATCACCACCCCGAGCAGCGCGATAAAGAGCGGCCCCCAGGTCAGCAGCACCGCCCCCAGCGCCAGCTTCTTGCGCCGTGCGTCGTTCCACACCATCGACGCCACCACCAGCAACCCGCTCACCAGGAGCATCCCACCAAAGATCATGACGATCAGATTGAGGTTCGTCCCCATCTGGTCGATCAAAGTGTTATCCGCCCCGCGCCAGCGTGAGAGCCCGATAAGCACCAACGAGATCTGCGGAATTGTCAGCACCCCGATCCAACCGAGCCCCAGCCCCCAGGTCACCCGGCTGGCAGCAAGATCGCGGTCTTTCCCAAACGCCCCCATCATGAAAAAGCACATACCCACCGTCATCATGCCCACAAAGGGCATGTCGGTCTGAGCCTGACGTCCCAGCATAAACCAGAAGGGAGAACTCGCCAGCACCAGCGCCATCAACGCCCCGGCCCGACGCGTGAACACGCTGACCCCAAAGGCGTAGACCGAGAGGATCCCCAGCGCACCGGTCAGAGCCACCCCCAGCCGCACCGCAAACGCATTGACTCCGAAGAGCTCCATGCCGATGGCCATCATCCACATCAAGAGGATCGGCTTCGAATAGAAGTATGAGCCCTCGGTCCCCCCTTTGGAATCAACCCAGTGAGAGCCCCACCACGTGCTGATCCAGTCGTTGCGCTCGGTAATCTGGCGCCCCACCTCCCCGTAATGGGTCTCCCAGGGATCCCACAGCCCAAAGCTCCCCACAAAGGGAAGAACCACCGCCAGGGCCAGCACAAAGACCCAGGCGTGCTCGCGCCAGAAGTCCGAGGGACGTTGCACAAAGGTATCAAGCTCTCGCCACCACTGCCGCGCGGGCGTGGGGCCGGGGGCGCGCTCACTCATCGATCGTATCCGTCGCTGTTTGCCTGTTTGAACGCGCCATACCTGTCTTTTCTAAAAGAGCGCGCAGCCCGCGGAGTGTAGGGAAGCCCCAGAGGCGGTGTCAATCTCACCGCCTTCCCCCCGTTTCGGGCCACCAAACCGCCCCGAGGTACCCTGCCGGGCTTTTCTTGCCTGGAACCTCGGGCTGCACTTTAATGTCCTCAACGATCGCCGCTGCCGGGGCTCTGCCCCTGCCCTAGCCACAGCCCTACAGAGAGTCGACTGATGCCAGGTCGCACCATCGCACCATGGATTCTGAGCGCCCTCGCCACGCTCTGGGCCCTGCCGGCCGCCGCCCAACTCTACTCCTATGAGACGCCCTCCGGAGAGGTACTCATCACCAACGAGCGCCACCCGGAATACAAACTCCTCGAGGTCCTCAGCGAAGGTCCCTCCCCTCGTCGATCCACCCGCACATCAAGCGCCCGCGCGGCAAACCAGGCGGCTCGCGCCAGCCCTGCCGACGCCGACAATGAGCAGGCGCAAGAGGCCCGTGCCCGGGCTCGCCGCGGCCTGCCCTCCTCGTTTTCCGAGCGCGAGACCTACTTCGATGATCTGATCCAGGAGGCCGCCCTGGCCTACGACCTGCCCTTCGGGTTCATTAAAGCGGTCATTCGCATTGAGAGCGCGTTTCAACCCCAGGTCGTCAGCCACGCGGGCGCCATGGGCCTGATGCAGTTGATGCCGCGCACCGCAGAATCCCTGGGCGTCACCAACGCTTTTGATGCTCGTCAGAACGTCTTCGGCGGTGCGAAGTTTCTACGCATCTTGATCGACCGATACGATGGGGATATCAACCTGATACTCGCTGCCTACAACGCCGGCGATGTAGCGGTGCGACGCTACGATGGAATCCCCTACCCGCAGACCCGTGAATATGTCGCGTCGGTCTATCACTGGTACCAGGTCTATTCAGCCCAGGCGGAGATGCCTTGAGCGCCTCAACGATTCGGCAAGACATCGTCAACATCCCCAACGTGTTGACGCTGATACGCATCGCCCTGATCCCCGTCGTGGCCATGTTCATCGCCTTTGGCGACCCACTTAGCTGCCTGATTGCCGTCATTCTCTTCGGGGTGGCCTCCTTCACCGACTGGGTCGACGGGTACCTGGCCCGCAAACTCAACCTGGTCAGCATGACCGGGAAGTTCCTCGACCCGCTGGCCGATAAGCTCCTGGTCATGACCGCCCTGGTAATGCTGATCCCCCTGGGACGCCTCCCGGCCTGGATCGTCATTATCATCGTAGCCCGGGAGATCTCCATCTCCTCATTGCGCAGCCTGGCTGCCGGAGAGGGCCTCATCATCGCCGCCGGCGAAGGCGGGAAGTTGAAGACCGCCTTCCAGATGCTGGGGCTGGTCTTCCTCATCACTCACTACACCTATGAGATCGACTACGGACTCGCCACGCTGACCCTGAACTTCCACCGTATCGGCTTCTGGCTCCTGGCCATCTCGGTCTTCTTCAGCCTCTGGAGCGCCTGGGAGTACTTCTGGGGCTTCCTCAAAGCCATCGGCGCCCGCGGCGAAGACAACGCGGACGCCACCGCCTGACCCCAAATCCTCACCGCCCCCCCGGCCCGACCGCTCGGGGCCGAAGCCACGACCGCTCCCGAGCACAACGCGCCCCCTCCCAGCCAGACCCCACCCTCGCCCCGAGCGCGGCCTCTTCCGCCGAAACATCACCTCGGCCCGAGAGCTTGCGCAGCGCCTCCCCTCCTCGGCAGCCTCGCTCGCCATCCGAAGCGCTCCCCCTCCTCCTACTCCCGAACGCCACTCCCATCTGGACAGGGTCGAGCACCCCACAATTCGGACTCGACTCCCGACCGCTGCGGACGCGTTCCCCCCGGACTGCCACTCCATAACCCACACGGGGTAAAGCCCCCCCCCTGCCGCTCAGAGTCGACACTGACCCCGGGGAGACAAACATCCCCACAAATGGCACCCGTTACCCCCTTCGGGGCAGACGCACACCTCCGCGACTCGAACTCAACACCGAATCGATGGGGACATCCTACCCCGGGGGCTGGGACTCAACCCCGAACAAGGCCGGTGTCCCTCCCCTACCTCTCGGACTTACCCCTCATGGGCCAGGGTATTCCTCCCCTCACGCTGAGACTCGAGTCCCAACTCCGAGTCAGGCCCCCCTTCGGGGCCCCACAAACTCCACCGGCACGCCCAGCGCCTCCATACGCGATGCAGCACTTGCTCGCTCACCAGCCTCCGCAATGGCAAAAAGTTCCCGCACACGAGCCTGGTGCTCGTCAGCCGGGAGCTCCTCGCGACCGAACTCGGGCGTAAAAGGGGCAACGACACCAGCACGCACGCCGCGACGCCGGGCCAGGCGCACATAGCGCTCCAACACATCGACCTCATTTAGCCCACAGAGATCGCTGTAGATCGTCAGTTGCACCGGCCCCTTCCCAAGACCCAGCACCGCTTCAAAGAGCGCCTGAAGGCCATTGATCTTAGTGCCCGCTCGCATCTCAGGAGGAGGCGGCAGCTCCAGCCCCCGAAGTCTGGCAAAGCGACGCGCATCGCTGACATGAGGCTCCAGCACCCCGTGCGCTTCGGCCTCACTCTTCCAGCGGGCTAGCTCCCAGCTGAGTTGCGCGCGCAACCACCGACGCAGCAGACGCTGATCCACCGGCGCGTCGAGCCCCTGCTGGCAGCGGAAGTCCAGACGCTCCTGAACCAGAAGGTAGTCAGCAATGTAGCGCTCTACGGCGTCCTCATCCCAGGCGGTGCGCGCCGGGTCTACAATGGTGCGCAGCCCCACCACGTGATGAAGCACCCGCTGGAAGTGCCCGAGTCCGACGCCGGGCTTAATCGCACCGAAGATCGCGTGATCGAAGCTGTAGACCGCCACCTCATCGCCCTCCGCCAGCAGCGCACGCGCCTGCGCACAAAGCTGATGAATCGCAAAGTCGAGCTTGAGCCCCGGCGGTGTTCCCGAGCGCATCGAGGTAGAAATGTCCAGCGCCAGGACATGGCGGCGACCACGCTCATCATCGTAGTCGCGCGAGATCAGCCGACGCTGCCGAAGGGTCGCCTTCCAGGCGATAGCACGCAGCGGATCGCCGGGCTGATAGTCACGAAGCTCCCGCAGGTCGGTCCCAGCCGAAGCGGGCCGCCCCACCGACCGCTGAGGCTGCGCCGCGCTACCCGGCGCTCGTGCCACTCGCCTGCGCACGTCGGGCGCCTGCTCCGGGTAGATTTCAATCACCTGCACACAGGGGAGATAGTCCCGGGTCTTAACCAGCCCCCAACGCCCACTCAGGACAACCTCAAACCCCTGGAGGCTGGCCCGGCCCACGTGCTTTGCCTGCACCCGAGCCTCAAAGCCCACCTGGCATCCGCTTTTCAGCCCCGGGATCATGGGACTGGCCATCACCTCCACGCCGCCACTGACCACCGGCTCAAAGGCCAGCCGCCCCAGACGGACCGGCGCGGCATTGGAGATGCTGAGCTTGAGCGTCTGCCCCTGACCATAACGCATGCGCAGCGGCCCCTGAAGCAAGGCCACAGCAATCACAACCTGACGCCGCTGCAGCGCACGGGACTGCGTCAGAATCAGCATCATCGCACCGAGCAACACCCACCAGGGGATCTGCCCGAAGAGCACCACCAGGGGCTCCCGCGCCAGCGCTCCGAACGTGGTGAAGATCGCGCCGGTGGCAAAGAGCCATTTACCGGCGCCGGTCAGGTAAGGACTCATCACATCACCCGTAGCGCACCGCGCGCAGGGCACTCTCGATCAACAACTCGCCGGTCGTCCCATCGAGTTCCGCATCGGGATGCAGCACAATGCGGTGCGCGAGCACCGACACGGCCATCGCCTGAATATCGTCGGGCAGCACGTAGCCTCGCCCCCGAATCAACGCCCGGGCCTGCGCGGCCTTAAGCAGCGCCAGCGAGGCCCGCGGCGAAGCTCCCAGCAGCGCCCGGGTATCGGTGCGCGTCTGACGCACCAACCCCAGGATGTAGCGCATCAGCTCGTGACTCACGTGCACTTCCTCCACAAGCTCAGCGATCGCCGCGACCTCCTCGCCACCGATCACCTGCCGGGCTTCCGGACGATGACGCCGGTGCGTCTTCAGCACCTCCAACTCCTGATCGGCACTGGGGTAACCCAGCGTGAGTTTGATCAGAAAGCGGTCAAGCTGAGCCTCCGGCAGCGGGTAGACCCCTTCCTGCTCCACCGGGTTCTGGGTGGCCAGCACAATAAAGGGCGACGACAGCCGATGAGTCACCCCCTCAATGGTCACCTGGCGCTCCTGCATCGCCTCCAGCATCGCCGACTGCGTCTTGGCCGGGGCCCGATTGATCTCATCACCCAGCAGAACATTCGTGAACACCGGTCCCCGACGCAGCGTAAACTCGCTGGTACGCAGGTCAGGCACGTAGGTCCCGGTGATATCGCTGGGGAGCAGATCTGGGGTGAACTGAACCCGACGAAAGTCCGCCGCTAGCGTCTGAGCGAAGGCCCGGCACAGAGTCGTCTTTGCAACCCCCGGAACGCCCTCTAGCAGGATATGCCCGCGGGCAAAAAGCGCGACCAATAACGCGTCCACTACCTCGGCCGGGCCGATGAAAAGTGACGCCACCTCCTCGCGGATCGCCTCGCAGCACGCACGCACCTCCTTCAGCCGCTGCTGCGCAATAGCCGAGGCGGCACCGTCGGGCGTCTGCACCGCGGCAACCATCGCCGCGGCCCCCTCCCTACCCTCGTCAGCCGCCTCGGCGCGCAGCGAGTTGGGGTTTGTGATGTTGACGGGTCCGTCGCTCATAGTCGGCCTCTTTGCCCATCCACCCTAAGATCTCGTGGGCCTGTTGGTAAAAGCGCGCCAGGTCACCCGCGCTGTAGTGAATATCACTCTCGAGAAAAACCCGATGACGGGTAGGCACCCCGGCCAGGAGACTCAAAAAGTCCTGGACACGCTTACGGCGCCGGCCGCGTTCAGCATCGGGAAAGCGCCCTGAATAACGGGCATCAAACTCCCGGGCCACCACGTCGATCGGCGGGCGCGTCTTACTGGTAGAAGGCCACAGCCCCAGAGCATCGAGAAAGATCTCTTCGAACACCTCTTTAAGAATTGCCATCGGGAGCGCCTGATTGATGCTCCGGTCCAGCCGGGAGAAACGCGCCACGTTCCAATCAAATTCGGTCTGAGGTGGAGCGAGCTCGTGACGCTCTCGCTGCACAAACTCGCTGAGGCGACGCGAACGCCGCCAGGGCAACACCGTCGCCAGATACGACACACTGCCCAGCGAGAGCAGAAGCCCTAGAAAGTAGAGCAACTCCGTCTGCGCCAGTTCTTTAAAAATATGGCGAACCCGCTCATTGATCCTCTCAATGCGCGCGACCACCGCCCCTTCGGCCCCATCTCCGGAGCCTCGTCGCCGATAGCCATGCCGTGTGTCGAAGTCGCCGTGGACCAGCCAGACCCGACAACCCTCACCAACAGGCTCGCAGAGATAGTCCACACTGTTAACAGCCAACCGCTCATTATCGGCCACCGGGAGCATGGCATTGATCCACAGACTGGGATCGGAGACCACCACCGCCCTGCCCTCACCAAGGGTCATGTCGTAGACCAACCCCGCCCCCTCATCAAAGGCGACCACCGGACCGCCCTGATTCAGAAGGAGCGCGGGCACATTAGAAATGACCTCCTCAACCTCGACAAGCAGCGGGTGGCGTCCCCGGGTGACATGACGCGGCCACTCGGGCTCCCCCCCCACAAAGTTGTGATGAGGCAAGGCCTCGGGCAGTGGCTCAAGCCGCTGAAGCGAGAGGCGCTCCATCAGCCCTGCCCCCCCTCCAAAATCATCGGCCAGAAGCAGGCGCCCACCGTCGACCAGAAACGCTGCGAAATTCTCAGAGTCAAGCGCGCGGGTTGGGTACACCACCACAAGCACGTCTTCGGGATGAACCCGGGACCAATCGAGCTCATCGACGACGTGAAGCTCACCACTCTGGCGCCGGACAAGCTCCGCAAAACGAGCCATCCCCTGCCAGTCGGTGGAGTCAGGATCGTATTCCCCAGCACGGGCCGGGTGAGCAACCAGACTCCAGGCCACCATCATCGCCAGGGCCAGGCCCCTATGCACGACACGAGCACTCATTCCGCTTGCCCCACAGCGCCGGCCACCGGCTCTACCCCAAGACGATCGAGTTCCAGCACCACCTCGCGTACCCGGTGCCAGACCTCGACATCATAATGATGTCCGCTGAAGTTGGTTTCCTCGACAGCCGCAGTCAGCACCCGAAGCAACGCGTTGGGACGCTCCTGGGGAGCAAGTTCCCGCCAGCGCTCCAGCTCCTGCTGCCAGCCCTGGCCCGCCGCGTGCTGGGGCCCCATATGACGCGAGAGCGCTCCCGCGATTTGCGCCGGGGTAAGCGTCCCCCAGAGGTCGTCGCCGTGGGCACGTTGAATAAGCCATCGGTAGAGTTCGCGAATCTTCAACGGCACTGGCGTCATACTCAGACGGACCCGTGCCGGACTGGAGGCATCCAGGCGCGCACTCGCCAGCACAAACCCCGGTGCCTGGGCCATCAGCGTCACCTGACCGACCGACGGACGGCTCACAGAACATCGCCCCTGCGGCCCACCCCGCACACTCTCCTCGACGCCCTCGGGCCCCTCCACCCGCACAACCCCTTCCGCGACAGGACGCTCCCGCCAACGATCCCAGAGCTCCACCACAACCCGGCGCTCTTCCGACGCCAACGCATCCGACACCTCCGGCAGCCGGTCCAGGCACACCTGCTCGTGACCTCGGTCGAGCTCGGCCCGAAATCCCTCCTCGCCCCCCCGGGACGCCTCCCGTGCACGAAACCCGGTGATGATCTGACGTGCCCGGCGCACAAAACTCAACAACGCCCCGCGACCAAACCACAACAAGGCCAGAACGGCGGCCAACACAGCGAGCCCGCGCACCGGACGCTCCCAGGGCGCAGGCTTCACGTCCCAACGCTCTCCGGGCCAGCTCAGGGGCGCCCCGGCATCAGGAAACACCTCGGCCGAAACCTCCCAACGCCCCTCATCCGCACCGGCGACCTCGACAAACCCGCGCGCTCGCCCGGCAGCATCGGTCATCCCCTCCAACTCCCGCACCACCTCCCCATCGTGCCGAACCTCCCAGACCACCCTGAGATCCGGCACGCCCCCGCGTTCATCGGAAACCTCAATCCCTATCTCTACACCACGCTGCAGGCGTAAAAACACCTGTTCAACCTGCCCCGTCACCGCCACGCTATCCCCTCGGCGCACGCTCCGACTCTGATGCACCTCGTCGCGATACGGCGAAGGCTCCACCACAAAATCGAAGCGATTGTCTCCCTGCTTAAGAAAGGGCGCGAGCTCAATGGTGCCTCGTCCATAGGCATCGAGTTCCACCGCCGCCACAGCTTCCCTGGCGCGGTAGACCGAGACATACGTGGCCACCCCTATCCCACCACTGCTGGCCTGAAGCTCCACCGGAGCCGGCGCCCCACCGAGGACGAAAGCTGGCGCCTGCACGCGCAGCTCCACCTCCTCAGGCACGAGACGGGCGGAGGCCCTCGCGCTGGCGACACTCAGGTGTTCAGATCCGGCATGCCCTGCCTCGACCGAATACACCCCGGGAGCACGCTCCGTTGACCAGCTAAAGCCCCCATTAAAATCGGTGTAAACACGTGCGCGCTCGACCTCGATCAGCCGCTCATCACGAACGACCAGATCCACCCGGCGTTGGACAAGCCCCGCCCCCACGTCATCAACAAGACGTCCTCTTACCCCCAGCGTGGTTCCGGCCCCTGTGGCCTCCAGCTCCAGCGAAGCATGGCCACGAACCCGCACTTCAAAGGCCGCCGCCGGAGAAACCCGTCCGATCTCAGGTCCGCAGATCACGGCCATCATCAACGTACAGGTTACCAGCAGTCTCGGCCCTGATCTCACTCAGCGACCTCCGCCACCGGCTTAAGCGCAGTGCGGGCAGCCTTCAGAAGCTCCGGCCACGGAGCCTCCGCGTCGAGTGCTTCGAGTCGGTCCAGATGTTCGGCCGCACGTTGCTGCTCGCCATCCTGCAGGGCAACCTGTGCCAGGCCCCAATGAGGTGCAGGGGCGGTGGGATTCTTCTGCAGCGCGCGCGCGAAGTACTCACGCGCCAGCTCGCTCTCCTGACGCGCCAGGTGGTAGCGCCCCATCTCGGCGAGTACATCGGCACGATTGCCGCCGACCTCGCGGGCGCGTTGCAAATGGGGTGCGGCGGCCTCATCGCCCTCGCGAGAGCCATGCAAGATGGCCAACCATTTGTTCATCTCCGCCACCGCCGGCGCATGACCGGCCGAACTGGAGTAGTCTCTCAGCAGCTGGGGCAGATCTCGCCGCCCCCGCGCCGGATCGCCCAGCATGTAGGCACGCCCCAGCCCCTCGACCGCCGCCACACTTCGACGATCGCGTAACGTTGCCAGCAAAAAAGCCTCGCGGGCCATCTCGTAACGCTCAAAGTCCAGGTGAACTCTCCCAAGTTCGATCAGCAAGGAGGAATCATTCTCATCCCCTCGCCACGAACGCCGAAAATACCCCCGGGCCCGCGCGTCCTCACCCGCCAGGCGTTCCAGGAGCCCCATCTGCCAGTTGACCTCCGGATGCCCGGGAGCGAGCTCCAGAGCCTGCTCAAACAAGGCCTGGGCACGCTCCAGATCCCGACGCCAGAATGCCGTCGTGCCCAGATCAACAAGGTGCGAAACCCCGACCGGCCCAACTTGATTCCAGCGCTCCACCGCAGACTCAAAGTCCGCGGGCACCTCTCCCGAACGCGCATAAATACGTAACCGGGTCAGGTCGAGTTCCATACGCTCGTCCAACACACCCGCTGCATCACGGCCCCGACCCAGCGCTAAAAAGCTCAGCGCCAGTATCCTTCGGCTCTCCCACTCCCCGGGAACCTCCCGGGCGTCGACAGCCTCCTCAAACTTGCCCGAGGCATACGCCAGGGCCGCCACCCCCTGTGCACGCTGTGCCTCATCCTTGATCTGACCCACGATCGTACGGGCCGCCCGGCGACGCCCGGCCACCATATGGGCCCGGGCGATGCCCAATCGCGCCTCATCGGACCACCGCTCCTGCGTAAGCAGCGGCTCCAGCGTACGCACGGCCTGCTCCGACGAGCCCAACTCACGCAATACCGACGCCCGCACTTGCAACGCCTCGATTCGGATGTCAGTGGGCGCGTCCCCGACCTCGTAAGGCTCGCTCAGATGAGCAGGACGCGTTGCCTCATAGCGCGCAAGCACCTGCCCTCGGGTCTGCGCCTGGGCATCAGTCGGCAATGTCGGAGCATCGTCCACCGCGAGCGACAATGGTAGCGCAAGGTCGGGACGCCCCAGAGCAACCAGCCCTTTGGGAGCAATCACCTGAACCTGGTGGTAGAACTCCGCGCGCAGCCCTGAATCCGCCAGGGCAGCCAAAAAGTAGTCTCGCGCTGCCTCGGGCTCAAAAAGCAACACGGAGGCCTGCCCGGCCACCACCAACCCCGGCGCCAGCGCTGGCGTACGTTCCACCGCCGGACGCACACGATCCATGGCCAGGACGCCGTCTTCATCAAGCGCCTCCGCGGCACCGGCCAGGCCTCTCCACGCCCGGACAAACAGGTCTTCTCCCCCATCCGCCGGCGTCTGATGTCGGGCGTCGTGTTCCCCGAGTTCGAACCACGTCAACCCGACGTAGACGTGTTCGGGATGCGCCCTCTCCAACGCCTGACGATGAGCCTCCCACAACGCCTGATCGTAGCGGTGCGCGGCCAATCGCATCATCCCGGCGTGCGCAGGCACAAACTGCTGATGGCGAGCCAGCAGGCGTTGATAACCTCCCAACGCGCAATCCCACTGCCCGCGCGCCTCACACAGGCGCCCCCGAGCATAGAGCGCTGCCAGACTCATCGGCTCGCTATGTTCTGCCAGAACCACGTGTTCGGTGGCCGCTTCCCAGTCCGCTGCTGCCGTCGCCAGAAGCGCCCGGGCAGCCATCCCCCACGCCGTGGATGCGCCTTCGCCCAACTCGCCATCGCCTACCTCCTCCTCGCCAGGCCCCAACTCCACAGTCTGCACCGCACTGGCAAAGGCCCACCGCTCCACCACTTCGGAGCTCTCGCGATGCCCCCGACTCGCTCCGGCCAGCGCATCGTCCAGCGGAGTCAAGTCCATGTAATCCAGCGATTCCAGACGCGTATCCAGCTCTGCCTGCAAGCGCACTCGTCGGGTATGCTCCCACCCTGCCCAGGTCGTTGCCCCGAGCACCGCAAGCGCCACGGCCCCGAGCGCGACGAGCGCAACCCTGCGGCGAAGATGACGGGGCGAATGGCTCGGGCGACGCCGCTCGATCTCTTCGGTGGTGGGGAGCCCTACATCGCGCCGCACAACTTGCGCGCGCTCCACCTCCACAGGATCTTGCAGCACCTCTCCTCGCTTGCGAGCGCCCTCCCGCTCCCCCTGCTCCGGAGCCTCTTCTGACTCCCTCGCCAGAGATTCCCCGCTGACGGAAGCCTCCGCGGCAAGGCCCCCATTCCCCTCCCCGGGGGGCTCCCCTGCCGCCGACTCCTCTGCGTCATCCGTACCTTGTTCGGCATCCCCATCACGTGCGCCAGGCACGGCCGGCGCCGGCACGATCACATCCATCCCTTGCTCCCGGGCCAGCTGCCGCAGCGCCCGAGCCATCGCCACCTTTTCCCGCGACTCGAGGTCTTCGCAGAGCAGTCCCAGAAGCTCCCCGCGCGCCGGCTGAAACTCCAGCGCGCGTAGCATATCGGACTCCACCCCGGGATATTCGACCGAACGCGTATAGGTATAGAGAAGCAAGTCGAGCGCGTCTTCACGCTCTGGGTGCCGCCTCAGCCCTTCGACCAACTGCACCAGGCCCCGCACCGCGTCGCCGCGGTCGAGAGCCTTCTGTGCGCGAAGCAAAAAGTCCATAACAGGAGCGCCACCGGGCCGCACATACGCGGCCGCGAATCAGCGCGAGATCTTCACTTCGCCCGGGAGGAAGATTCCCAGCCCCACCGAGAGCATCACCGTATTGGAGAGCTGAGGGCTGGCGGAGCCGCTGCTGATCTCGGCGCGGTTGTAGAGGTAATTACGCACCTGGAAGTTCAGTGCGAACATGTCGCTAAGGAAGAACCGGGCACCGCCACCGAAGTAGCCTCCCGGGCGCGTTCCTGCGATGCCCTCATCGGTGGCAAAGCCCTCAATGGCAGGCTCAACCCCTTCGTTTACAATCACCATCCCGCCAAAGAGATGAAGATCGTAATGAGAGAAGAAGGAGTTCATCACCGAGAACTTCCCGAAGATCGGCACGTAGGTAAAGCCCACGTCGGCGGCCCACCCGATGGAGGAGTAGCTCAGGCGTTCCAGCCGCGCATCTTCGTTCCCCTCGGCCAGGGTCCGCTCCAAATTCTCACGCAAATTGGTCTGCGGATGAAAGGCACCATACTGAAACGAGGCGCCCAACCCGAAGGAGTTGTTTAGAAAGTAAGTTCCACTGACGCCCACCATACCATTGCGGGTGTAAGCATCATTCATGGTGAACGCCACCATGGGCTGAAGCTCAAAACGCGCGGAACGATGCAAGAGCTGACGCCGTACAATAGGCCCGCTCTCCACGGCGGCGATCTCGTCACTTTCAGCAGCTTGAGCCGGCGTATGCGGCATCCACATCGCGCTCAAGACCAGGGCGAAGACCAGGGGCCAGCGATTCGACTTCTTCATGAGCTTCTCAACCAGACAGGCTACAATTCAGTGCACAGGCGTCGCGTTCAGCGCTGCGCCGAGGCTTCACTATCGGAGTACTCAAAGCTGGTGGGCAGGTAGAGGCTTACTCCCGCCCCCACCGATACCGAGTGGGTGAGCACGCCCTCACTGACCCCGCGCAGCTGGGCGCTGTAGATCGTGTCTCGAACCTCCAGGTTGAGCGCCATCCAGTCGTTCAAAAACACCCGGGAGGTCACCGCCGCCGTTCCAGCCAACCCGCTCGTACCGCCGGGGCGCGCGATCGAGGCCGAGTTCGCAAAGAGCGCCCCCGCCGAAATCGACACGTCGTAAAAGAAGAGCCCGCGATTAAAGAGGGCAAACTTCCCAACCAGCGGCGCAAACCCCAGCTCGGCGCCACCGGCCCAGTTCAGATAGGCCGCATCAGTCCGCGCACGCGCCTCGCTGTCCACATCCCGGAAGGTTTGAGTGGGACCTCCGAGCACATCGCCAAAGTTGTACCAGTCAAAGACCAGCCCGGCGTAAAAGCGCTCGGAGAAGTGGAAGTTGGCGTTGGCTCCGACCCGGAAATTTCGATACACCGCGTCGTTAACATTCACGCCAAAACGCGGCGACACGTCCAGACGCTTCTTCTGAAGCACTGGCCGACGCTGAATGACGTGAATGGTGTCGGAGAACTGCTGCACGCTTTCTTGAGCGGCAGCCGGCGCGCTCACGGCAGCAGCACTGCACAGCGCAGCAAGAGCAAGCAAATGACGAGCGGCGAAACAACGGTGAGACATGATTCATCCAGAGGCTGGGACCTGGGAGATTTTTGGCTCCAGGCCCACTACAGCTCGACCGGGGCAAGTGCCCCGCACGGGTTTACCTTCGAATCGCTGGCCGAGATATAGCACAGGGATTTTTGAAGCGGCAAGTCACCCTCTTGCCCCTTTCGGGGCCCACAGCGCGCCCGACCTGGCTTCGGGCGTGGCGTGCTGCGGCTTCAGGTGACTTGTAAAAAGACGCACACCCTCCATCGACGCGATCGCGCTCACATGAAAAGCGCCTCCACGAACTCTCTGGAGTCGAAGGGACGTAAATCTTCAACCCCTTCGCCAATGCCAATGTAACGCACCGGCGCGTCCAACTCGTCGCAGATCCCCAGGATCACTCCGCCCTTGGCCGTACCATCGAGCTTGGTGAGCACCACCCCGGTGATATCGCAGGCTTCTTTAAACATGGACGCCTGCTGAATGGCGTTCTGACCGGTATTGGCATCGAGCACCAGGATCGTCTCGTGAGGCGCCCCTTCCAGGGCTTTGCCGGTCACCCGACCGATCTTGCCCAACTCATCAAGCAGGTTGACCTTGGTATGCAGACGCCCTGCAGTGTCGCAGATGATGACGTCGGCCCCCTCAGCCATGCCTTTCTCAATACCGGCATAGATGACCGAAGCCGGATCGGCACCGTCTTCGCCGCGATGGATCGGGATGTTGGTTCGCTGGGCCCACACATCCAACTGCTCGACGGCCGCCGCGCGGAAGGTATCGCCAGCGACCAGCATCACGCTCTTACCTTCGCGCTTCAACTTGCTGGCAATCTTGCCAATGGTCGTGGTTTTACCCACACCGTTGACTCCGATCACCAGCATGACAAAGGGCGTATGCGCATCGAAATCGATCGAGCCCTCGTGCTTACTGAGGATATCTTCGCAATACGAGCGAATACTCCCCCAGATCGCCGCCGGATCACGCTTCTCGTCACTGGAGAGTTCGTCTTCGACCGTATCGATGATTCGCTGAGCGATCTTCGCTCCGATATCCGCCGTGAAGAGAATCTCTTCCACTTCATCAATGATATCGTCAGGAATCGTCTCGTGGCTAAAGAGCTTGCCCAGGCGATCGACAAAACCGGTGCGCGTCTTCTGCAGGCCATCTCGAAGCGAAGCAGGCTCTTCCGCAGCGGGCTTGGCAACCGGCTCGGGCGCCCTGGTCACCACGGGCTCGGGTGCCGTCTCGATCGCGGGCGCTGCCTGGGCCGCGGGCTTAGGCAGTTTGGGCTTCGGGAGAGCCCCGGCGCCACTCTTCGTACGACCGCTCGTGGGCTTTGGCGCAGGGAGGCTGATCCCCCCCTCCTCTCGCACTCCACCGGGCGCCTCCGGAGTGGAGACCTTCGGCAGGCTAAGACGGGGCTTAGGCGCGGGCTTGGTCTCAACCTCGGGCGCCTCGGCCTCGGCAAGCTCCGTGGCAGCCTCGCTCTCAGACACCTCAGCCTGGCGTTCTTCTTCAACCTCAGGCGCTTCGGCCGCGGCCTCTTCCTCCAGCGCGGGAGCTCCCGCTTCGACCGCGCCCTCCTCAACTTCAGGCTCACCGGCTTCAACAGCCTCCGACACCACTTCTTCGGCAGAAGGCTCCGGCTCCAGGGAAGGCTCGGCTGCACGCTCAGCCCCCCGTGGAGCTTGAACCTCAGCATGTTCTTGAGCCGAACGCTCGGTCGCCTCGGCGGCCGTCTCACGACGCGCCCCCTCGCCCTTGACCCGCGCGCGCTTCGCGAGCTTGATCTCGGCCAGTGACATCCCCTCATGAATCTCGACCGGGGCCTCGACCTCGGGGCGATCCTCGAGCACATCCGCCGTGGGGGCCTGCCCTCGCTCTGGCGGCGTGGCTCGCGGACGCTCCACATCGGCGCCCTTCCCTTTGCGCAGGAACATCAAGAAGGCGACCACTGCCAGCAGCACAAGTGCTACCAGAACAATCGGCAACCAACTGACCGGCTCCACCTCAGCGGCCTGACCCAGAAGCGTCAGCTCCGTGGCACTGCTCAAAAGCGTCTCACTCATCCGTCCTTCCATCTTTGAAGTTGATCCTGGCCGGGCTCAACGACTCACCCCGACGGGTGAGCCTTCCTTCGGGTACCGGCGCGCGTGATCGTGCCTGCCCCTTTTGCCCCGCTCTCCGCGTGCACGTCAACCGCCCCGGCGGCGAAGCCACGCCCTCATGAGGCCATTTCCTCATCCACCTCGGAGAGGCGTACCGACACGATCTTGGAGACTCCGGCGTCTTCCATCGTGACCCCGTAGAGCATCTGAGGCGCCTCCATCGTACGACGGTTGTGGGTGATAACGATCATCTGACTGGTCCCACTGAGGTCGCGCACCATCTCGGCAAAACGCCCCACGTTCGCCTCATCAAGAGGAGCGTCAACCTCATCCAGCACCGAGAAAGGCGTCGGCTTGAGCAAGAAAATCGAGAAGATCAAGCTCACTGCCGTCAGCGCCTTTTCCCCCCCCGAAAGCAGCGTCACGTTCTGCAGCTTTTTACCCGGCGGCTGAACCTCGATATCGACCCCCGTCTCCAACATATTCGAAGGGTCCGTCAAAATCAGACTGGCTCGACCACCACGGAAGAGTCGAGGGAAGACCTCTTGGAACTTTGCATTGACCGCTTCAAAGGTCTCTCGAAAGCGCTTCCGACTCTCGGCATCCATGCGCGCGATAACATCACGCAGGTCAGCCACCGAGCGTTCCAGGTCGGCCTGTTGCTCGGCCTGGAAACGATGGCGTTCTTGAGTCTCGGCAAACTCCTCGATCGCCAGCGGGTTGACCGGCCCCAGGCGCTCGATGCGCTTGCGCAAAAACTCCGCGCGTGACTTGCGCTCCTCGGGCCCCAGTTCGATCTCCCGCACCAGCGGTTGAGCCTCAGCCAGTGTGAGTTCGAAGCGTTCGGCGAGTTGCTCGTCGATGTGCTCCATGGCCAGCTCGGCTTCGCGGGTGGCGACCTCCAGGGCCTGAAGTGACGCTTGAGCTTCGTCGAGACTCTTACGCAGCGCACGCACCTTGAGTTCATGGGCCTGCACCGCCTGCGCCACTTCCTCAAGTGTTACTTTAGCCTGCTTCACTTCGTCACGGTGCGCCTTGTGATCGCGCTCCACCTCCGCCAGCTCCGTCGTCAGAGCTTCCGTGCGCATCCGCGCATCTCGTGCCCGCTCGCCTTGCTCCTCGATTTCACGGGTAAAGCGCGCGATCTGCCCCTCGGCATGACCGATGGCACCACGCAATCGCTGCGCACTCTCTTCGAGATGGCGGCGGCGTTCGCGAACCTGCGCCACGCGAACTTTTTCATCGGTGAGTTCGGCGTTGCGCGCCTCCATGGCCTCATTGAGTTCAGTGAGCGTGGCCACGTATGCATTCAACGCCTGCTCAAGCGCCGGCAACGCCTCGGAGAGTTCGACCTCTCGGGCACCAAGAACCTCAAGCTCTGCCTTAAGACCGGTGCGCAGCTCCTGATGCTCTTTGAGCTCGCCCTCAAAAGCCTCGACCCGCTTGAGCGCGCGCATACGCTCGCGCTCTTCGTTGTCGCGCTCCTGCATCAAGCCACGTGCCCGATGAACCGCATCCTGCAGCGCTTCGCGTACCGACTCGACCTCATCTTCGGCGACCACAAGGTCTTCCTGAGCAACCTCAAGTTCTTCTTGAGCATCTTCGTCCGCCACGCTCAGCTCGGACAGCGCCTCCCGGCCGCTTTCCAGGTCACGCGCCTGGCGCAGAAGAGTTTCGGCCTGTTCACCAACGCCCCCACCGATCACCCGACCATCGGCGAAGATGATATCGCCTCGCGCGGTCGCCCACGCACGATGCCTCGAATCGTCGATGGAGGCCGGAACCTCGGCCAGCTCTTCGACAATCGCCAGACCTTCCAGCCATCCCGCCAGGGCCTGACGAGGGTCCTGCGTCGGCTCTGGAAGAATGTAGCAGGCGACGCGCCCCACATCTTCGCTGGCCAACATCGCCAACGCATCAAGCGCTGCCTGACGGTCACGCACCACGATGTCGCCAATACGATCGCCCAGGTAGGCGGCGTACGCCGATTCCAGCCCTTCGGGCACCGCCAGAAAGTCGCCGGCCGGCCCGAGCACATCATCGCGCCCCTGCTCCTTGGCCCAGCTCACAACTCGCCGCACACCCTCCTGATAGCCTTCGCCTCGCTCACGCATCTCCTCCAGGCTCTCGACCCGCGCGCGTGTGGCAGCCAGGCGCCCCGCAATATCACGGGCGTGGGCTTCGGCTTCTTTTAAGGTCTCGCGGGCCTCGGCCTGACGCTCCTGAGCATCCCCGCTCTGACGCTTGAGCTGCTCAACCTCTTCGGCCACCCGTTCATGATCCATGGTCAGGCGGCTGACAGCCCTGCTGAGGTCTTCAACATCCTCGCGAGCCGCTTCCAGATTCTCACCGGTGGTGGCAGCCCGGGCATCCATCTCACCGAGCTGAGCTTCCACCCACTGCAAACGATCACTGACGCGCCCGGAATCGCTCCGACTCTCCGACAACTCTCGCTGAGCGCTGTCGCGTTCGGCCTGAAGCTGATCACGACGCTCTCGAAGCGCCTCCAACTCCTGCTGCACGCGCTGCACCGCATCGTCATCGTCCTCCGGCTGCATCACAAAAGTTTCAAGCTCCTCCTCAACTCGCAGGAGCTCCACCTTGAGATGCTCACGACGCTCTTCCTGACTGCGCTTTTCATCGGCCAGCGTCAGCGCGCGATCTTCGGCCCGCGTGATCGCCTCCGTAGAGTGTTCCAGCTGGGATCGCGTCAGGTTGAGCCGGGTATCGAGCTTATAAAAAGACTCGGTCAAGTCGGCGTGACGACGCTCGGCCTGGTGCGCATCGACGCGGGCCGTACTCAGCAGACCTTCGCCCTGCTCCAGATCCGTTTTCGCCTGATGCTGGCTACGTCGGGCATCGCCGAGTTGACGACGAGACTCGGTCGCTCGCCCCATGGCTTCGCGACGCTTGTCGAGCAGCAACGCGATCTCCAACGCGCGCAACTCTTGACTGAAGCGCTGGTGCTCTTCGGCCTTTTTCGCCTGCCGCTCCAGAGCGCCCAGCTGCTTGGTGATCTCGTCGAGCACATCCCGGGTGCGCTGCAGGTTGAGCTCGGTGCGCTCCAGTTTGCGCTCAGCCCGATCGCGCTGGCCTTTATAACGGGTAATCCCGCTGGCCTCTTCAATGATCAAACGGCGCTGTTGAGGCTTGGCGTTGACGATAAAGCCGATCTGCCCCTGCTCAATGATCGAGTAGCCCTGCTTGCCTACGCCGGTCCCGGCCAGGAGGTTCTGAATGTCCATCAGGCGGCAGGAGATCTTGTTGATCAGGTACTCACTCTCGCCGGACCGATGCAGGCGACGGGTGATCGCGATCTCGGCCACATGGCGCAGCTCTCGTGGCAGTCCGTCACCGGAGTTCCAGCCTGGCGCAACCTCGGGCGCCTTCTCGGCATCTACCGGGTCGTCAACGACCAGGGCCCCCTGAAGTGGCAACCCCTCAGCATCTTCAGGCTCCGCCTCCGGTCCCGTGAGGCTCAGCTCGTCCAGCGGAGCCTCACCTTCCTGATGCTCCTCATCTTCGGCGAGCTGTCGCACGCGCGCGGTGTTCTCAAACACCAGCGTGACCTCAGCCATCCCCCCGGGACGATGTTTCTCGGTGCCGGCAAAAATCACATCTTGCATCGAGTCGCCGCGTAGACTCTTCGGCGACATATCGCCCATAGCCCACTTGATGGCATCCACCACATTACTCTTGCCACAGCCGTTTGGCCCTACAATGCAGGTCATCCCGTCGCTGATATCAACGGTGACCCGATCGCGAAACGACTTAAACCCCACAATCTCAATTCGACGTAGCTTCATGCCGGTGGCTCAACCCCAGGGTGTCGACCAATCTCCACGCGCTCCCGGTGAGCCCGTCAGAGGGGGCGCACGTTAACCCTAACCCGGCTCCGTATTCAACCACCGCATTCACCCCAGCCAAACCCCAAAATTCCCTTTCCAGCACAACCACTTAACCCCTCCTCACAAACCTCAACGGCACTTCCCCCTTTGGTCGAAGCGTGACCGAAGGGGCGAGCCGCTGGCGAGTTTCACTCAAATCCTCCACGCGGTACGCGCGCAGAATTACGGCCAGCACTAACACCAGCTCCATCATCGCAAAGTGATTGCCGATGCAGATTCGTGGCCCCCCGCCAAAGGGGAAGTACACAAAACGCGGCAATCGTTTTTCGAGATCTCCGGCCCAGCGTGAAGGCACGAAGCGATCTGGCTCCTCGAAGTAGGCCGGGTGCCGATGCATCATCAGCGGGGAGGCCACCACCTGCTCTCCCTTCTTCAGCTTCCAGGGACCTATTTGAACGTCTCTGGCGGCTTCGCGTCCGACGATCCAGGCCGGCGGATAGAGGCGCAGAGCCTCGTTGGCCACAGCCTTCAGATAGGGAAGTCTTGCCACCGCGTCGGAGCCGAATTCATCGCCGAATGCATCGAGTTCGTCATGAACCCGCTGCTGCGCGCCGGGGTGATTGGCCAGCAGGTAGAGCGCGTAGGTAATGGCCAACGCCGTGGTCTCGTGGCCCGCGAGAAAGATCGTGAGCGCCTCATCGCGGAGCTGCTGATCGTCCATGGCCCGGCCCTCTTCGTCGCGGGCCACAATCAGTCGCCACAAGAGGTCATCGCCCTGCTCTTTCTCCTGCTGACGTTCACGGATCAACGCGCCGATAACCTCGTTGAGGGTGCGCACCGCGCTCTTATTCAGCGACGTCAGTGGCGGATCGACATAGTCCATCACAAAGCGCCAGGGCGTATGCGCGCGCTGGTGAAAGGCGTCCATCGCATCCCCGAAAGCTCGGTCAATGCGCTCTATTTCGTGATCCATCTCCAGATTAAAGAGGGTCTTCACGACGATGCGCAGCGTCAGCTCCATGCTTTCGCGGTGGAAATCCAGGTCGACCCGTTCTCCCCACCTCGCGATCATGGCACGGGTAAAGCCCACCATCGCATCGGCGTACCCCTGAATATGGCGGCGTTTGAGCGTCGGTGCGGCGAGCCGGCGTTGATGACGCCAGAGCTCCCCCTCACTGGTAAGAAGGCCCTGACCGAGCAGCTCATCCAGCTCATGAGTGAGTTCATCTTTGATGAAGCACTCGGCCTTGCGCAGCATCACCTCTTCGATAAGCGCCGGATCGCTGAAAAGCCAGAACGCACTTCCCGCGAAACGAAAACGTACGGCCTCGCCATAGCGCCGCTGCAGGCCGCGGAGCATCGGAATGGGGCCGCGGACAAAATCAACTAACGTCGGCGCAATCGCCAGGCCCCGGGGGCCCGGCGATCGCCGCGAACATGACGTGGTAGAAGGCATAGACATGCTGGCGCTCCGCTGCCTTCGCCGCCAACGCAGCGAAAGCCTGCACAACCTCAAGATGGTTTAAAGATGGCTCAAGGTTGGCACATCGAGCGCTGTGGTCAAGGCCCCTGTTCTTTGCCGGCGCTCTAACGCCGGCCGTGCGCCAGATCGGCCCACACGTTGCGTGAAGCGGCGGCTTCTGCCGTCTCCGCGTTCTGGGTGGCCCGAAGCGTAGCGCTGGCAGGTGCGGCGGCCGGCCATAACGCCAGCGTCAGTGCTCCGATCAAGAAGATCATCAAGGCCAGCGACGCCATCTGTGGCTCGCTTTGCTCCCCCTGCATAGTAGCTCCCTTTGCGCGAGACCTTCTTAGCACTCGCGCGGATGAAGACGTCTTTAACGAGACTATCTTTGAAAGCTAGACACACCATCGCCCTTCAGGAGCCCATCATGGGGGAGTTATATCTGGGGCAGAGATGCGCCCCATTTCTGCCGACGGACGTCCAAGAGTTGACCGAGGGCATCTGGGTGCGCCCCGGTCCGAGCTGGGGCCATCAAGTGATGGACCGGGGCCCCTGGCATGCCCTGATCATCGGAGAGCCCTGCGCACTGCAGGCCGACTGGGGCGCGTTGCTAGCATGCCCGGATGACGCTCTCAGCGGGGCGATCGCTGCGGTTGAGGGCGTGCACTCCGGGGTTGCCTGGCGCCCGGGCTCCCCCCGGCGCTGGTTCTGGCGGGACCGCTTTGGACGCATCCCCTGGCAACTCCTCAGCGGCCATGCCCTGCTAGCCACCACCGATCCGGAGCTTGTGGTCCGGGCCGCCGGCAGTGCCGGCATCAATCCCGAGCGCCTGACCGACTTCCTGGCCGGCGGTCGCTCCACCTCCCGGGCCGACTTCATCCGGGGCGTGGAGCGCCTTCGCCCCGGCGAGCTGGCTCTCGCCGACGAGGAGCGCCTGCACTGGGTGCGACGCTGGTGGTCTCCCACGCTTCCCACACGCCACCAGCTCGCCCCCTACCACGAGCGCCTGGCCCAGATCGGCGCCCGCCTGCGTCTTGGCACCTCGGGACTCACCTCCCCCGGCGCCTGGCTCGCCCTGAGCGGAGGGCTCGACTCGGCGACCCTTCTGGCCAGCAGCCCCGACCCACGGCGCTGCTGCGCCTTCACCGTCACCCTGCGCGACGCCCCGGCCGAGCTCGCCACCGCCGACACGCTCACCCGCGCGTTGGGCACCCACTGGGAACACTGCGGCGTGGATGCGCGCTGGCCCCTCCGCTCCCCGGCCGAACACGAACGCCTGGCCGGCTGGGGCCCCCACGCTCATCCGGATCTGGCCTGGTTTCCCGCTGCTCTAAACCAGCTCCAGGCCCATTGCGCGGACCAAACCCCCTCCGTCCTTTACACCGGCCACGGCGCCGACGACGCGCTGTGGATGCCCCCCGGCCTCTGGTTAATCCACCAGTGGGACCGGGGCGCCTGGCGCGAACTCCTGGCCGCCGGGCGCGCTCTGGGAGCCCGCACCACCCTGGCCCCGGCGCGGGGCGCGCTGATTGAGCGCCTGGGGCTTCGCCCCTGGCGCGAACGCCTCCGCGCGCTCCCGGCTCCCGGCCCGGCCTGGCTTCCCGGCGCCGCCGGCCCGGCACGCGCCGCGCTGCTCTCACCGATGCATCGCTTCGCGCTCTACCGCGCGGCCCGCCTCAACTCCTGGGCCTGGGAGCTCATTATGCGCAGCCTGGCGCGCATCGCCCGACGCGCACGCCTGCAAGTGCGTACCCCTTACCTTGATGCTCGTATCTGGGACTTAGCTTTAACCCTAACCCCTGAGGAACTCATCGAGGGGGGACGACAAAAAGCCCCCCTTCGGCGCCTCACCCAGGGGGTGTTGCCCGAAGCGGTGCGCACACGCAAAAAACTCGGCAGCTTCGACGCGCTCGTGGAGCGCGGGCTGGCCGAGCGCGAAACCCGCCGCGCGCTGCGTCTGTTTGCCGGCGCGCAGCTCGCTGAACTCCGAGTCATTGATGGGCCTTGCTTTCAACATGCCCTGGCCGACTACCTGTCACAGCCCTCGCGGCTCTGGCGCGGCTCCTGGGAGATCTGGCGCGCCGTGGCCGCCGAGCTCTGGCTACATTCTCGCCAGCGTTCGTCGCCCCCTGGCGCCCCCTGATGCTTCACTGGTGGAGGTTCCTATGGTTACTCGCCAACCCCCTCGTCATCCCCGCACTCCAGAAGATCGCGACCGCCGCCGCTCGCCAGAGCCCGGCTACCAGCCCCCGAGACTGGAGCGGCTCGGCCCAATCCGCGCGCTGATTCGCGGCGCTACCTCCAAGGGGGTCGATATCACTGGCGGGGTCGACCTGGACATGCCCTACCCGGGCTAAGGCCACTCAAAGCGCACCGGGAGTTCACGCAACGGAGAACTGTAAAACTCCAGCAACGCTCCCTTTCGCTTCCCAAAGGTCCCCAGGTAACGCTCAGTATGCGCGCTGTTGAGTGCCTTCATCAGCGCGCAAAGATAGCCCTCGGCGTCTTCGATGTCGGGCGGTGCCAGGAGGATGGTACAGTCGCTGGAAACGATAGCGCCGGAGAGATCCAACGCAAAGCAAGGTCGCGGGGCGCGACGCGGCACCACAAGTTTGGGCGCGGCCATCGCTGCCCGATCACGCGGCCAGTGCAGTCGATACCAGGGCATCTTCCCCTGCACGACTTCTCGACGCCTTTCCAGGATCGGTCGATACGGTCCCAGCACCTCTTCCACAGCCTCCAGGTGCTCCTGGGGAAGCTCCTCGCAAAGATAGAGCATCCACCCGTGCACCTCCTCCCCTCGATAAACCCGCGACGCTTCTAACCTTCCGGAACGCAACAATGGGCGCACATACCCTCCCAACACCGCCCACCCCGCCGGTGGCTCGGCTTCCTCGCTCAAAAAGATCGGCGTTCCAACCTCCCAGCCCTCCTCCACGCCGCCAAAGTGCGCAACATGCCGCCGGGTCACGCGGTCGGCTCCACTGACCACGCCCTGGAAGTCACGTACCAGCTCCCCCAACGGACGCCCCTCCCGACGCACCCGACGTCCCCAGTCCAAACCGCCCTGATCCACGCGGGGGCGCCACCGCCCCGAGCCTAGACTGCCGGGAGCGACCGCCGTCCAGCGAAACTCTCCTGCCGAGACCGAGCCCCCCCACATCGCCTCACGTCGCGCCGAACCCTTACGAAAACTCGCGAGCAATACCTCGGTCCCGGGCGCGGCATCGAAGACGTCACCGGCCTTCAACCAGGCAAAGCGCTCCATGGCGCCCTCATCCAGGAGGTAGGCGCGCAACGCGTCGGCTCCGTCCGCCCCAAGCCAGTGCGGAGGGGTCAGCCAGGCCGCCTGCCCCCCATCCGACAAGAGCTCCACCGAACGGGCCAGAAAGTAATAGAGCAAATCTACCCTCGCGCCTCGGACACACTCGAAACGCGGATGGTCCGCCAGCACCCCGGCCAGAAAAGCCCCGTTGCCCTTCTCCGGCACATAGGGCGGATTCATCACCACAACACCGGCCCGCCCCTCCGTATCATCCTCCAGACGATCGAGCCCATCGCCGACGATCACCCGGACATCCCCGGCCTCGCCACGCCGCTGTGCGGCAAGCAGACGAAGCCCGCAGGCCAACGCCAGTCCCTCCTCACGCTCCACACCGACCAACGCCCGCCCGGGCCACCTGCGCCCGGCCGCCAGCAAGAGCGCCCCGGCGCCACAGGCCGGGTCGACCACGAGCCCCGCCTCTGCCACCGCCGACTCCTCGCCGTCATCGAGCAGGCTGACCAGACGATCGGCAACGTGGGCCGGGGTAAAATGCACCCCAAACGCGCGTCGCTCCGCGTCGCCCAGCAACGCATCCCAGCGCTCGCCATCGGCCTCCACCTTGCCAGCGAGCCCCGACGCCTCGCAGGTCAAGATCGCCTGACGAAGCCTCTCCACAGAAGCCCCCTCCACCACCTGCTCCAGACGACGCACGATCTCCGGAGTCGGCATCCCGCAAACTGCGGCCTCCCACATGACGGCGCGGGCCAGCGCTTGCCACAACTCATCGCCGCCCGGTTCCGTACGCGTGGAGGCGACTTTTTTTGCCGGATTCAGGGCTCCTCCTTGCCTCGACACTCTTCCCTTTCCTATGCTTCCGAGGGGACCACTTTCTGCACAATTTGCAACTTCGTCGCGCCCGGCACCTCCCGGACCCGACATCTCCTTTTGCTTCGCCAGGGCTATGACGACCCATTCCACATTGAGCGCCGGCACCCGACTGGCCGACCGCTACGAACTCACCGAAGCCATCGGCGAGGGCGGCTTCGGCATGGTCTACCGCGCTCGCCAGCTCAATGTCGATCGCGACGTCGCCATCAAAATTCTGCCGCCACGCTTCGCCTCGGTCGATGATGTTGTGGAACGCTTTCGTCGCGAGGCTCGCCTGGCCAGCCGCCTACAACACCCCAATACCATCACCGTGCACGACTACGGCCAGCAAGACGATCTTTTCTTCATCGTCATGGAACTCCTGCGCGGGCAGGATCTGGCCGACCGCCTTCATACCTCGCAACACCTCAAACTCAGCCAGATTCTGCACATCGCTCGCCAGACCCTCTACAGCCTCCAGGAAGCGCACGAACAGGGCATCGTCCACCGCGATCTCAAACCGGAAAACATCTTCCTCATTCAGATCGGCGACGATCCCGACTTCGTCAAAGTTCTGGACTTTGGCATCGCCAAGATGGCCCAGGGCAATCTCGACCCCCACGCCGACACCGGCCAGCGTCCGCTCACACTGAGCGGCTCCACGGTGGGCACACCGCCCTACATGTCGCCCGAACAGGCCGCCGGCGACCAGGTCGATCCTCAGACCGACATCTACGCACTGGGTATCATCCTTTACGAAATGATCAACGGGCACCCTCCCTTTCAAGACCCTAACCCGGTCAAGGTCATGCGCGCCCACCTCTTCGAACCCCTGCCCTCCTTCACCAACGCGGCGCTTCGAAATACGCGTCTGGAGTCGGTGGTCCGCCGCGCCCTGGAAAAAGATCGCGATCATCGCTTCAAAAACGCCGGGGAGCTTCTCGAAGCCCTGGCCGACCCGGGACTTGAGCAGCGAGCCCTGGGCTTCTTTGAGCGCCCGACATCCGAAAACACTCCCCCCTCTCCCAGCCCCGCGGACGCCGTGCCTTTTGATGCCTTGCGCAAGCGCGAGGCCGAGCCCCCGCCGGCCATCGCTCCCTCCGAAGCCTCGGCGGGCTCTTCGATCATCACCGTGCTCGAGCCCCCGGCGCCCCGAGACGAGGTGATCGTACTTACTCGGCGCAAAGCTCACCCCACGCCGACTGCATCCCCTGATCCCCCCTCTCCCGAACCAGCCCCCGCCAGCGCCTCTCCGCGCCCTCCCGAGCTCGCCTCACCCCCAGACGAGACCTGGAGCTGGACCGACGAGACCACCCCCGACGCCAGCGGCTCGCAGCTGCTGGTGTCCCCTTACCAGAACATGAAAAAGGCCAGCTCCAGCCCGAAAATCGCGCTGATGCTGGCCCTTATGCTCATACTCATCGCGCTGGTGGTCCTGAGCGCGCTGGGCATCCTCCAGCTGCCGATCTGATCGGCAGCTCCAGAGGAAGTCTCCCTTTCAAATCAGGTCGAGCTGATTGCTCACCTTAAAGTGCGTCAGACGCGACGTGATATCGGCCACCACCATGTTGATGGCGATCTCATTTTTACCGCCACGCGGGATGATCACATCGGCGTAGCGCTTGCTCGGCTCGACAAAGCTGTAATGCATCGGGCGCACGGTGCGCTGATACTGCGAGATCACCGATTCCAGCGTGCGCCCGCGCTCCGCCACATCGCGCTCCAGACGACGGATGAAGCGGATGTCGTCATCGGCATCCACAAAGATCTTCACCTCCAGAAGGTCGCGCACCCGCTCATCAGCAAGCACCAGGATCCCCTCGACGATCACGATCGGCGCCGGCTTCACCTCGACGACTTCGGCGGTCCGCACCGACTCGGCAAAGCTGTACACCGGCTTATTGACCGCCTGCCCCTCCGAGAGCAGCTGCAGATGCTCGATGAAGAGCTCGGTGTCGAACGCATCGGGATGATCGAAGTTGAACTTGCGACGCTCCTCGATCGGCATCTCGCTCAGATCTCGATAGTACGAGTCCATATCGAGGCAGATCACATCCTCATCGAAGGCCTCCAGGATACGGCGCACCACCGTGGTCTTTCCCGAACCGGTACCCCCGGCGATTCCGACTAAAATTGGATTGGTGTTGCTCACGCCTTACCTCGCTGGCCGCTTCCCGCATCAAAGAAGGTGGAGGCGCGAGCGCCTTAAGGCTTCTCCACCGTAACTTCGTAGGGCTCACAGGCTGAGCCCCCGCTCGCGCTGACGGCGAGATAGTAGAGGCCATGAGGCAAGTCAATCGTCAACTCTTCATCTGCACCGGGTCCGGCCCGATTAACCCGCGCCACACGCGCCCGCTCATCGTCGAGAAGCTCAAATCCTAGATTGAGCCGGTTCCCCTTAAGACGCACTCGCACCGGCGCCGTCTCCGGAGGCTGCCAGCCCGCCAACCCACCGGCGGTCGGCGCCGCAGCCCCGGGATCCGCGGCCGGGATCGCACCCGGCTCGGTGGCGGCCTCCACCTGCTCGACCTCCGCGTCGCGAATCTGACCTCCGGGCTGCGGCGCCCGCTCACCAGGCTCGCTCACCTCTCCTTCCGTGGCCTCAACCTCAACGGGCTCCACGCGAGCCTCCTCTTCTTGCGGGCCAACCACGAAGGCATAGACATCCACGTCTCCCTCGCTGGCAATAAAGCCCACCCGCGACGCCGTAGCGACCAGACGGTCGGCCTGACTGGCCTCATCGTTAGGTTCGACCTCCAGCCCCGGGGTACTGGCCACGTTGCGCAGCCGGAGTTCGTAGTCATACCCCCGGTTGACCAGATTGAAATTCGACTCCACCGAGCGCACCTCCACATCGTAGCTTCCCGGACCGAGCACCTGGTTACACACGGTAAGCTCATCGTCGACCTCACCGGCCTCCAGAGACAACGCCGCCTGCGTGCTGCCCTCCTGAGGGAGCCACCTCAACGCCAGGCGGTGATGCTCTCCCAGCGGACGCACCGTGAGCTGCGCCACATGCTCGGGCGCCTCTTTCTCCGGCACCCCGGCCCAGGGATCAACCCCGCCCGGCTCAGCGTCGGCACGCTCCTCACGCTCCGCCTCGTCTTCCAGACGCCCCTCCAACAGCGAGGGAGCGATCTCAACCTCGGGGGCCGCCACCTCAAAACGGTAGCGATCCACATCGCCCGGCGCGTGCAGATACGCCCGCAGCACATCGTCAAACGCAATGATCTGAGCGCTGGCGGCAATATCGTTAGGCTCACGCTCGATCTTAAACTCCGGCTCCGGCGGGTGCTCGATCACCCGCAGGCGATAACCGCGCTCCCGGTCGTACGCCTCCCCAGAGGTCAGCACAAACCACAGCCCCTGCGCCCCACCCGACAACGCGATATTCGGAATCAACGCCGGACGCTCCGAAGACACCGTAAGCTGCAGCAGCGCTGCCCCAAAGTCGGGAGAACCGTACACCCGCAAAGTCTGCTCCAGCTCCGGAATCGCACTGATCTCCAGACTGTAAACCCGCGAGGGATCCAACGCCTCGGGCTTCACAAAATAGATGTCCCGATCGTCAGGACGATCGTAGACCCCCTGAACCTCGCCAGGGACCGCCAGCGGCGACGCCAAACGAGGAAAGTCGTTGGGCTCTCGCTCCACGGCGCCCGCGCTAATACGGCGACTTAGTTCCACACGATAGTTCCCGCTGCCCTTACCCATCCCCGTCACAAAGAAGCGTCGCCCTCCCTCGGCAGGCACCGAAATCATCGGAACCTCCTCCGGCTCACCGGCCTCGGCCACTTTGTAGAGTAGCGGCGGATGCTCCTCCTCCCCTCCCACATCGAGATACACCCCCAGGTCCAGCCCGGGCGTCTCAGGCACCACGCGAATGTCAACCACCCAGTCTTCTTCCCCGGGCGCCTCGAGCACATACCAGTCAGTATCGCCCTCGGGCTCCAGGCTCGCATGAAGCGGACGCATCTGGGAGCCCAGTGCCAGTGGCGTGGCCTGGTCGGCGGTGTCGTTGGGCTCTGCCTCCCGAAGCTCCGCGCGCTGCTGCCGCTCTTCGGCCGGGATCACCCGCTCGTCTTCGCTCTGCCCCAGGAGCGAGCGCACCTTACCCTCGATGTCACAGCCTCCGACCGCGAGAGCCAGGCCAGGAATCAACAGCAGGTAAAGGCGTGATCGCATCGTCTCTCTCATGGCAAAGGCCGGCCTGGGTTCAGGCCGGCCTCGTTGTATCTCGAGCTTCGTTTGGACAAGAACGTCGTCTTAGTTGCGCGCGGCGTTGTAGCGGCGCACCAGCTCGGTGGTCAGGTTCATCCCGTCGGCGGCGTAAAGCACCGACGACTCGGTGCGCTCCAGAATCAGCGTGTAGCCCTGTTCACGGGCCATCGTCGCGATGATGCCGCGCATCCGGTCAAAGATGCTCTTGGTGGCCTCGGCCTCCTGTTGAGCCAGCTCGCTCTGAAGTTGCAGGTACAGTTCCTGAAGCTCCTGCATTCGCGTCTGCAATGTCGTCACGCGCTCGCGACGGGCATCCTCCGAGAGCATCATCGCCTGCTGCTCCAGCTCCTGGCGCATCTGCATCACCTCGTTTTGCTTGGCATCGAGGCGCTCCTGACGCTGCGCAAACTCCCGCTCCAACCGAGCCTTAACGCGCTTGCCCTCTTCGATCGAATTGAGCGCTTCCTGCATATCGACGTAGCCGATCTTCACATCCTGCGCACTCGCGGTAGCGAGCCCGCCGAAGATCACCGCCATCGCCATCAGCAGTGCTACCGCCAGACGGCTCATCGTGTTGGACTGTTGAACCTTCATTCCATCTCCTCGGGTCATGGTGGGTCACATCTCCATCAGGTCTTCAATGGATAGACGTCACCCCCGACTCAAAATGCGTTTTGAATACTAAAATCAAAGACCACGTTGCGTTCGCCGGAAAGCGGCTGCAGGGGCACACCCCACTCAAAGCGCAGCGGGCCGATGGGACTGAACCAACGCACTCCCAGGCCCACGGACGTCCGCAGCGCATCGGCATACTCAAGCGATTCGTCGCTGAAGAGGTCGAGCTTCAGGGTGAAAGGCGTCCCGTCATCGAATGCATTCCCCACATCGGCAAAGACCACCCCGTTGACGCGCATGGCCTCAAAGATCGGGAACTCCACTTCTGCCGTCAGCACCAGGCGCTTGTTCCCGCCGTAGTGAAACTCCGAGAGCGCACCCGACGGGTCACCGCTCGACGAGGGCACTCGCCGCATCGGACCGAGCGTGTAGCGATCGAAGCCGCGAATCGTATCGGGACCACCAGCAAAGTAGCGCTCAAAAATCGGCACCGGACGCTCCGCCGACGTACTCGCCACATACCCGAGATTACCATTGAGCCGGAGCACAAAGTTCCAGAAGAGCGGCATGTAAAAGCGAGCATCGACATCGTACTTCACGAACTCGTTCTCACTGGCCGTCAGTGTCCCGTCGGCAATCTCAACCTTGGCCGAGTGGTACATCCCCCGGGTCGGGAAGATGCGGTTATCCCGGGTGTCCAGATACGCCGCCAGGCGCACGCTGCTGGTCAGCCCGCCGGTAAAGAGCGGCGAGGCCGGCTGCACGTTGGTGCCCGAATACCCGCCGGGGGCAACTTCGACGTCTTCGAGCTTGTAGGTAAGCGCCGTCGTCAACGAGTCGCCAATATCCAATCCGAGCAGCTCGCCCAGCGGATACCCAAAGGTCAGGTTCCCCCCCGTCGAGACGCGCGAGAAGTCCTGATAGAGGTAATCGAAGTTGTAGAGATCGATGGCAAACTGCCAGCGACTCCCCATCAACCAGGGCTCCGAGAAGCGCAGATTAAAGAGTCGGCGAATCCCCGACGCCTGCACACTCAACGCCAGCGATTGCCCACGCCCGAAGAGGTTCTCCTGAGAGACCTGCCCCTGGAAAATGAAGCTCTCCTGACTGGAGAGGCCCGCCCCCACCTGGAAGGTCCCGGTGGGGCGCTCCTTGATCTCCACCCGCAGGTCCACAACCTCCGGTGACGAGGTCGCCTGACTGGTCACCGTAACCTGCTCGAAGTAGCCCAGACGCTCAATACGCTGTCGTGACTCCTCCAGCGCCGTGGCCGAGTAGAGGTCCCCCTCTCCCAGCACCATCTCGCGCCGCACCACCAGATCGCGGGTCTTGACGTTACCCACCACCTCAATGCGACCGATGGAAACCATCGGGCCCCGGGTGATGTTGAGCATCAGATTGACCCGGGAAGCGTCCTCTCCGGAGGACGGGGTCAACGGAACCACCCGGGCGTTGGCGTAGCCGGCATCTTCATACAGACGCTTGATGCGCTGCATGCCCATCTGCATCTCGCCATAGGCCAGCACATCACCGGCATCCAGCCCCACCATCTCCGTGAGGGTGTCGGCATCGGTGATCAGGTCGCCCTGAACCCCCACCGACTCGACATAGTGGCGCGGCCCCTCTTCGATGCGCACCGTCAGGTAGAGGTCGCGCTTATCAGCCGAGAGGCGGATGGTCGGCTCCCCGATCTTCACCGCCAGGTAGCCCTGATGGTAGTAGTAGAGCATCAGGCGCTGCAGATCTTCCTGGAAATCCTGCTCCCGGAAGTTGCCAAATCGCGTCAGAAACGAGAGCCAGTGCCCCTCGCGCGTGGCCATGATGTTCTTGAGTTCGGCATCGTCGATGGCCTCGTTGCCCAGCAGCGTCACCCGCTTCACACGCACCTTGGCATGCTCGCGGATCTCGAAGGTCACGATCGCCAGATCCTCTCGCCCCGGCGGGCTGGTGATCTCGTAATCGACCTCGGCCAGGAAGTGTCCCTTCTCGCGGTAGAGCTCCTGGATGGCCGCCGCGCTGCGGCTGACATCGGCAAAGTTGACGATCGAGAAGCGCTGCAGGTCCACGACTTCTTCGATATCGTCGGTGTTCACCGCATCATTGCCCCGGTAGCGCACCTCGTCGATGGCCGGCTTCTCCTCGACGATAAAGGTCACCACCAGGCCCTCTTCACCCTGGGTCGCGTCGACCTTGACGTCGTCGAAGTACCCCAGGCTGAAGATTCGCTGGATATCCTTGCTGATCTGCTCCCGGGAGAGCGCCATACCCGCGCGCACCTGGGCCCGGTCCAGAATCGTGGCCGTCTCCACCCGACGGTTGCCCGAGGTTCGCACCTCGACAACCTCCTGCCCTTCGGCGCCGGCCTGCCCCCGGGGGAGCTCGGCGGTCTGCCGCGGCGCGGCAGGCGCCGCCTCCAAAATATCGGGGCGCTCAAGCCGGGGCATCCCCTGGGCGTAAAGCGCGCCGGGCGCGGCCAGCGCAATCACCAGCGCGCCTAACAGCGTTGCCGCCCGTAGCTTTCCATCAACCATCACATCTGTTCCTGAGAGCGTTCCGAAGTGGGGCGCCAACGCGCTTAAGCAGAGGGGGAGTCATGAGCATCATAGGTGGTAGCGACTCCGTCGGCACCGGCGGCCTCTTCCGCAGCAACAGCCATCTGGCGGGGGTCGCGAGGCTCGCGGTGAAGCAGCTCCTCGGGAAGCCGCCCTTCCAGACGCGCATCGCCCGGAATCTGCGGGATGAGCTGCCCCTGGTCGACCAGCACCCGAATGGGCATCGTCTCAGCCAGATTCGGGTCGTGCGTCACCACCACCACGGTCACCCCGGTGCTCTGATTGAGCTCACGCAACACGGCGTGTATCCCGGCACCGGTCTTAAGGTCAAGGTTCCCGGTGGGCTCATCGGCCAGCAGAAGCCGCGGCTTTTTGAAGAGCGCGCGTGCAATCGCCACCCGCTGCTGCTCCCCGCCGGAGAGTTCTCCGGGCTGGTGATGGACCCGCTCCTTGAGCCCGACCTTCTCCAGGAGCTCCATCGCCCGCTCCTCGGCCACGCTCTTTCGCATGCGCCCGATTAACCCGGGCATCATCACGTTCTCCAGAGCCGTAAACTCGGGCAGAAGATGATGAAACTGGAAGACAAATCCCACCTGGTCATTGCGAAAACGTGCCAGTCCGGACGAGCTGCGCGCGAAGATATCCTCGCCATCAAAGCGCATCGTTCCGTCGGTCGGCGCATCCAGCGTGCCCAGCAGTTGCAGAAGCGTGCTCTTGCCGGCCCCACTCGGCCCCATGATGGCCACCTGGTCGCCGGCAAAGATACGGAAGTTCAGGTCGCGCAGCACCGCCAACTCCTGGCCGCGGTGCTCAAAACGCCTGGAGATCTTCTCCAGCTCGATCAACGGAGTTCCGGTCGTGTCAGTCATAGCGAAGCCCCTCTACCGGCCGCATCTTCGCCGCCTGGTACGATGGATAAAGTGTTGCCAGAAAGCTGATGACGATCGTGCTGACCACCACCGCGCTGACCTCCCAGCGGTTCACCGCCACGGGCAGCGTTGAGATGTAATACACCTCCGAATCCAGCGGCAGCCCGACGGTCTCCAGCAGGTAACAGATCAACAGCCCCAGCCCCAACCCGGCCGCCGCTCCGACGGCGCCAATCACCACCCCCTGGTACATGAAGATCCGCATCACCCCGCCATCGCTGGCCCCCATCGACTTGAGAATGGCGATCTCGCGGGCCTTCTCAATCACGATCATGATCAGCATGGCCACAATCGAGAAGCTCGCGACCAGGATGATAAAGATCAGCACCACAAACATGGCGATCTTTTCGAGCTTCAGCGCAAAGAAAAGGCTGCTGTTCATCTCCTGCCAGTCGAGCACTCGCAGCTCCGGGGAGAATCGCTCGCGCAGCCGGTCGGCGCTCTCCACCGAGAGGTCCACATCGGCAGTTCGCAACTCCACGCCGGTGGCCCCCTCAAAATCAAGCAGGCGCGCGGCATCCGGCAGCGCGGTAAACGCGGCGTTGGCGTCGTATTCGTACATCCCACTGTAGAAGATGCCCACGATCCGAAAGGGCCGGCTGCGTGGAATCGGCCCTGACGGCCCGATTTCGCCACGAGGCGTGACCACGTTGACCTCATCGCCCAGACGAACCTGCAACGAGGTCGCCAGCTCCGTGCCAATGATCAGCCCGGGAACCCGCGAAGGATCATCAAAGGCCGCGTCGAACACCGGCGGCATCGACTCGCCATCGCCCTCTTCGCCCGGCAGCGCGGGAAGGTCCCATCCCTGAGCCCCGGAATCATCAAAGAGCGGCGGCATAAAGCCTTCCTCGCCGGCCGGCATCGGCTCGGCCCCTTCCGCCATCGGATCATCCAGGTCGATCAAGGGCACCGGCTCGTCACCGGGCTCCAAAAACAGGTCCTCCTGGCCTTCGGACTCCCCTCGCCGGGCATCGATCGCCTCGCGCAGCTCCCGATTCTCTTTATCCAGACGGTCCAGCAGGATATCGAGCTCGGCACTTCGCTCAGCCTCCAGCTCGCGCATCATCGCGGAGTCGTCGCGAAGATACTCAAGTTTCCCCTGCTCCAACCCCTCCAGGAGTTCGGTGACCGTGCCCACCCGCTCGATGTCAACACCGCGCAGGATGACACCGCTGAGATTGGTGGGCGAGGACACCATCACCTCGCTCTCAATGAAGGGGGAGGCTCCGAGGACGCCCTCCACCTCCAACGCGCTGTCCGCCACGGCGGCCGCGTCGGCCAGGGGCCCGTAATCCGGCGCCTGAATCACGACATGCGCCTTGGCGCCCAGAATTTTACCGGTGAGGTCGGCCTTAAAGCCGCCCATCACACTGAGCACCACGATCAGCGCGGTGACCCCCAGCGCCACGCCACTGACCGCGATCAGAGTAATGATCGAGACGACGCGGCTGCGCTGTTTAGCCATCAGATATCGACGGCCGACGAAGCTCTCATAGGACATCAGCTTCCCATTTCGGGCAACTTGCAGGTGAGCACACCGGGCGGCTCAAGCCGCCACCGGCGGCGAGTTGATTCCCGCCGCCGGCAAGGCTCTTAGACCTCGGCGTCTTCGACATCTTCAGCCTGACCACCGGCCTTGAGCAGGTAGGCCTCCACAAAGGGATCGAGACCTCCGTCGAGCACCTTGTCGACATTGCCCTCGGTATATCCGGTGCGCAGGTCTTTGATCTGCTTATAAGGATGCAGCACATACGATCGAATCTGGCTACCAAAGGCCACATCCTTCTGATCGGCGTGCTCCGCGTCGGCTTTCTCGCGGCGCTCCTGCATCTCCCGCTCGTAGAGTTTGGCGCGCAACATCTTCATCGCCGTGGCGCGGTTCTTGTGCTGCGAGCGCTCATTCTGGCAGGCCACCACGATCCCGGTGGGAATGTGGGTAAAGCGCACCGCGGAGTCGGTCCGGTTAACGTGCTGACCACCGGCACCGGAAGCGCGATACGTGTCGACGCGCAGATCGCTATCGTTGATCTCGATCTCGATATCGTCATCGATCTCCGGCGCCACTGACACCGCCGCAAAGCTGGTATGACGACGTTTGGCGCTATCAAAAGGACTGATACGCACCAGACGATGCACCCCGGATTCGGCCTTAAGGTGCCCGAAGGCAAAGGAGCCTTCCACGCGCAGGTCGGCACTCTTGATACCGGCCTCGTCGCCAAATTGCTGGTCAGCGATCTCCACCTTCCAGCCCTTTTGCTCGCAGTAGCGCAGGTACATTCGCAACAGGATCGAGGCCCAGTCCTGGCTCTCGGTCCCGCCGGCACCGGCGTTGATCGACACGATGGCGTTAAGATCATCGTGCTCACCGCCGAGCATCCGCCGGGTTTCCAGCGTCTGAACCTCGCGCTCTACGCCCTCGATCAGCTCCGATGCATCTGCAATGACCTGCGGGTCGCCCTCGGCCTCGGCATCGAGCTCCAGGTAGAGTTCGGCCTCATCCAGACCCTCGAGCTGGCCCTCAAAACGCTCGATCAGATCCATCAGCTCCCCGCGCTCCTTCATCGTGGCCTGGGCGCGGTCGCCGTCGTTCCAGAACTCCGGGTCCTGGCTTATGGCATCAAGCTCTTCAACTCTGGCTCTCTTTTGAGCCAGGTCAAAGATACCTCCCGAGCTCGACCAACCGTTGACGAAGATCGGAGATGGCAGTGCGGATCTCTTCGCGGGTCATGGCATGACCTCCATACAGAGCGCGCTCAGCGCGCGAAAATTGGGGTTTGAAGATGCCGCGCGACCTTAAATTTGGCCGCCGCGGCAGGTCGGGCGGTTGTAGCGCGCGGGCTCTGTGACTGTCAATCGGGCGCTCTCTCAACGATGCCCCTGCTGCCAGACATCAACAGCGGAGCAGACGCCAATCATCCCTCTTAAACACAACAAGCGCCGCCTCTCCGAGCGAGAGGCGACGCTTATCGAGGTGTTCCCGGGCCCCAACAAAAGGGAGCCCGCCCGACGATTACTTGCCGAAGATCGACGCGCCGGGGTAGCTGGCCGTCGCACCAAGCTCTTCCTCAATGCGGATAAGCTCGTTGTACTTCGCCACCCTGTCGGAGCGCGAGAGGCTACCGGTCTTAATCTGGCCGCTGGCCGTGGCCACCGCCAGGTGGGCAATCGTTGTATCTTCGGTCTCCCCGGAGCGGTGGCTGATCACCGCCGTGTAGCGATTGCGGTGCGCCAGCTCCACGGCATCCAGCGTCTCGCTGAGGGTGCCAATCTGGTTGACCTTGATCAGAATCGAGTTCCCCACGCCCTGCTCAATGCCACGGGCCAGCGTCCGGGCGTTGGTCACGAAGAGATCGTCGCCCACCAGCTGTACCTTATTGCCCAGGCGGTCGGTGAGCTGCTTCCAGCCTTCCCAGTCGTTTTCATCGAGGCCGTCTTCGATGCTGGCAATCGGATAGGCGCTGACCAGCTCCTCGTAGAAGTCGATCATCTTCGCCACATCCAGCTCCCGACCTTCACCGGCGAGCTTGTAGGTCTTGGAGGCTTTATCAAAGAACTCGCTGGCCGCGCAGTCCAGCGCGAGCACCACATCTTCGCCGGCCTTGTACCCGGCCTTCTCGATCGCGCTCATGATCTGGTCGAGGGCCTCCCGATTGCTCTTGAGATTGGGGGCAAACCCACCCTCATCGCCCACCGAAGTCGAGTAGCCCTGAGACTTGAGCACGCTCTTGAGCGCGTGGAAGATCTCCGCACCACAGCGAACCGCTTCCTTGATGGAACCGGCTCCCACCGGCATCACCATAAACTCCTGGATGTCGACGCTGTTATCGGCGTGGGACCCGCCGTTGATGATGTTCATCATCGGCACCGGCATCACCGTGGCACTGAGCCCACCGATGTAGCGGTAGAGCGGCAGCCCCAGCTCTTCGGCGGCAGCGTAGGCCGAGGCCATACTCACCGCGAGCAGCGCGTTGGCACCCAGACGACTCTTGTTTTCGGTACCATCCAGCCCGATGAGAATATCATCCAACCGACGCTGATTGGCGCTGTCCTCGCCGATGAGTTCCGGAGCGATCTCATCTTCAATATTCTGAACCGCCTGCTCTACGCCCTTGCCCAGGTAACGCTCGCTGTCACCATCGCGCAGCTCAATGGCCTCGTGCTCCCCGGTCGACGCGCCGCTGGGTACCGCCGCACGCCCCCTCGCCCCGCTCTCCAGGTAGACATCGCACTCCACCGTCGGATTGCCACGGCTGTCGAGTATCTCACGGGCCACCACATCTACAATTTCAGTCATCGTACGCCTCCCTATCAGGCATCAATAAGATCGGGCATATCGGGCTCTAAAGCCCCCTCGCCGCGTTGTTCTTCGGAGTGTTGTCTAAGGTGTGATTCACGCGACTTACCGGGTGCGGACTCCGCGCCGGCGGGCACAGACTCCGGCCGGCGGGAGCGCACCAGGTGAAAGGCCGCGTTAAAAAACTTCTGGCGAGGCCCCCGGGCATAGAGCCCCACCTGTGCGCCCTGCCCGTCGCACACCAGGGCCGCCTGAAAAGGCAGATTGAAGTAGGTCAGATGCGCCCGGGCGGCATCTTCCCCCAGACGCCCCTCGCTCTGAGGCTCCGACCAGAAGAGCCCCACCACATGTTGGCGTGGCACCGGCGAATCCCCCTGCCGACTTAGCAGGGAAAGCTGCTCCATGACCGCGCGCTCCAGCACCTCGCCCGGTTGCGCATCGTCCCAGAGGTACTGGAAATCTTCGAATCCGGTGATCTCAACGAAGGCCCCCTGCTCATCGAGCGCGAACTGTCCCAGAAGCACGGCCACCGCCCGCTCCGAGCGGTAGCGCGCGCCCTTGACCAACTCCGCCAGCACATCGGCATAGACAAAATAACGCACCGGCTGGCGAGGCTCATCGCCAAAGACGTCCACGGCCACCGACGAACTCTCGACGGGCGGCTCTGCAAAGAGCGCCCGCAAGACCTGGCGTTCTAACATCTCGATCCGCTCATGATTCACGCCCAACTCTCCCGGCTCAACCACGCGGGTTCACCGCACGCTGAGATAGCTGACTGATACGACCGGCGGCTTCGACCTGATCTTTGCGCAGGTTCACATCCCAGGCCAGCGTTTCTTCCTCACCACCCAGGTTATAGATGTACTTAATACGGTAGATACCCTCGCCACGCGCCTCGGGCATCCAACGACACTTACGCTCTTCTTTGCAGGCCTCAAACGCCTCGGCCGTATCGGAGCGCGCGGTGAGCAGCCACTCCAGCGTCTCGATCAACTCGTTCTGGTCGAGCAGGGTCGCCAGCGCCTTACAGCCGTCCCGGTGACGCGGCTGACGGCATTGCTGACGCGCCCCTCCCAGCCACCGGTTCGCCGCCACACGCTGCGTGGGGTCGTAGGTCCCCGGCATAATGCTGACCCGGTCGGTGGGCTCGAACTCCTCCCCTACACGCATGATCTGGGCCGCCTGCAGGTTCACCGCACGTAGCGCACGCTTATCAAAGTCGAACTCAAACTCCGCGTAGGATTGCTCTCCCCCTTCTGTCCACTGGAAGTAGGCCCGAAAGAGGTTGTCCCGGTCGTGATCAATGGTCCAACCAAGGACGGTATCGCCTTCCCCCGACCCTTCACGCTGCTCAAAGTAGAGCAGCAGCGCTCCTCCGAGGTTGATCCCCGCCGGAAAGCGGTGGCTGGTCATCGCCGAGACCACCTGCCTGGCCTTGTCGTAATACTTCGACTCCACGCCCTTCGTCGGGTTTGATGCCACACTCGCAAGCACGTTTTTGGGAACGACCTTCTGCGTCTTCAGGTCAACGAGCCAGGCGGGCCCGACCTCCACGTTGGCGTCCTTAAATGCGTAGCGCACCAGGAAGAACGAGGGCCCAAAGCGAGTCTCCCCCCACCACTGCGCTTGCCAACCTGCCGACTCCGGGCCGGAGATCTTCAGCTTCTCGCTGATAAAGCCCTCGTCCGCCATCAGCGCCCCGACCGTGGCCGGTTCCGCGTCATCGCCGGCTTCTTCCGCCAGGCCCTTGACGCGCGAACGTTGCACAAGCGCAATCGCCGCATCTCCCTGATCGGCCCAGGGATTCTTGCGCTCGCGAGCCTCGCGCTGCTCGACCACGGCCTGCTCCACAATGACCATTTCTGCATCACGAGTCAGGGCAATGACCATCAGCACCCCGGCGACCACGATCAGCGAGATGACCACCCCGAGCACGATTTGAAGAATTGTACGAGTTTCCATGGCGAGCGCCGTCCTGGTGTACATCAGGTCGCGTGCAATGCGCGCGACCTACAAAACAAAGGGCCTGCCGAAGCAGCAACCCCGGGGCAACCTAGACCTCATCATCGTCAACCAACCCCATGAGCTCTGGCGAGATCATGATCTTGGCCTCTTCCCCAACCTCCGGAGCACGAGGTTGGTGCGTGCTGCGAACTTCCGACTCACCTGCCATCGCCCCGCGACCGACACTACTCTCGTCCGACACATTCGCCCCGTCCTCCTGTGACAACCCGGCGGGGGTGCGAGTCTTCATGCGCTGTCGCAAGCGCTCCTTGAGGTCCAAGCTCGACTCAGCTCGGAGCGAGCGCAGGCGCGCCAGGTCAGCATCGAGATCGACTGTTTTGGCAACATCCTCATCGACGTTGCGTTCGCCCTCAACGCTGCCAGCTGCTCCGGAAAAGGACGAGGCCATTGAGGCCATAACCCCTTCGCGAGAGAGCGGACGCTCGAACTGCACCGTGGCTCGCAGGTCTTCATCAGCCCCGGCCGCCGCCGCTCTCCCAAAGCTCACCGAAGCGCCAGATGGCGGTTCAGGATCCGAATCATCGTAGGCATCGTCGATACTGCCAAAGGTCCAATCGCCAGCATCCGACGCGTCGGAGTTGGAGTCCCCGATCTGAGACGTGGCATTGTCCCAGGGATTGAGCGTTGTATCGCCATCAAAATCATCGCGGAAAGCGTCCAGGCGCAGCGTCGGCCGGTGCGCAAACGCCCGCTCATCGCCATCCGCCTCCATCTCACTCTCGCTCAACGCGTCGGAGGATGCCGGCGGCCAGTCCATCTGCGGCGAGGAGGCAGACTCCAACCCGTCGCGCCCTGCGTCCTGCGTCGTGACATCATCCTCGACAGCCGACTCGGAATCCTGCCCGCCCACACTGGCCTCGAAGTTCGCCGATTCGGCGAGGAAACGTTCCTCAATGCGCCGGATATCCTCAGTAAAGACCAGCGAGCCGGAGGGAGGCGTAAAATCTGCCGAGGCATCCGGGTCCTCCCGCCAGTCGTCAGGACTGAAACGATACTCCGCCGGCACCGACTGAAGACGATCCGCAAATACCTGCACGAAGTTCCAGAGCAGCTTGATCGCCAGCCCCGGATCACTGCGCAGAATCCCCATAAACTCATCCCGCGCAATCGAGAAGAGTGTGGTCGGCTCCAGCGAGCGCACCAGCAAACGGTTATCGTTATCATCCTGCGCATCGATCAGCGCCATCTCGCCAAAATGCTCCCCGGTCGTCAGGACGCTGACCCGCTTCCCATCCAGATGCAGCGACACCGACCCTTTGAGGATCACAAAGAGACAATGTGCCACACTCACCGGAGAGGTCACCTCCTGGTCGGGCTCAAATTCTACGACCTTGCCCAGGCGCCAGATATGCTCCAGCTCCTGCCCCGAGAGGTAATGAAAGTACGAGGTGGCTCGAACCAATTCTAGCGCCTGATCCGGCTGATTAGCCTGCGCGTCAACGGCATCGACGACAATCACGGTGATATTATCTTTCCCGCCGCTTTCATTGGCGAAATCGATGCACCGCGTAATGATCTCCTGCAGGTCATCACCGGAGGTCATATCAAGGACGTCGATCTCTTCTTCGAAATAACCGCTCAACCCGTCGGAACACATCATCATGCGATCACCCCGGTCGATGCCAAATTCAAAAGCATCCACCTCCACGAACTCACGCACCCCCACCGCCCGCGTCACCGCGTTATTATGCGGGAAGTCGCGCTCGCGGGTATCTGCGGGGAGCTTTCCCTGGCGGATCATCTCATTGAGCAGAGAGTGATCCGTCGTAACCTGCTCCACCTCCCCTTGCCGTACCCGATAGAGACGCGAATCGCCGACATGCCCCACAAAGCCGTGCGCACCGCTGATCAGCAGCGCCGTACATGTAGTCCCCATGCCCCGGCGACTGGTGTCCTGTTGAGCCATTTCAAAGATGCGAGCGCAGGCTGCCTGAACCGCCTGACGTAGCAGGTCGACCACGGCCTGTTGCACCTGAGGGTCCTCGGGGGCCTCCTGCACGTGGGTGATCAACTCGCCGGCTCCGGCAATCACCTCGCGCACGGTGCGCACGCACACCGCGCTGGCAACCTCCCCGGCGGCATGCCCGCCCATGCCATCGCACACAACAAAGAGCTGCAGGCGCTTGTCGACCAGGAAGTTATCTTCATTATGGTCGCGGACGCGCCCGGTGTCCGTGGCGGCCCAAAACCGCAAGTCCATGGTAGCTCCTCAATAGTGTCGCACGAGGCGAAAGATCGGGCGCATCATAACCCATCTTTGGCGAATCATCATCTTGCGGCCGGGGCTTTTTTATCCCCGGAGATAGCAACCATGCTCAAGCGCGCGCCGCGTAATGCTCGTCAATGGCTAACGCAAAGCGGTCAAAGAAGCTCGTAGCGTCGTTGGGGCCGGGACCAGCCTCCGGATGGTACTGCACCGCGTGAATGGGCAGGGTGCGGTGCGCAAACCCCGAGATCGTGTGATCGTTGAGGTTGACGTGGGTCACCTCCAGCTCATCCGGGAATCCTTCGCGACGCACGGCATATCCGTGGTTCTGGCTGGTCATCGCCACGGTTTTATCGCGCTGATCCTGCACCGGCTGATTGGGGCCGCGATGACCAAAAGCCAGCTTGAAGGTCTGGCCACCAAAGGCCTTGGCCAGAAGCTGGTGTCCCAGGCAGATCCCCATCGTCGGGAAGCGCTCGCTGATGGCACGCACCTGCGCGATGAAGGGCTCCATCTTATCTGGATCCCCGGGGCCGTTGGACCAGAGCACCCCGTCCGGGTCGAGAGCCTCCACCGCGCTCAAATCGGCATCACGGGGCATTAAGGTTACGCGAATGCCCCGCGCCACCAGATGCCGAAGAATGCTGAACTTCACACCGAAATCCATCACCACCACATGCGTGCCCTCCCCGGGCGCCATCGCCTGCTCCAGGGGAGTTAAACGGAGGGGGTGCTCCCAGGCGTTATCACCGTCCACACTGACATGCAGTGCGCGAGTCGTCGCGACTTCACTTACGAAATCAACACTTCCGTAGTCGGGATGCGCGGCGAGCAGCTTCAGCGCCGCCGGAGCATCTTCGCGCGTGGCGTCGTGCACGATGATCCCAAGCCCCACGCCGCCGTCGCGCAGCTTCCGGGTGAGCTCACGAGTATCGACCTCGCAGATTCCGACCACGCCGTGGGCCACCAGCCACTCCTCAAAACTCTGCTCGGCGCGATGATTGCTCGCCAGGCGAGCCAGCGAACGCACCACGACCCCGGCAGCCTGAAACTCCACCGACTCATCGTCAACCGAGTTGACCCCGTAGTTCCCCATATGAGGCATGGTGTAGGTGACGATCTGTCCGCGATACGAGGGATCGGTGGCGATCTCCTGATATCCGGACATGCTGGTGTTGAAGACCACCTCTCCCAGGGTCGAGCCGCCGGCACCGGCACTCAGCCCCTCGAAACAGCTGCCATCTTCAAATACGAGAATCGCCGGGCTGCGCCCCGACAGTGACTTTAACCTGGGTCGCGATTGACTCAACTGCTGCTCCTCACGCGCGTTCCTCGCGCGGTCCAAAGTATGCCGCAATCACCGCCTGGCGCACGGCCACCCCGTGGGTTACCTGGCGCCAGATCAGACTCTGCGGGCTATCGATCACCGGATCGGAGAGTTCCACGCCCCGGATCACCGGACCCGGGTGTAAGATCACCGTCAACGGGGACATATACTGTTCAATGACCGACTGGTCGATACCCCAATCCGATGCATAGCGATGAGGATCCACCACCGAGCCACGCAAACGCTCCTGCTGAATTCGCAGAACGACCACCGCATCCGCCCAACGCAGGGCCTCCTTGCGGGAGGTAGTCACACGCGCCGGCCACGCGTCCAGCTGTGCTTCGGTGGGCAAAAGCATCCTGGGCCCGGCCAGCAAGACATCGGCGCCCAGTGCCGAAAAGATATGCGCATCACTGCGAGCGACTCGACTGTGAACGATATCACCCACGATGGCGATCTTCAGCCCGCTGAGCCCCTCCCCACTGTTAAAATGACGTCGCAGTGTGAGCGCATCCAACAACCCCTGGGTCGGATGCTCACCACTGCCATTGCCGGCATTGATGACCGGTAAGTTCATCCGCTCGCTCAACACATGGGGAAGATGGCGGTCATGATGGCGGACCACCAGTCCATCGACGCCCATCGCCGCGACCGTCTTACAGGTATCGGCCGCCGACTCTCCTTTCTGAAGGCTACTCCCCTGGCCGCTGATCGTCACCGAACGCCCCCCGAGGCGCTGAATCGCCAGATCGAAGCTCGTTCGGGTGCGGGTACTGGGCTCCAAAAACAAAAGCGCGAACGTCTGTTCGCGCAAAAGTTCTCGGTCCTCCGCCGGTGTGATCACCTGGCCGTCCTCGCTCAGATAACGCTCCGAAGCATCTAATAGCGCGATCATGCGCTGTCTCGACAACTCCTGCAGTCCGATCAGGTTCATCATCGCTCCGGATTCTGAGAGCAGACCCGGCCCGGCCGCTCGTTCTTCTCGGGTTATCGCTCCCTATTCAATAGGCATCCCGAAACGATCCCAGCGAATGCCGGGCTCTCCGGTTTGACCATCTTCCAGCGAGAGCCAGATGATCATCGCTCGCCCCTTGATATTATCCAGCGGGACCTGTCCCCAGCAGCGGCTGTCGGCAGAATTGTCGCGATTGTCGCCCATGGCAAAAAAGTGCCCTTCGGCTACCGTGACAGGCCCAAAATCATGGCCCTCGTCGTAGCCAGGCGGACTATCCTCGCGAATCTGGTGAGTCGCCTCCCCCAGAGTCTCCAGGTAGTAGTACGCCGTACGACCGGATCGATCCGGCGCCGGACCGCGGCGAATGGGAGTGCGACTCATCGGCTCCCCGTTGACCAGCAGCTGCCCCCCTCGCCCCTCCACCACGTCTCCAGGCAACCCGACGATGCGCTTGATGAAGTCTTTCTCATCAAAGTTCAAAATGCACTCAACGGCCTTCTCGCCATTGGCCGCAGCCTCTTCCCGCTTCTGGCGCACATGCTCCCGCGCCTCATCGGAGGGGAAGCGAAACACCACCACTTCTCCGCGCTGGGGCTCGGCAAAACGCATCAAAAACGTGGTCGTAAAGGGAACCCGAATGCCGTAACGAATCTTGTTGACGAAGAGGTGGTCGCCTTTGAGAAGCGTCGGCTCCATTGAGCCGCTGGGGATCTTAAACGCCTCAAAGAAAAAGGCCCGCAACACCAAAGCGCACAAGATCGCCAGCCCCACCGTCTCGGCGTACTCCTGCCAGGCAGGCTTGACCGAGATACCGGCCAGATACTCCTCGGCAAGCGAGCGTACCGTCTCGCATACTTCCTCAACGTAGGCGCTGTCCTCACGCTTGATTCCCTGGCGCAGAGCATTGAGCTCTTCCTGGAGGCGGTAGCGCACCTCGTCGGGAAGCTTGCGCGCACGGTCCAGACGCAGCTGCGTCTCTCGCACCAGCTCCTGCGCCTCTTCCAACGTCTGCGCTTTATTGTTTTGATCGGACACCGCCACTTACCTCACGCTGGTTCAATCTTCGTCGACTCGCAGCACCGCCAGGAAGGCCTCCTGAGGCAGCTCCACGTTGCCGACCTGCTTCATGCGCTTTTTGCCCTCTTTCTGCTTTTCCAGGAGCTTGCGCTTGCGGCTGATATCACCGCCGTAACACTTGGCCGTGACATTCTTGCGGAAGGCTTTCACCGTCTCGCGAGCAATAACACGGTTACCGATTGCGGCCTGCAACGCCACCTCAAACATCTGACGCGGGATCACCTCCCGCAGCTTCTTGGCCAGCATTCGGCCACGATTGTAGGCGAAATCGCGATGGACAATCACGCTGAGCGCATCGACCGGCTCGCCATTGACCAGCATATCGAGCTTGACCATATCCCCGCGCTTAAAGCCGATGACCTCGTACTCAAAGCTGGCGTAACCACGGGACACCGACTTCAGCCGATCGAAGAAGTCAAAGACAACCTCGTTCATCGGCATTTCGTATTTCAGAATAATACGATTGGTCCCCGAATAGCGCAGATCGAGCTGAGTGCCTCGCCGCTCTTCGCACAACCCGATCACTGGCCCGACGTGCTCCGGGGGCACATGAATCGTGGCGTTGATCACCGGCTCTTCAATCCGATCGATAAACTGCGTCTCGGGAAGGTCACTGGGGTTCTCCACCATCAACTCTTCGCCATCGGTGGTCAGAACCCGGTACACGACCGAGGGGGCCGTGGTGATCAGATCGAGATCAAACTCCCGCTCCAGACGCTCCTGGATGATCTCCATGTGCAAGAGCCCCAGAAACCCGCAACGGAACCCAAATCCCAGCGCCTGACTGGTCTCGGGCTCGTAGCTGATCGAGGCATCGTTAAGCACCAGCTTATCGAGCGCGTCACGAAGCTCTTCGTAATCTTTGGAGTTCGTCGGGAAGATCCCACAGAACACCGTGGGCTTCACGTCTTTAAATCCGGGCAATGCCTCGGCCGCCGGGCGCCGCGCATCGGTAATGGTATCGCCGACCTTGGCCTGATCGACCTCTTTGATCATCGCGATCACAAACCCGACCTCTCCCGGCCCCAGCTTGTCGACCGGCATGGGCGTGGGTCCGTAAACCCCGATCTGAGTCACTTCACTCTTGGCCCCGGACGCCATCCACTTGATCTCCATGCCCGGGCGCAGCTCGCCTTCGACAATTCGGATCATATTGATGACGCCGCGGTAGGGATCGAACCAGCTATCAAACACCAACGCCTGCAGCGGCGCCTGCGGATCGCCGGCCGGGGGAGGCACCTGCTGGACGATCGCCTCCAGCGTCTCTTTGATGCCGATGCCGTTTTTCGCACTGGCCAGGACCGCCTCACTGGCATCGAGTCCGATGACATCTTCGATCTCATCTTTGACCCGGTCCACGTCGGCCGCGGGAAGATCGATCTTATTGAGAACGGGCACGATCTCCAGGTCCGAGTCGATGGCCAGGTACACATTGGCCACCGTCTGAGCCTCCACCCCTTGCGCCGCGTCGACCACCAGAATCGCGCCCTCGCAGCACGCCAGACTTCGAGAAACCTCGTAGTTGAAGTCCACATGGCCCGGGGTATCGATGAGGTTCAGTAGATACTCCTCCCCATCTTCCGCGGTATAAAACAGACGCACCGCCTGGCTTTTGATCGTGATTCCCCGCTCGCGCTCCAGATCCATATTGTCGAGGAACTGAGCCTTCTTCTCACGATCGCTTACCGCCTTGGTCTCCGAGAGAATGCAGTCGGCCAGGGTCGACTTACCATGGTCGATATGCGCGATGATCGAGAAGTTGCGGATTTTAGACTGGTCGACGGAACGCTTCGCCATAGACGCTATTGGCCTTTTTCAAAAGTGACGCCGCTCAAACCGATACACGGCCCGGGGCCTTCCCGGCTGCAGCCGGGCTACCGTCGTCCCACCACGGGCATAGACGGCTCCCGGCGCGCTTCATAACCTAGCGGCCCCTATCAGGCAAGGTCACCCGCGCGGGCTCAGAGCCCGGGGGTTAACTTTGACACCGCAGCGCTAACCTTCCATGCTGGCCCCCTGCCATACTGGCCCAACCGGGCGCGCTGAACCCCTGGTGATGAGAACGCCATCATGATGACTTTTATGCTCCACCGCCTCCCTCGCCCCCTGGCCCCTCTTCTCTTCCTGGCCCTCCTGGGAGCCTGTGGCTCCGATGACAGCGCCAAGCGCGACGCCAATTCGCTGGAGAACCCTCAGTTCTCGCGCTCCCGCAACGCCGAGGGGCAAATCGTCGAACACTACGACTCCACCGGCGATGGCGAGCCCGATGTGCTTAAATATTATGAGGAAAGCGCCGACGCCGACGATCCCTCCCTGACTCGCCGCCGGATGGTGAAACTGGAGATCGACGCCAACGGCGATGGCAGCGTCAACGTCCGCCGGGTCTACGATGAGTACAATAACGTGCGCACCGAAGAGCTCGACGTCGACCTCGACGGCAGCATCGACTCCATCCTCTACTATGACGGGGGCAAGCTCACCCGCAAAGAGCTCATCGACGCCGAGAGCGGACGCGTGAGCACCACCCGCCACTATGCCGAGGGCACGCTCCTGCGCGTGGAGAAGGACCAGAACGCCGACGACCGTATCGACTACTGGGAGTTCTACGAGGAAGGCATCCTCACCCGGGTCGGCCGCGACACCACCGGAGACGGCCAGGCGGACACCTGGCAGGCCCGTTAAGCCCGCCGCTAGTTCCCAGCAAGAACGAAAAAGCCCCCCGGAGAGCATCCGGGGGGCTTTTTCTTTACCTTCGGCTGGGCCGCTTCGTACTTACTCGGCGGCAGCCTCGCCGGCGACCTGCGCGCAGAGCTCACGCACGACCACCGAGGCGGCCATCATCCCGAAGGTCCCCGTAACAAAACTCACGGTCCCCTCGATCAGATTGCGGTGGTCACAGGAGTGAAGCTCGTTGCCTTTGGTCGGACAGATGCATCGGAACCCGGCGGTGCCATCATAACTGAGCGACTGAGGCTGATGGCGCACTTCACTGCTGTACACCGTCGGGATACCCACGCGACCCTTTCCTTTCATGACCCCGTTCTGACGCAAGATCTTGCGCACCGCCCGAGCCAGGGGATCGCCCTTGGTGCGTGCCAGATCGTCGATCTCGATTTTTGTCGGATCGGCCTTACCGGCCGCGCCCATGCACGAGACCACCTCGATCCCCTGCTCCAGGCACGAGGTCAGCAAATGCACCTTGGCGCTGACATTATCGATGGCATCTACTACAAAATCGGGCCGCTGACCCAAAAACGACTCACTGGTCGCTTCGTGATAGAACGCCCGCCTCCCAATCACGGTGCCCTCCGGATTGATCAGCGCGCATCGCTCGGCCATCAGGTCGGCCTTCCATTTTCCAAACGTCCCCTTCATCGCGTGAAGCTGGCGGTTGGTATTGGTGCCGCAGACCCGGTCAAAATCAACCAGGGTGAGCTTGCCCACGCCCGTGCGCGCCAGACTTTCCGCGGTGAAGCTCCCCACGCCCCCCAGTCCGAACACCATCACATGCGCGCCGTACAGCCGCGCCATCGCATCTTCGCCGAGCAATCGGCCGGCCCGATCCCAGCGCCGATGCAGACTCCATGACTTCATCGGGCGTCCCTCAAAGACCACCGTGCCGGCGTCATCCGGGCGGTCTTGCTCTTCCACGGTCAACCCATCGATTGGACAGCTCATCGTCTCGTCTCACAACTTGGGGGTTAATACGGTTTGCGGCGAGCCTCCCGGGCTGCCGACGCGCAAAAATGTTACGATGAAAACCTGGCCGGCTCAACGTTTATGCGCTCCCAAGCCGGCCTTCACCGAGCTTAAAAAGCTCACGCGTATTGCGGGCGCAACGCCGGGCAAGCGTCTCCGGCGCGAGCCCGAGCGCCTCGGCAACCGCACGCACGATGTGGACCACGTCGGCCGGTTCGGTGAACGCCCGATCCGAATCCGCCATCACCAGGCCATCCGGGCTGTCGGTCTCCAGATGCAGCCGATCCAGTGGGACCTGTCCGACCACCGCACGCAACTTCTCGGGATTGCGAATCAACCGCGAGCCCACCGAGATATCGAGGCCATGCATCAAAAAGAGCGGCACCTGTCGGGAGGAGCCACTGTAGGCATGCATGATCCCGCCCGAGGGGCACCCGCCACGCTGGCGAAGCAGCGCATGCAGGGTGCTGTGGCAACGCACCGCGTGCAGCACGACCGGCAATGCGTGCACATTCGCCAAATCCAGCAGCGCTTCCAGCACGCGCTGCTGCTCGGCCCGGGCGTCGGCGTCGGTTGCCCGGACAAAGTCCAACCCACATTCGCCTACCGCCGCCCACTCTGACTTACGGAGCGCCTCCCCAATCTGCTGAAGCTCCCGCCCGATCGCCTGCTCATCCATCCCGGCAAGCGCCCAGGGGTGCAATCCGACACAGATCGCGACGCCGGGAGTCTTGCCCAGTTCGGCGAGCATCCCTCGCCGAGCTCCGTCGTAGTCGGCGATCACGAGAGCCTCCACACCGACGTCCGCAGCGCGACAAATCACCGCCTCGCGCTCCCCGTCAAAGGCCTCGAACTGCAGATGACAGTGTGCGTCGATCATCGCCGACCTCTCATTCACCGGGCTTAGCTCTCGCCATGCTCAAAGGAACTGACAAAGCTCTCAAACCCGTCGGCCTTCGCGTCGATCAAGGCCTTCGGCCCGACCATGCGAAAGAAGAAGAGTCCCTGCGAGGTTTCGGCGATCGCCCCGAGCATACGCTGCGCATCGCGAGGGCCCTGACCGGCCATCGCCATCCCGGCGTCATAGGTCCCGGAAGCATCCACGGTATGGACCTTGACCCCGTTCACCTCCCGTTCGCCAAAGGTCGCCGGGGACTCGCCATTAAACTGACCCGCCCAGCGCTTCAGGTTGGCCTCCACCCCCCCACCTCCACCGGGACCGAAGTAGAACACCACCAGTTCGGCCGGCTCCTGACCGGCCTCTCCGGGGATCTGATACTGCGCCTGACGCATGGCATTGGTCGGCACCTGAGCCTGCCACTCCTGCGGGGTTTGCCAGCGAATCGGGCCCACCGTGCCGTACTCCTGTGGGGACATCCGCGGGACCTGGGGGGCCGGCACGCCACCGATCATATCGGCGCCCTGACCGGCCTGTTCTCCGAGAGGGGGATGCCCGGGCGGCAATTCGGTGCCTTCGACCGGACCAAGCCCACCTGAGCGCTCTTCCTGCTCGCCCTGCGGGCTCGACGCCGCCGGCGCCGAGGCCGAAGCGCTCACCGAAGGCGCGTTTTCAAAGGGATCATCCTCACACCCCACCAACCCCAGCGTCATGGCCAGAGCCAGCGAGCCCATCGTCAACTTCTTCATCTCACTCACCGCCTGTTGAGTCTCTTAATATCCAGAGCGCTGCCGGCGCCATCCGGCACCCTACCCTCGGACGACGACACGCAGCGCGCGCTCGGCGCGCCAACCCATAACACCGCCTCGCGCATTCCCCAACCCCCGGATCCTCACTGCGGGCTCACATCAGAAGGTGGCTGGCGTTGTAGTCTTGAACCTGGGAGTCTCCGCTGATCGACAAGCGCGCAAACTGGTTGACGCCAGTGCGCATATCGGTCGCCCGCACGCTGAGCATCCCGTTGGTATCCACCTCAAAGGTCACCTCGATCTGCACCTCTTCGCGAGGCCCCGGCGGGATATCCGTCAACTCCAGAACGCCCAGCTGCTGGTTATCCTCGATCCGGCGGCTGTTGCCGGAGTAGATCGGCAACACCACCCGGGTCTGATCATCCCGTGACGTCGAAAAATAACGCGAGCGCTCCAGCGGCAGCTGCCCGTTGCGCTCGATAATGATGTCCATCACCCCGCCCACCGTCGCCACCCCCAGCGCGTGGGGGGTCACATCGATAAGCAGCGGACCGGCCGGAGCCTGGTTCTCGGGCTCGATCTCCTCCAGCCACGACTCATCAAGCTCTTCGATGCCCTGCTCAAACCCTGCGACCGCCGGAATGGCCGGAATCGGAGCCGGCGCCGCCTGCTCCTGCACCATCGACGCCCCGAACACCGCGGCCCCCACCGCCACAACTTCGTCGGGGTCGATTCCGTGCACCGGCTCTCGCTGAAAGAACTCCCGCGCGCTGCGCTGAACCAGAGGCACCCGGGTACTACCGCCGACGAGCACGAGGTGTTCGATCTCCGCGCGCTGCAGCCCGGCCGAGCGCAGCGCGTCTTCGCAGGTCGTCAGGCTCTGGTCCACGATGTCCGCGCAACGCTTCTCGAAGTTGTCCCGAGTCAGCGAAAAGTCGAGTTCCAACTCGGTCACCGTGCCCGGAATCGTCTCCCGAATCATCATGCGCACGGCATCCTGGTGAGTCAGCCCCTTTTTGATCTCCTCGGCGTACACCCGCAGCCGCTGGTGCACGAGTTCATCACCGGAGAGGTCGACATGATGCTGACGCTCAAAGGCGTTCAGAATGGCGCTGACCAGGCGGTAGTCGAAATCATCTCCTCCCAGATAGCTGTTACCCGCCGTGGAGAGCACCTCAAAGACGTTGCCCCGCAGCTCCAGGAGCGTCACATCGAAGGTGCCACCCCCAAAATCGTAGATCGCCACGCGCTCACGCTTATCGCTGCCGTAACCGTAGGCCAGCGCCGCCGCGGTTGGCTCATTGATCAGCCGCAGTACTTCCAGACCGGCCATCTCCCCGGCGCGCTTGGTCGCGCGGCGCTGCGCCTCATCGAAGTTCGCTGGCACCGTGATCACCGCCCGGGTCACCGGCTCCCCCAGATAGTCGCGGGCCAGGCCGCACAGATAATGCAAAACCCGCGCCCCGATCCCCTCCGGTGGATGCAGCTGCTGCTGAACCTGAATACGGGGGGTATTATCCTCGGCCGGCACCACCGGAAAGGGGAAGTGCCCCATCAACATCTTGATCTCAGGGCTGTCAAAGGGTCGCCCCATCAGACGCTTGGCGCTGAACACCGTGTTCATCGGGTCGCTCAAGCGGTAGGGCCGCGCATCGTTACCCACCAGCGACTCTCCCCCGGGCATCAGATGCACAATAGAGGGATGAACCCGGCGCCCTTGCGCATCGGGAATCACGATCGCCTCGCCCTCGAGCACTACTGAGATCACCGAGTTGGAGGTTCCCAGATCGATTCCCGCGACAATCTCCGACATGTGCAGCTCCTCAACGCTGATTCGGGTGCGACGTCTCACAACGCCGGCTATCCACTAATATGGGTCTTTATGCTGAACACCGCCGCGCCACCTCTTCTCCGGCACGTCTCTCGCCAGCAAGGGCGAACCGGGCGTTCGCTGGCCGATGGTGCCATAGCCGGGTTCGGGCGACCAGCGCCTACACAACTCGGGGACCTCCGGTCCACACGTCTCAAGCCCCGGCCGCCGCCCCCTCCTCCGGGCCGCCCCCCCCCCGCCCCCGAAGAGCCCGCCGTGGCACGGGGTTGCCGATTGCCCTTCGGTCGGTTATGTACAGGGGTCTTCGTGCCGCCTTTTTTGCGGCACCACCATCTGTATAAACGGCAACGGCTGCGCCCTCACGACGTGAGTATGGCGCGCCCCTGGTAACTTATTTTCGGAGTCTCCATCGTGGATAGCTTCCTCGAACTCAGCACGGGTCATCAATGGTTCCGCATGGTCCTGGGCCTCTGCGTGCTCGTCGGATTCGGCTTCGCCGGGCGCACCGTCTACTGGCTGCTGCGCTATGTGGCCGCCGGTCAGGGCGACCTTAAAACCAGTCAGATCCCCGAGCGCGTCAAAGGCATCATTACCCAGGTCCTGGGCCAGGCCCGCGTTATCGCCGAGCCGGCCGGGGTGCTCCACCTCTTCATCTTCTGGGGCTTTTTGATCCTCCAGATCGAGACCCTGGAGTACATCACCCGTGCCTTTAAATGGGACTTCCACCTGAGTTCGATCATCGGGCGAGGAGCCTATAACGGGGCGCTCTTCATGCAGGACGTCTTCGGATTCCTGGTGCTCGTGGCCATCAGCCTCTCGGCGTTCCGCCGTTATGTGATTCGCCCCAAGCACTCCCTGCAGTCGGTGGATGGTGCGGTGATCATCTCGCTGATCGCGGCGCTGATGCTCACCAAGTTCATCGCCAACGGCGCCGAAATCGCGTTCTTGAGCGTGGAAAACCAGGCCCACGATCCGCAGTGGACCCCGGTGGCACTCTTCACCTCGACGCTCCTTCAGGGCATGGGCGCCTCGCCGCAGTCCGAGGGGATGTTCTGGATCTACCATGTGTCCTACTGGTTCCACATCGCCATCGTCGTGGCCTTTGCCAACTACATTCCCTTTGGCAAGCACCTGCACCTGATCGGCGCCATCCCCAACATTTTCTTCCGCAAACTGGAGCCCTCCGGCGCGCTCTACCCCATCGACATGGAAGACGAGAACGTGGAGTCCTTTGGCGCGGCGCGTGTCGAAGATCTGCGCTGGAAGCAGCTCCTGGACACCTACGCCTGCACCGAGTGCGGTCGCTGCGAGCACTACTGCCCGGCCTACAACACCGGCAAGGCGCTCAACCCGATGGCGGTGATTCACAACATCAAAGAGCACCTGCGCGAGAAAGGCACCGCCGTCATCAAGGGTGGCAACTCCGAGGCTGCCGATGAGTTCCCGCCGCTGGCCGGTGGCATCATCACCAAAGAAGAGCTCTGGGCCTGCACCACCTGCGGGGCCTGCGTGGCCAACTGCCCGGTCTACATCGAGCACGTCGATACCATCGTCGACATGCGTCGTTACCTGGCGCTGATGGAGTCGGACTTCTCCGCCGAAGTTGGTCGCACCTTCCGCAACATGGAGAACAACTCCAACCCCTGGGGCATCTCCTCGTCGTACCGCGCCGACTGGGCCGAAGGCCTGGACATCCCGCTGATGAGCGAGATGACCTCGGCGCCTGATTACCTCTTCTTTGTCGGGTGCGCCGGCAGCTTCGACGACCGTCAGAAGAAGGTCACCCAGTCCTTTGCCAAGATCCTCCGCTCGGCTGGCGTCTCCTTCGCCATCCTCGGACCGGAAGAGGCCTGCACCGGCGATCCTGCCCGCCGCATCGGCAACGAGTACCTCTACTGGATGCTCGCCACCCAGAACATCGAGACGCTCAACAGCTACGGCGTGACCAAGATCATCACCACCTGCCCCCACTGCTTCCACACCATCGGCAAGGAGTATCCGCAGCTGGGTGGTCAGTACGAGGTGATCCACCACACCGCGCTGCTCAACGAGCTGCTCCAGCACCAGCGCATTCAGCTCAAGCCCACCGCGACCATGAAGGTCACCTACCACGACTCCTGCTACATCGGACGCTGGGACAACAGCTACAAGAACCCCCGCGAAGTGCTCCAGTCGGTGCCCGGGGTGGTCATGCAGGAAATGGATCTTAATAAGAAGCAGAGCTTCTGCTGCGGTGCCGGCGGCGGCCGGATGTGGATGGAAGAAACCGAAGGCAAGCGCGTCAACATCGAGCGTACCGACCAGGCGCTGGCCACCGCGCCGGATGCCATCGCGGTCAACTGCCCCTTCTGTTTGACGATGTTTGATGACGGCCTCAAGAACCGCGGCGCCGACGATGTCAAACTCCTGGATCTGGCCGAAATCATCGCCGACAACCTCGTCGTGCCCGTTGCCGACGATGAGATCAGCGAAGCGGCCGCCGAGTAAACGCTTTACCTGATGTACCCCGGCGCGCGCCGCGCGCCGGGTCGCTGTACGACCCGACCGCCGCCGAAGCCTTGCTGAGGCGGCGCTCTTCATTTGACGCCACGCTCGCCATGAGGCGGCCTGGCCCCCGACCTGGAGACGCCATGACCGAGACCTTAAACGCGCTTAAGCAGGCCGATCCGGAAGTCTTCGAGATCCTCGAAGCGGAAGACGCTCGCCAGCACGACACCATCCGCCTGATTGCCAGCGAGAACTACACCTCCCGGGCGGTCATGGAGGCCACCGGAAGCCGCCTGACCAACAAGTACAGCGAAGGCTACCCCGGTAAGCGCTACTACCAGGGCCAGGCCTACACCGACCGCGTGGAAAACCTGGCCATTGAGCGCGCCCGCGAGCTCTTCGGTGCCGATCACGTCAACATCCAGCCCTACAGTGGCTCGCCGGCCAACCTGGCGGTGTTCTACGCTATGCTGGAGCCGGGCGACAAAGTTCTGGGCATGGGCCTCCCCTTCGGCGGACACCTTACCCACGGCTGGAAGGTCAGCTTCTCCGGGCGCTTCTACGATGCTCACGCCTACGCCGTCGATGAGACGACCGAGACCATCGACTACGATGCCGTCGCTCGCCAGGCCCGGGAGATTCGCCCCAAGATGCTGATCTGCGGCGCCTCGGCCTACCCGCGCACCATTGATTTTGAGCGTTTTGCCGAAATCGCCCGCGAGGTTGATGCGATCCTCCTTGCCGACATCGCCCACATCAGCGGCCTGGTCGCCGGTGGCGTCCACCCCTCCCCGGTGCCGGTGGCCGACATCGTCACCACCACCACGCACAAGACCCTGCGCGGCCCGCGCAGCGGTATGATCATGTGCACCTCGGAGCATGCCTCGGCCATCGATCGCGCGATCTTCCCTGGCCTTCAGGGGGGCCCGCACATGAACCAGATCGCCGCGGCCGCCGTCGCCTTCGGCGAGGCCCTGACACCCGACTTCAAACACTACGCGCAGCAGGTGGTCGACAATGCCCGCGTACTCGCCGACGCCCTGCAATCGCAGGGGCTTCGCCTGGTCACCGGCGGCACCGACAACCACCTGGTGTTGGTCGACCTCACCCCGCGTGGCCTGGGCGGACGAGCGGCGGCCATCGCGCTGGAAAAAGCCGGCGTGGTCGTCAACTCCAACTCCATCCCCTTCGACAAGCGCAAGCCTTTCGATCCCTCCGGCATCCGCATTGGAACTGCCGCGATCACCACCCGGGGCATGGGCGAAGACGCCATGCGCCAGATTGCCGACTTTATGGCTCGCGCGCTCGACAACATCGACAACGATGACACGCTCAGCGGCATCCGCAGCGATGTAGAAGCCTTCTGTCGCGATTTCCCGATCCCTTGACCTTCAGGGGGGCCCTGGCGTTTAAGCACGCCTCCCCGGGGCTCATGGAGAGCCCCGGAGCCGGCCCCCACGCCACCTCCAGCAGTGACCATCTATGTACAACCTTCTCATCAGCATCGCCGGCCTGGTCGCCGTCACTCTCCTTACCGGCTTCGCCGTCGGCGGCGGAGAGCTGCGCATCGCCTACGGCATCGTCCCCGGGCTCATCGTCTTTGTGGGCCTCTACATCTACCTGGCGCGCCGCTCGATGAAGGCCGTCCAGGATATCGTAGGCCGGGCCCAGACCGATCTGCAGGCCAACCGAATCGATCGCGGCATCGAGATCCTCAAAGAAGCCTACGCCGTGGGCAAGTGGCAGTTCTTTGTCACCTCCCAGGTCGACGGACAGATCGGCACCGTCCTCTACATGAGCCAGCGCTTCGACGAGGCTGAGCCTTTCCTCAAGCGCTCATTTAAGCGCAACTGGGTCTCCCGGGCGATGCTCGGCACCCTGCTCTACAAGCGCAAGCGCTATGACGAGATGGAAAAGGTGTTTGAGGAGGCCGTGCTCGCCAACAAAAAGGAAGCGCTTCTGTGGAACATCTACGCCTACTGCATGTGGAAGAGCGGGCAGCGCGATAAAGCCATCAAAGTGCTCAACCGGGCCACCGAAAAACTCGAGAACGACGAGCGCACCGAGAAGAATCTCAAGGCGCTTCAGAACAACCGTAAGATGAAGATGCGAGGCTGGAACCTGATGTGGTATCAGTTCCACCTTGACCGGCCGCCGGCCCAGCGCCAGCAGGCTCAATTCCGTCGCCGTTAACCGTCCTCGAGCCTCGCCGCTCGACGCTTTATCCATCGAGAGTCCAGCGTATGTCCGAAGCGATCCCTGCCTCCGAGATTCCCGAGAACATCGGCCGCAACGATCCCTGCCCCTGCGGCAGCGAGAAAAAGTACAAGCGCTGCTGCCAGCGCACCCACCAGATCCAGAAAGAGAGCGAAAAGCAGAGCCGTCAGCCCCACCAGCTCATCGGCTCCAAGACCATCCCCTACAAGGTCTACAAGGTGCTGACCCAGGTCTTTGAGAGCAACGCGCTTGCCCTCTACTACGATCTGAGCCACGAGGCCGGCCCCTTCCGCCAGCGCTACCCCGAGAAGGGAGCCTTCATCGAAGCGGTAGACCAGGGCAATGACGCCATGGTCGCCGGTCCGGACTACGAGCTGCAGCACTTCCGCGTCGACGGTCCTGACGTCTACGTGGTGCTCACCCAGGGGCAGAACGACCCGCGCGTCGAAGAAGTCCAGGTTGACGTGATCACCCTTCGACCCAACGAACTCGACGCCGAAGGCAACGCGCGCGAAGCCGACTACCGGGGCTTCCGCATCTGGGATGTGCAGCGCCACACCGTCAACAAAGACGAGTTCACCAGCGCGACCCACCCCGACTTAAGCAAGCTCGGTGTGACCTGGAAAGCGGCCAACTAAGCCCTTTTCTACAGCCCCCGGAGCGCTTTACCTGGACCAGGCAATGCGCTCGAGACCCGCCGGACTCCCATGTCCGGCGGGTTTTTTGATCGGTTTAAGACCTCCCCTCTTTGCGCCAGGGGGGAGCCGAAATGCTCCTCGCTATTCCCACTACAACGCCCTCGCCCTCGTTCAGGACAGCACAAACAAAAAAGCCCGCCCGGCGTAAAACGCCGGGCGGGCTTTTTGTAGGCCTTTTGAAGGCCTACGCACATGCAGTCCGTCAATCCACCTGACTGACCTGCTCCCAGAACTCGGGGCTCACATTGGTGGAGGTGCCCCAGTGCTCTTTGTCCCAGCGCTCGCGATGCGCACGGAACCAGGCCACGGAATCCTGCAGCCAACGGCTGGCCAGCGGATGGTCCGCGCTCACGTCGTTGAGTTCACGCACGTCCTCGCGCCGATCAAAGAGTTTGAACTGGCCGGCGCGCAGGTAAATCTTCCAGTGCGCCACCTGCATGCCGTAATGAAGCTGATACTGCGTGGCCACCGCCGGATTGGGATAGCCGCCGTGCTGCCCGTACATCACCGGCAGCAGGTTCATCCCCTGCTTCTCCTCCGGATGCGCCAGCCCCAGGAGCGCGGTGACGGTAGGCAGCACGTCGACCACATCGGCACCGGACTTCACCACCCGCTCCTGCGGGAGTTTCGAATAATGGAAGATCAGCGGAACGTGGACCATCTCCTGATGCACGTTATGGCCATGGCCCACGCTGCCATGCTCCCAGAACTCTTCCCCGTGGTCCGAGGTCACCACCACCAACGTCTCATCCCAGATCCCCATGCGCTCCAACTCGGCGCGCAGGTGCCCAAAGGCGTTATCGTTGTAGGTGATTTCGTTCTTGTAGAGGTTGATGATCCGTTGCTTATCCCGCTCGCTCACCGGGAGTCTCTTGCCTTTGACCAGTCCCAGGTCCTCGCCAGAGATATAGCGCTGGAAGCGACCATTGTAGGGCTCGGTGTCATAGAGGCCGATGTACTCCTGGTGACGCCGATAGGTCACATGCGGATCGATCGTACCCAGGTAGAGGAAGAAGGGATTCTCGAGATTATTCTCGGCCCACCCCAGCCCCTGGCGCGCCATGAACATGCCGTCGAGACCGGTCTGCTCATGGATGTTGTTCTGGTAGAAGTCCCAGCCCCGGCGCAGGTTGAGCAGATGAGAGGCGTACCCGTTGCTGGAGTACATCGCGGTGCGGTAGTTCGCGTCTTTAAAGAACTGCTGAATGACCCGCACATTGTCGCGCACCTTCCCTCGTCCGGCCACCCCGTGGCGGTTGGGGTAAAGCCCGCTGAAGAGCGATGCATGACTCGCCCGTGACTCCGTGCCCTGAACGTAGGCGAGTTCAAAACTCACGCCCTCATCGGCCAGGCGCTTCAGGTTGGGCGCCTGCACGTCGGTGTCGAAGTGAATCGGCAGAAAGTCCGCCCGGAGAGTGTCGATTACCCAGAACACCACATAGCGGGGAGGCTCGATCGCCTCGGGCATCGCCGGCAACTCGCCGGGGCGAACCAGGCGCGCGCCCTTCAGGGTCAGCGGTGCCTGGCATGCGTCATCGGCGATGATCTCCAGCCGGGCGATCTGATCGTCGTCGACCGGGAGCTTCCAGGACGTGGATTGCTCCGCACCACGCTCGGGCACCAGCGCGCGCCCATCCTCCAGCGCCGCGCGGACCTTACCCTGCCCTTCTTCAACCTCTAGACGAACCTGCGGACCACACCCCGGCTCGGCCCGAAGATCGAGCTGCAGGTGCGCATCCTGATGGGCCCAGACCAGCCAGCTCAGCCCCTCACCGGCAGCCAGGCGAACCTCGCCCTGCCCCAGGTTGTGCTGGTGTGGCGCGAGTTCGGCGAGCGGCGTGTTTTCCAGACCAGCCTCACCCGGCGTCGGGGCGGCCTCGCCACCCGGAGCCGCAGCCGTCCCTTCTCCCACAGCCTGCTCCGCTGACGCATCACTCCCACCGGAGCCTGCCCCCTCATCCTCGAGACTCGGCGTGGCGACTTCCTGCGGAAGCGCCGCTCCAAAGCGTGCCCAGGCAAGACCTCCACCGGAGAGCTGGCCGTCGATACGGCCCATGTTGGAGAAGGTCAGCACCAATGCGTTGTCGGCGCGCACTGGCGCCCCCTGAAGCGAGAGGCGCACGGTTTGCCACCCCTCCTCCAGCGCAACCGTCTCCAGCGCATGTCCGTTAAGCGCGACCTGAAGCTCGTTATGACCTCGCGCGGGATTGAACACCCGCAGCGCCAACTCCTCGATCTCCCCGCCCGGAGCCGGCAGCCAGATACTGGCCTTCCGTCCCCGGGTGCCCGAGACCCTTCCCCCCTCCACATCGGCCCCCACAATCCACTCCCGACCATGATTGCCGTGAACGTAGCGCATGAAATCGAGCTCACGGGCGTCGATCCAGTACGCGCGCTCCTGCCCATCGCGGGTCACACGATGCGCCAGGGGACGGTTCTGCAGAAGATCAAAGGCGGTGTAGTGAGGGGCGTCCAGGTTGGGCAGGGGCGGATCGATCTCAGGAACTCCGCTCTGAGGTTCGAGCGTCGGATCGGCCACGCGTTTGAGTTCCTGCTGATGTGCGGAAACCTGCTCCGGAGAGCGGCTACTACAAGCCACAGTGGTGCCGGCGGCGAGCAGCAGCGCGGCGAGGGAGAGCCGATGAGGCCACGTCGTCGATATCATGATGCGTTCTTTCTCAAATGGGGCGCGCGGCCCGGCGTATCCCTGGCCGCGCGTCAACGGGCTACTGCTGGAGGGTCGTTCGGTTAAAGCTCGAGGTCACAAGGCCAGCGCGGCGAAGTCCCACACCGCTGGAGCGCACCAGATCGTTGATCGTTACTGTCGTACGTATCGCGTCAACAATCACAGTCCCGCGGGTGAAGAAGTCGGGGCCACCAGGACGCACCGGCGGAATCACAACGCTATGGCTAAACGCGCTGTTATCCCCCTGGGGGCCCATCGCCCAGACGTCCCAACTGCGCTCCTCGCCGACCATGCGCACCCGATAGATCGGTCCGGCGTCGGCGTCAATCGACAGCGTGCGCTGACCACGGTTGGCGCTGAGCGTTGAGGCTCCCGGGAAGGTTCCCAGCCGGGTGGTCGTGCCCAGCGACTGCCCATTCCACAACGCCGCCGAGAAGTCGGTCGCCAGCGTATTGCCCTCGGCGCTAAACGCCAGCGCGAGCAACGCGTAGCGGCCACCGACGGTGGTGCCATAAGGCGGCGCCATAAAGAGCGTACGCGGGTCCGGGCGGCCGTCTTCATCCTCGTCGGTGGTCGCACTGATGCCCAGCGGCACAAAGCCCGGACCATCGAGTTGCACGCCGCCGACCAGAACGGCCACTGACGCCGCATCGCTACCCAACTGCGGGAAGTTCGAGATGTTCACCGCCGTCGACAGACGCTGGCGCACCGAAGGCGCCAGGTCCTCTTCTGGAAAATTCCGGTAATCGGGCAGCCACTCATCGGTATCACCGTTGTTGTTGATATCCGAAACATCGAGCGCCCGGGGAAGCGCCGCCATCAGCATCGGCTGCTGAGCGTGATCAAAGCGGCTAAAGAGGGGCAGCAACACCCCGATTGCCTGGTTCACGTTTTCGGGAGGCGATGTGAACACGCTGAGCAGATCTCTGAAGGGGACCCTGCCCGCCAGTCCCCAGGCAAGGCGCGCACCGGCGGCGCCCTGCACGTAGTAAGTCTGCTTCGCGTCGATCTGCAGGCCTCCGAGGCGGCCGTAAGCCACCAGACCACCGGGCAAAGGCACGTCCGCGCCGCCCATCCCCGGGATCTCAATCCGAGTCGTGAAGGTGTCGCCCAACAGCCGGGTCAGGTCCAGGTCCAGCAAATCACCGGCGACGCTCGCTCCCGCCAGCCCCACATTAATATCTCCCGACGTGTTCAGCTGGCTGAGATCAAAGGAGCCGGTAAAGCCGGCCGCAGGCCCGCTACCCGAGCGTGGCGAGACGGGAAGGCGGATGTCGCGCGCCTCGACTCCCTGCACCGTGAGGTAGTTGTACGCGGGATGAAACACCGAGACTTCATAGGCACCTTCGACGCGCTCAAAGAGCGCCAGGCCCTCGTCATCGGTGGTGGCTTGCTGGTCCCCGATCTCCACCTGGGCGCCGCTGAGCGGACGCCCGGTTTCCATATCCAATGCAACAACCCGGATCACATCTCCGGGCACCAACCCACTGTTGGTAAACGTCGACCTCCCGTTGCACTGAATCGGGTCCCCGCCAGCGAGCACGGCACTAACTTCGGTGGTGCCAGCGCCGGTACCACCGACCAGGTAGTTGCCATCGATCGCCGCCACAGCGCTGTTGGTGGACGACCAGATGAAACTCGCCGCCACGCCATTGCCGTCTTCATCCAGGGCAAACGCCTCCAGGGCAATGCGCTCATTGGGGGCAATGAGCCGGCCGCCGGTAATCATGATGCAAGAGTGGGTAAGCGGCGGGTCAATGCACTGCCCCATGTCACAGAGCTGCCCTTCCTCGCAGGTGTCGTTGCCCCGACAGAGGCGCTCCTGGCAGACCTCGCCCACACACTCGGCGCGAGGGCCGCAGTCATCATCGGTGCTGCACTCCGGAGTGAACTGGCAGACCCCGGCAATGCACTGCTCCTGAGGGCCGCAGTCATCACCAAAGGTGCACTCGGGCCGCTCCACGCAGCTCTCTTCCACACAGATTTCGGAGGGACGACAATCCAAATCCTCGTTGCATTCAGGACCAGCCACACACTCGCCGGCCTGGCACAACTCGTTGGTGCCGCACTCATCGTTGAGCAAACATCCGCGGCACTGCCCCTCGTCACAGATGAGCCCGTCGCATTGCGCATCCGACTCGCAGACCTCCGGCACGCAGCGGCATCCGAGCTGCACGCTGCCCTCGTCGCAGGAAAGCTCGCAGGCGATGTTCACACATACGCCCACTTCCAGGTCGCACACCGCGCGCTCACAGGTGTCCGAGTCCGCTGAATCGGCCTCGCAGACCCCGCTGCCGCAATCGAGGTCACTCTCACAGGCGATTGGCGTCACATCAGCGTCGTCGCCATCGGCATCCGGGATATCGTCACCGACACAGATGCTGCCAACGCACTGCCCGCCCTCGGGACACTGATCATCGGTCTGACAATGCTGACCGATGGCGGTGCGCCCACAGGAGGCTGCCATCACACAGAACGCGCCGACCACGAGCGTGCGCAGAAGAGAAGAATACGAAGAGGTCGCCAGGTTCATGGGCTTGCGCCTTGGAAAACGGTTCATCAGCAAACACGATCAGATGCGCCGAGTGTAGTGAATTCGGTGCAGAGATTCCATGTTCGAATCAGGCACTTAGATCATAAAGCGCTGGCGTTTACTGCGAGCCAGCTGACGCTCCCGTCGGAGCGCATAGCGCGCGATCGCCTGCTGATGCGGTTGCGAAATAGCCCGAAAGGCAAAGGCCGCACCGGCTCGCTCGGGGGCCTCGTCCACCCGAACCACCTCGCCAAGGGCCAGAATCTCCGGGCTATGCAGGCTGGGGATCTGAACGCGAATCTCCGCCAGGTCACCGACCTCCCAGCGAGGCTGGTCCTCATCGCCGGCTAGCCACAGCCCCTGATCGTTGAGTTCCACCCAGCGCGAGGCCAGCCCGGCCTGATTATGTGTCTCAATCAGTCGCTGCATCTCGGTGATTTGCTGACGCATCGCTCGCAGTTCATTGAGCACGAAGATCATTTCTCGGGAAAGATCCTCGGCATGATCGCGCCAATCCAGCGCATCGTTCATCACGCTGTCGCTTTCCAGCACCGCCAGGTCCAGAATACGCGCCTCCAGCGCTTCGATTCGGTCCTGCTCAACGGGATCAATCTGACAGGGAAGCAGACTGCGCACACGCACAGAGCTGCGGCGGTCGGCAGGGGTTCTCTCACTCATGACGGTACTCCTGGGGTCCTGGAAGATCGCGGGCTGCCTCAGGCGCTCAGCCAGTCTGACAGACTGACCCAGAGCCCGAGCGGGTTCAGACTACATCAGGGGAGCGCAAGGGCAACAACCTCACCCATCAGGGGCGAAACACCAGCTGACTGCCCTGCCCGGCGCGCACCGCCACGGTTCGGGTCTCGGAGTAGCGCTTAAAGCTCGTGAAATACACACGCACTTCGTAGCTCCCGGCGTCCAGGCGATGATCACTGAGCCGAGCGCTCTCGGCGACGAGCGCGCCGTCGATATAGATGCGAGCATCGTCCACATTATCCACGCGCACACTGAGTGTTCCCTGCTCCGAGGCCTGCGCCGTCTCGCCCAGCTCCCAGATATTCAGCGCCTCAGCGGTGTTGGATGCACCGGACTTCGAGGGCTTCGGCGAGGCGCTCCGGCGTGAGGAGGAGCGCCGGCTGCTCCTCTTCGACGTGGATGTAGTGGGCTTTGCTTTGGCGGAGGCTTGTACATCGAAGCTCAGATGCACCTCTTGCACTCGCGGGTCGTCTTCCTCCCAGCGGAGGGTCTGCTCTTGTGGAGACGCATCCTCCAACTCGGCGTAGACTTTGTGTTCCATCTCGCGTGAGAGCCCCATGGCCGTCACGGGAGACTCGCCCAGAAGTTCGCCATTCACATAGACCTTTGCACCGGGCGGCGACGTCGCGATCTGGAGGATCCCTCCCAGCGCCTCAAGCTGCATGACCAGCGGATGCATCTGAGCTTCGGCTACGAGCTGGAGTTCTTTGACGTCGTAGCCGTCGCGCTCAAAACGCAATGCGTACCCGCGCCCCACCCTCAACTCCTTGAGGGTGGTGGGCGTGGCGCCCACAAAGGTGTCGTCGAGATAGACCCGGGCGTTGGCCGGCTCTGTAGAGACCATCAGGTTGGTGTGAGTCGACGCTGCCGGCGCCTGTTCGACGACCGGAGCCGCGGCGCCCGCGCGCAGGTCATCTCCCCACATCACCCAGCCAGCCAGCCCCACGACGAGGAGCGCTACGAAGGCCAGGACAACCCCGACGAGATAGGGACGTGTGCGCATCAGGCGCTCAACGCGCGACCAGATCGCAGACGTCACACGCACTCCCGGCTGAGTGCGTCCCACCGCCGGCAACTCCCCGGGCGTCTTTACCCCGGGGCGCGGCGTTTGCGCAGGCAGGTCCCGCAACGAAGCGCCAAAGCCCACGGCCGGATTCGCCGCCGTGGGCACCGCGGCCGGCGCCCGAAGCCCCACCGGCGCCTGAGCCTCGCGCGTCGGCATCTCGTGGGCACTCGCCTCCTGGTACGCAGACCTGAGCGCCGGCCCCGGAACCGGCCGCGCCGGAACCTTCTCCTGAGTCTCAACCTCATCGTGATCGGCCCAATCCACCATCGCCGTGGCGGCATCGGCATCCAAATCATCGACCGCCGGCTCGTCACGCATGAAGATCTGGGTGTGCTGATCCTCCTCAAAATCCGAGGATTCATCCGCCCGCGCGGCATCAAAAATCACGCTGTGCTGGCTCGCCTCAAACTCCGAGCGCTGCATCGCCTCAAAGCCCGCCGCCCGCGTCTCTTCCGGCAGATGCGTCTGCAGATAGGCACGCACAAATTCGGCGAGTTCCGGGCGCCCCACCGGCAAAAGCTCCGCCCGGGCCACCTCGACGAGCTCGCGTTTCATCGCCAGCGCGCTCTCGTAACGCAGCTCCACATTGCGCATCAGCGCTCGCCGAATCACCCCGGCCAGCCCTGGTGAGAGTTCGGGAACGACCTGTTCAATCGGCGGAAAGTCGGCCTGGCGCACCGCCCGGAGAAGTTCGCCGTCGGGAACGCTATCAAAGGGGTGCGCGCCGGCGAGCACTTCATAGAGAAGCATCCCGAGCGCGTACACGTCGGTTCGCCCGTCAATGTGGTGGCCCAGCGCCTGCTCCGGGCTCATGTAGTAGAACTTGCCCTTGATGATGCCGGCCTGAGTCTGCTCCGCGCGCATGCGGGCCTTGGCGATGCCAAAGTCCACCAGCTTGACTTCGCCGTCGACGCTGAGCATGACATTTTGCGGCGAAACGTCGCGGTGAACCAACTCCAGGGGCCGGCGGTCCGGGCCGAGCTTGGTGTGCGCGTAATGCAACGCATCCGCAAGCTGGATGGCCACATGGACGGCGATCTCCGTGGGCAGACGGCGGTGCTGGCGTTCCACCCGTTCGCACAACACGTGGAGATCGAGGCCGTCAATAAACTCCATGGCGATGAAGTAGCGGCCGTTGACCACCCCCAGATCAAAAATTTGCCCGATGTTGCCGTGGCTGAGCTGAACCACCAGCTTGGCTTCATCGATGAGCATGGAGGCAAATTCGCTATCCTCAGAAAACTGACGATGCAGGCGCTTGATCGCCAGGAGCTTCGCGAATCCGTCGACACCGTCGGTGCGGGCCTTAAAAATCTCGGCCATCCCCCCCACTGCCAGTCGCTCCAGCAGGGTATACTTGCCAAATTTCTCGCCGGTTTCTATCATGCCTACTTCATATTCAGGGCCATGGATCGGGCCGTCATTGTGACGCATTTTGGTGGTTCCGGCCACTCGTTTCCTGCCCCTGAACGATGAAAAGCGCGGCGCCTGGCGCCGAGTTGAAGCCCTCTCGACCATTTCGTCAACGTGCTCCCCGGTATTGGGCCAGGGACACGCATCCTTGCAGCCCGTGTCGAGGCCCCATGGCGCCCTACGAGCCCTATTCAGACCAGTCGCAGCCCACCAAGATCGCCTACCTCAACGGCGCTCCGAAAACGGTGCACATCCGCCGCGCCCAGCTCATCGTCAATCCGGGCAGCGAGCAGGAACAAGAGCTCTTCTTCGACCAGAACGTCATCAAAATCGGCGCTCTGGAAGACAATGACATCGTGCTCGACGACGAGACCGTCAGTCGAAACCACTGCCGCATTGTCCAGGAAGATGACCACTACATTGTGGTCGATCAGAACTCGACCAACGGCACTCACATCAACGGGGTACGTATTCGGGAGGCCTTCCTCTCGCCAAACGTCATCCTATGCGTGGGCAACACCAACATCCGCTTTCGCCCCATTGACGAAGAAGTGGCCGTGGAGCCCTCGCGCACCGAGCGCCTGGGCAACATCGTGGGCCGCTCGGTGAAGATGCGCGAAATCTTCGACATCCTCTCCAAAATCGCCCCCACCGCCGCCACCGTGGTCATTGAGGGGGAAACCGGCACGGGCAAAGAGGTTGTCGCGCAGACCATCCACCAGATGAGCCCGCGCAAAGACAAACCTTTCATCGTCTTTGATTGCGGTGCAGTGCCCGAAAGCCTGATTGAGAGCGAGCTCTTCGGTCACGAAAAGGGCAGCTTCACCGGCGCGATCATGACGCGTAAGGGCCTCTTTGAGATGGCCCAGGGCGGCACGATCTTCCTCGACGAGCTGGGGGAACTCTCCATCGACCTGCAGCCCAAGCTCCTGCGTGTGCTGGAGCAACGCGAGGTGCGCCGGGTCGGCTCCAACAAACCCATCCCCATCAACGTGCGTGTGGTCGCCGCGACCAACCGCAGTCTCGAAGATGAAGTGCGCGAGGGGCGTTTTCGCGAGGACCTCTTCTACCGCCTGAGCGTGGTGCGGCTCTTTCTGCCGGCGTTGCGTGAGCGCAGCGTGGACATCCCGCTGCTGGTGGAGCATTTCCTCAACGTGCTCGACTGCAACCTGGACTTTGATGGCGAGCGCCGGCTCACAAGTGTGCAGCCCGAAGCGCTGGCCGCGCTGATGGCCTATGAATGGCCTGGTAATGTGCGAGAGCTGGCCAACGCCATTGAGCGGGCCTGCTCCTTTGCCGAAACCGACATGCTTCAGCTGGCCGACCTCCCCGATTACATCGCCGGGCAACGTCCCCGTCAGATCGACTCCGGGCCGCTCGGTGAAGGCGATCAGTGGACGCAAATCCCGGCCAAATCCGAGCTCAAGGACCAGCCCTTTAAAGAGGCCAAAGAGCAGTGGATTTCCTCGTTTGAGCGCGACTACATCACCGAGCTCCTCACCCGCCACGGGGGCAACATCAGCCAGGCCGCGCGCGAGGCGGATATCGACCGCAAGTACTTCCGCAAGCTGATGACCAAGTACGGCATCGCTGCCGATGAAGTCGGCTAAGCCCTACCTGTAGACGCTCCGGGGAGCGTCGGGGCTCGAAGCGAATATCGCGTCGAAACCCCGCCCCCCGGCTCGGCTAAGCCCTGGCTGTAGGCGCTCCGAGGACTCAGGGCTCGAAGCGAATATCGCGTCGAAATCCCGTCCCCTCCCCGGCCAAAACCTCAATCCCGAAATCCACCTGACGATCGCCACGGCGGAAGCTCAGGGTATACGCCCCGGCGGCCACCGGAATGCGCCCGTCACCTTCGATCGGGGTGACCAGGCCGGTGGGTACGCCGTTGAGGTAGAGCTCCCACCAGTCTTCACCGCTGCTCACGCTGAGCCAGCCGAAGTCTTCTTCGCTGCGCACCGGGAGCTCGCCAATGGAGTCCTGCTCCAGGGTCCCCAGCCCCATTTCGGGAAATCCGATCGCGCTCTCAAATGCGCCCCATTTCAACTGATAGATGCGCCGGGGATTAAGATCGGTGAGCACGACCGGGGGCGTTCCGTAGGAGCGCCCGTTGAGCATGACCTCGTCGGCGCTCTCGCCGGCGATGAGCAGACGATCGGCGGGCTCCAACTCCAGGGCAAAGGTCGCATCACCGCCGACTTCCAGCCCCACGTAGCGGCTAAAAGGTCGGTACCCGGGCGCAATGGCCTCCAGGAGTCGACGCCCGCGGGCCAGCGCCAGGGTCGCCTCAGTGCGCTCGCGGGTGCTCACAGGCTGACCATCCACAAAGACCTGCACGCCTTCGAGCGCCGGCCAGGAGAGTGTGACTTCGACCTCGGCACTGAGATCCGCCAGCAGCTCCGTGGATGCGCCCGGCTCAAGCTCTACGCTCGAGATCCAGGGCTCATGCTCCGGATGCCGCACCTCCACCGCGTAGGTTCCGGCGGCCAGGTCTCCAAGGATGGCCGGCGCCCCCTGAGCTCGTTCGACACCGTCGATCCAGATCGATACCCCCTGAGCCGGCCGGGCCTGGATCTGCAGCGTGGCCGTGGCCGGCGCCGCTACCTCGGCCGGTTGCTGCAGCAGCATGTAGAGCGCGGCCGAGCCCAGCCCGGCAACGAGAAGCACGCTGACAAAGGCCAGAACAATGCGGCGCCGTGTGCCGGCATCGAGCCCGGTGCTGGCCGCCGGCGGTGGCGGCGCCTGAAGCCCGGGGGCCTCCCGGGTGTGGGTGCTCTGAATCGCCGCCAGCGCCCGTTGTGGATTGGCCACACCGGTCACGTCGGTGGCTTCCGCCTCAAAGCGCCCTGCCCGCTGCGGTGTCGGTGAGGCCGCCGTCTGACCGGTACCTTCGGCGGCCAGTGCTTCACCGATGCGTGCTTCCACGTCGTCGCGAGTCTCATCGATGGTATCGGGGGCCTCGGCCCAGAGATCAGCATCGGCAAAATCGAGCCCCCCGGCCTGCACCACGGTGTGGTTGGCCACAAAGGCATCGATGTCGACGTCTTCCTCCGGGGCCTCATCAACATCCCAGATCTGGGTGGCTTCCCCCAGCTCCGCGTCACTATCATCGCCGCCCGGGCCGTAGGACTCAGCGAAGAGACGGCGCACATCATCGGCGGAGTTCACCTTGCGGTAGATCTCGCGCTTGAGCTTCTCGTCGTCATAATCTTCGGCAAAAGCGCTACGCATCCAGGTGGTCAGCTGCGAGCGATGATACGGGGGCTTGAGCTGCGTCAGATAGCCCGCCAGGTCGTCGGCCAACTCCGAGGCCCACTGGTAACGCTCCTCGCGCTCACCAGCCAACGCCCGCAGCACGATCGCCTCGACCTCTGCCGGAATCTTCGGGTTGTACACCCGCGGCGACTCGATCTGCGGGTCGCGAATCAGCTTCAGAGTTTCAAACTGCCCTTCGCCGCGGAAGAGCCGCTGATTGGTCAAAAGTTCCCAGAACAACGTCCCCATCGCAAAGATGTCACTGCGGTGGTCGATGCTCTGCCCGCGAACCTGCTCCGGGCTCATGTAGCCGAACTTCCCCTTGAGCACGCCCACCTGGGTGCGCGTGCTCTGCGAGGCGGCCTTGGCGATACCAAAGTCGATGACCTTGACCTGCCCGTCCCAGCTCACCAGCACGTTCTGGGGGCTGATATCCCGGTGAATGATGTTGAGCGGGTTTCCGTTCTCGTCGGTCTTGCGGTGCACGTAATCCAGACCGCGCGCGATCTCGTGGAGAATATGACAGGCCATATCCACCGAGAGGATCGTATTCTGACGGCGCACCAGCTTTTGCAGTGCGAGCAGGTCCTGACCGGCCACAAACTCCATCAGGATGTAGAAGCTCGACTGGAACTTCCCCAGCTCGTAGTTCTGCACCACGTTGGGGTGGCGCAGCTGGACGGTGAGCCGGGCCTCATCGACGAACATCTTGATGAAGTCTTCGTCTTCGGCCAGATGCGGCAGGATGCGCTTGAGCGCAAAGTAACGGTTGGGGTCGGGAGCGCCCAGGGGTTTGGCGCGAAAGACTTCGGCCATCCCCCCAACACTGACGCGCTCCAGCAGCGTGTATTTGCCAAAGAGGAGGGGGCGTTCCAAAGCGAGGACCTGCGCGCTGCGTGGCGGGAAAACGAATCGGCGCCGGCCTGCCACGCGGGCAGAGAGGGCGCCGGGAAACTTCATACCATCGGGGGAGCCTGAACTCCTGTCCCCGAATGGGCCGGAGTATAGGGAGCGGGCCCGCGAAGCGTCAATCACAGCAATCCACCATCGGGGTGACTGGACAACTTCGGGGCGGCGGTGCAGGTTTGCCCCAACTCTGGCCGTGGGACGCCCCCTGCCCCATCTCCCCCCACCCGGCGTCCCCTGACTCTGATAGCGAGCGACGTATGAGCACCCCGACGATCTCCGACCGAAAACGCGACCACCTGGAGCTCTGTGCCGACCAGGACGTGGAGGCGCGCGCCAAGACCAACCTGCTTGACGCCGTGGAGCTCTTTCATAGCTCGCTGCCCGAGGTCGACGTCGACGCCATCGATCTGAGCGTGGAGTTTCTCGGGCGGCAGCTTCAGGCCCCGCTGCTGATCACCGGGATGACCGGCGGAGCGCCGGAGGCCGAGCGCATCAACCGCGAGCTGGCACTGGTCGCCCAGGAGATGGGGCTGGCCTTTGGCGTCGGAAGCCAACGGGCCATGGCCCGCGACCGCGCGCTGCTCAGCACCTACCAGGTACGCGACGTTGCCCCGGACATCTGCCTGCTGGGCAACATCGGCGCCGTACAGGTCGCGGCCATGTCCACCGACGAAGTCGAAGATCTGGTGGGAAGCATCGGCGCCGACGCGCTCTGCGTGCATCTGAACCCGGGCCAGGAGTTGATTCAGCCCGAAGGCGATCGCGATTTCCGTGGGTGCATCGACGCCATCGCTCGCCTTGTCGAAGAGCTCTCGGTGCCGGTCATCGCCAAAGAGACCGGGTGCGGGCTCTCCCCGGGGACCCTCAACACACTGCAGAAGATCGGAGTGGGCACCGTCGACACCTCCGGCGCCGGCGGCACCACCTGGATCGGGGTCGAAGCGATGCGCGCGCCCGCCGATCAGCAAACCCTGGGAGAACTTTTTTGGGACTGGGGAGTGCCGACGGCGGCGTCGATCGTGTACGCCCGGCGGCGTGATTTGCAGGTGATCGGCTCCGGCGGGTTGCGCACCGGCTACGATGCCGCCCGGGCCATTGCGCTGGGCGCCGACATCGCCGGGATGGCGTTGCCCTGGTTGCGTGCTTGCTACCATGAGGGCGCCGAAGGCGCGCGCGCCTTCGGCGCGCACTGCACCTCGGCGCTGCGCACCACGATGGCGCTCACCGGCTCCGCCACCCTCGACGAACTCCGCCAGGCTCCACGCATGATCGGCCCTCGCCTGGAACGCTGGCTGGCTGCCGACACCTGTCGCTAACCCCGCGCCGCTGACGCGGCGCGGGGGGGCCACACACTGAGCCTAAACTCAGTCCGTCAGCTCATCTTCGACACTCATCGAGGCCGGAACCACGTCGCCGTCTTCCGGCGCTGCGTTCAGGTCTTGCAGACGCAAGCGACCCTCTTCAACCGCACAGTAGAGCGTCGGGACCACAAAGAGCGTCAAGAGCGCGATCGTCATGCCGCCCACGGCCGGCACCGCCATGGGAATCATGACATCGGCGCCGGTCCCATAGCTGGTGAGTACCGGGAGCAACGCCAGAACCGTGGTGGCCGTGGTCATCAGGCAGGGACGAATGCGACGCAGCCCGGCCTCCACCACACGCTCGCGCACCTCGTCGACGGTGCCACTCTTACCCTCATCAAAACGCTGCTTGAGGTAGGTCGCCATGACCACACCGTCGTCGGCGGCGATACCAAAGAGCGCGATAAAGCCCACCCACACGGCCACACTCAGGTTCATGGGCTCGATCTGGAAGATCTCGCGCAGCGACGCCCCGAAGATCGACACGTCCAAAAACCAGCTCTGACCGTAGAGCCAGATCAGCATAAACCCGCCCCCAAAGGCCACGGCGATGCCGCTGAAGATGGTCAGCGCCGTCCACAGAGAACGAAACTGCAGGTAGATCAAGAGCGCGATGATCAACAGAATCAGCGGCACCAGGATGCGGAGACGCGCCTCGGCACGCAACGAGTTCTCATAACTGCCGGCGAAGCTCAGACGCACGCCTTCGGCGAGCTCCAGCTCACCGGAGGCCTGCAAATCGTCGAGGCGAGCCCGCACGCTCTCAACCACACTGACCTCACTGGTACCTTCGGCGGCGTCGAACATGACATAGGCCACCAGCGCTGAGTTCTCACTGCGGATCATCTCCGGACCGCGCTCATAGCGAATGCTGGCAAGCTGCCCCAGCGGCACCTGTGCGCCGGAGGGCGTGGCGACCAGAATCCGGGAGATGGTCTGCGGATCGTCCCTCAACTCACGAGGGTAGCGCACCCGCATCGCGAAGCGCTCTCGCCCCTCGACCGTCTGCCCCACGCTGGCCCCGCCGATGGCGGCCTCGACGACCTGCTGAAACGCCTCCATGGAAACGCCGTAGCGGGTGAGTTCGCGCCGTTCGGGCTCAATCACCAGGTAGGGTTTGCCCACCGGGCGGTCGGCGTTGACGGCGCCCTGGTTGACCAGGGGGTGCTCGCGCAGAATCTCCTGAATCTTGAGCGCCGCGTCGGCCAGATCTTCGAGTTCATCGCCCTGAAGTCGCACCGCCATCGGCGCGCGAATGCCACTTTGCAACATCACCAGGCGAGTGCTGATCGGTTGGAGCAAGGGGGCCGTGGTCAACCCGGGCACGTGCCGGGCGACGTCCACAAGTTCGTCCCAGATATCTTCGGGACGCCGGATCTCATCGCGCCACTGCCGGAAGGGACGCCCATCGGGGTCTTCGATCAGTTCTCCCTGCTCATCGCGCACAAACTCGCCCTGGCCGTCGACCTTAAAGCGCAGGCGCCGCCCCTGAGCATCGAGGCGATACTCGGGCTTGTACTCGATGATCGTCTCGACCATCGCCACCGGCGCCGGGTCCAGCGCGCTCTCGGCACGTCCGAGCTTGCCCACCGAGTACTCCACCTCAGGCACCGTCTCAAAGAGCAGGTCCAGGCTCTGGAGCATGTCGCGAGCCTCGCCAAGTGAGCCATGCGGCATGGTCGAGGGCATGTAGAGAAAGGTGCCCTCATCGAGGTCGGGCATGAACTCGCGCTCCAATCCGGGAAACGCGTGATGCATCCACTGACCGGGCGCGCTGCGCTGCGCCCCATCGGGCAGCCAGCCAAAGGTCGCGGCAAATCCCAACCAGATCGTCAGCCCCAGCACCACCACCATCGCCGGCAGCGCCAGGAAAAGGCCCTTATGCGCCAGGATCCAACGCAGCATCGTGGGGTAGGCCACCCGAAAGAGCATAAAGGAACCCAACACCCAGCCGACCACGGCCAGCACCACAATCAGGTTGGGAGCCATCCCCTTCCCGGCTCCCAGGGGCATCCAGGACGTGGCCAGAAGCCAGCTCACCACGACCACCACAGCCACCAGCCCCGCCCAACGCAGCGCACGGCGCGCCCAGCGGTGCTCCCGGGTATCTCGCCAGACCTTTTTGGCGTCGAGCATATCGTCGACGAGCCAGGCCAGCGCCGAGAGGAGCAGCGCCAGCCCCACGCCCACATGCGCCCAGATGGCCACGGCCAGCGCGCCGACGGCGGCCGCCAGCCCGAGAATAAAGCGCGAGCGTAGCGAGCGCGCGCGCACGCCCAACACCCAGCTGGCCGCTGTCGGAATTACAAAGAGCGCGATGATCAGGCTGGCCACCAACGCGTAGGTCTTGGTGAACGCCAGCGGCGTAAAGAGCTTGCCCTCCTGGCCGGTGAGCATGAATACCGGCAGGAAGCTCACCACGGTGGTCGTGATCGCGGTAAGAATGGCCGGCGCCACCTCCGAGGCCCCGCGTCCGATCACGCGCAGACGGTCCTCGCCTTCGGGAGCGTCATCGAGATGCTGAGCGATGTTCTCGGTCATCACGATGCCCATATCCACCATCGTACCGATGGCGATCGCGATGCCGGCCAGCGCCACCACGTTGGCATCTACGCCGGTGTACTTCATGGCCACAAAGGTCATCAGCACTGCCAGCGGCAAGAGCGAGGAAACGAGCAACCCGGCACGCAGATGCAGCATCATCAACATGACCACCAGAACCGTGATCAGGATCTGCTGATAAAGCGCCAGGCTCAACGTTCCCAGAGTGCGTTCAATGAGCTCGGAGCGGTCGTAGAAAGGCACGATCGTGACCTGAGAGACGGTGCCGTCTTCGAGCGTGCGTCGCGGAAGCGCGCGCTGCACCTCATCGATGGACGCTTTCACCTGGTCCACGACCTGCTTGGGGTTGGCGCCGTAGCGGGCGGTGACCACGCCGCCGACCGCCTCGACACCGCCGCGGGTCAGCGCCCCGCGGCGAATGCCGGGCCCGCTGGTCACCCGGGCGACCTCGCCGACGGTCACCGTAACCGAGTCGCGGGTGACGACCGGCGCCGCTTCGATATCTTCGAGGTTCTCAACGTATCCCACGCCCCGGATAAGGTACTCCACGCCGTTGATCTCGGTGGTGCGCGCGCCGACCTCGGAGTTGGACTGGCGCACCGCGTTGGCCACCTGAGCCAGCGTGACGTCGTAGGCGCGAAGCCGGGCCGGATCGACCTCGACCTGATACTCCCGTACATGCCCGCCAATCGAGGCCACCTCAGCCACGCCGGGCGCGCTGGAGAGGGCGTAGCGCACGGTAAAGTCTTGAAGCGTGCGCAGCTCCTCTAAACTCCATCCGCCGGCCGGCTCTCCCTCGGGGGTGCGCCCCTCCAGCGTGTACCAGAAGACCTGGCCCAGGGCCGTGGCATCGGGCCCCAGCTGCGGCGCGACGCCCTCGGGGAGCAGCCCCCCGGGCAGGCTGGCCAATCGCTCGACCAGGCGCGCTCGCGTCCAGTAGTACTCGGCGTCCTCCTCAAAGATCACGTAAATGGAGGAGAACCCAAACATGCTGGAGCTGCGAATCGTCTCCACCCCGGGGACCCCCAGCAACGCGGTGGTGAGCGGGTAGGTGATCTGATCTTCGATGTCTTGAGGGGAGCGGCCGGGCCACTCGGTGAACACAATCTGCTGGTTCTCACCCAGGTCCGGAATGGCATCGACCGGTACCGGATCGCCCTCCCCTTCCCAGCCCACATCGATCGGTGAGACAAAGACGCCCCAGACGATGACCGCCAGCGTGAGCAACACCACGATGAGGCGCTGACGAAGCGCACCCTCAATCAGGCGCGCTGTCCACGTCGAATTCGAGGACTCAATGGCCATGATGCCCCTCGCTTTGCTCGTGGTTGTGGCCGTGATTCGCCTCTTTGGCTGACGCGCTATCGCCGCCCGTCTTCTCTACCAGGGACATCCCGCAGACCGGGCACTCGCCAGAGGCGTGCTGCGCGTAGTGCGTGGTGCCCATGTCGCAGAACCACGCGCCCTCGGGCAGGCGTTCGGGGTCGATGGCCGGATCAAAGCGCGTGCCCTCGGGGACGACCTCCACCGGGGAGGTGGGCTCGTGATCATGATGATGCTCATGATCGTGCGTCGCATCTTCGGTCGGCGCGTCTTCATCGCCTGTCTTCTCCACCAGGAACATCCCGCAGACCGGGCACTCTCCGGAGCCGTGCTGCGCGTAGTGCGTGGTACCCATGTCGCAGAACCATACGCCTTCGGGCAGGCGTTCGGCGTCGACGGCCGGGTCAAAGCGAGTGCCCTCGGGGGCGACCTCCACCGGGGAGGTGTCGGTGAGTTCGCTCATCATCGACGGCCCGCCCTTGATCTGGAGCGAGGCGTCGATTCGGAAGGCCCCCCGGGCAGCGACGACGTCGCCGGCCTTGAGGCCGTCGCGGACGATCACGCGATCGCCCAGGCGCTCGCCAATCTCAATGCGTTCGGGCACATAGGCCGGCGGCTCCAGCGAGGTATCCCAGCGATAGACCATCGAGCGCGAACCGGTCCAGAGCACGGCCTCACGCGGAATGGAGAGCAGGTGTTCATCACCGACGCGCCGCTCCAGCTCCGCGCTCAGGTACATGCCCGGACGAAGTCGTCCCTCGTCGTTGGGGAGGGCAACCCTGGCAAGCATCACGCGACGCTCCGGCTCGATCTCGGGCGCCAAAAAGTCGACACGGGCCTCCACGATGTGGTCGCCCAGCGCCGGAATCCGCACGTTGGCTGGCTGCCCCACACTGACCCGCGAGATGTCCTGCTCAAAGATCTCCAGCTGAGCCCAGACTGTGTCGAGCGCCGCCAATGACACCAGGGGCTCCCCCGTGGTCACGTAATCACCGACCGAGACCAGGCGCTCTCGTACGGTTCCACTGGCCGTAGCGAAGACATCGACCGTCTTGCGGGCACTGCCCTCACTCAAAACGGCGTCGATCTGGCGCGCCCCCATGCCGAGCAGGCGCAGTTCTTCGCGCACCGCGGCGAACGAGGCCTGAGCGGCACGCTCACGCGGCACGCTGCCCGAGGCCTGAGCCGCCTCCAGATTGCGCCGCGCCTGCAAGAGCGTCTGCTGGGCGGTCAAGAGCTGTGGCGAGTAGATCCGGGCGATGCGCTGCCCGCGTTTGACCTCTTCGCCACGGGCGTTGACGTAGAGGCGCTCAATGCGGCCGCCGACCCAGGCGCTTAAGTCGACCTCGGATTTCTCACTGACCTCGATCTTCCCAAACACCTCGAAGGTATCGACCAGTGCCCCGGCCTCCACGTTGGCATTGGCGACCTGAGCCAGACGTCGGGAGCCCTCGGAGAGGCGTACCGAGGGGATGTCACTATCGCCGCCATCAGAGCCACTGGGCACCAGATCCATAAAGCAGATCGGGCAGGTTCCCGGTCCGTCCTGACGCACCTGGGGGTGCATCGGACAGACGTACTCCTGGGCCTCGTCCTGAGCGCCCTGCTCGCTAGCATGGGCGTGATCGCCATGCTCACCCTCGGCGCTATCGCCGCGGCAAGCCCCGCCCCCAAGCAGCGCCAGGCAGCCCAGCGCCACCCCCCATCGTTTCATTCTGTCATCCATCACTGACCTCGCATCGCGGGCGGATACGCCCACGGGCTGCGGACGGCAAAGAGCCCTCCGCTCAAATACTGAAGTTCGAGAAGTTGGGTGGCACGCTCCGCCTGGAGTCCAAGACGGCGAGTATGTAGCGTCCGCTCTTCGCGCACCGCGCCCAGATAGTCGGTCACGCTGCGCTCGCCAGTCTCCACGCCGATGAGCACCTGCTCGCTGAGCGCTTCGGCCAGCGGGACAAGCTCCGCCTCAAAGGCATCCAGGCGCGCGTCGGCCTGCTCCACCCGTGCCCGCGCCGACTCCATCCGGGAGAGGAGTTCACGCAGGCGCTGCGCCTGAGACTCCCCGGCGGCTTGCGCCGCGGCCTGCCAGCGCCGGGCCTCTGCGGAGTAGCGTCCGCCCCAGACCGGCAGCGCGATCGAGAACCCCACCCGAATTGCGTCGTGGCGCGGAGCGTCGTGCGCAAACATCGGCGGCATATTGGCGTAGCCGAGCATCACCTGCGGGGGCGGACGCAGCTGGCGTTCGCTGAGTTCTTCCTGAGCCCGGGCCGCCGAGGCCTGCGCCTCGAAGATCGCCAGCGCCGGGGCCCCCTCTTCGATCATCGCGCGCAACTGCTCGCGCGAGGGAAGCTCCGGCGACCAGGTCAGGATCGACGCCACGTTTTCAAGCGAGATATCCTCGGGCGCCTGCCCCAGCAATTGGGCCAGTCGACCGCGAGATCCGGCGAGCAGGCCTTCTTGTTCGCGACGTTGGTCGACGAGGTTTTCTTCGGCCAGGCGCAGGCGGTAGAGATCGGAGTGCTCTCGCTCGGTGGTCGCCAGCGTGGTCTCGAGCACCTGGAGGACATCCGACACCAGCGCCTGCTCCTCCTCGAGCAGGCGGATCATCTCGGTGGTGCGGGCGATGTTCACCAGTTCCACGCGCAGATCGCGCAGGGCGCCGTGAGCCGCCGCCCGTTCCTCGGCGCGAGCGCCGCGTTCCCGGGCCAGCGCCGGGGCCGCCTGCGCCTTACGAGTAGCCGCCCAGGGCAGCGTTTGCATCAGCGTGACCATATGACTGGTGGTCATATGGCTGGCCCAGGGCGTACTGATCTCAGCCATGTACTCGACACGAGGCTCCGGCCAGCGCCCCTCTTCCACATCGGCGGAGATCGCAGCTTCATCAGCGCGCAGCCCGGCTGCGCGCACTTCAGGATGTAATTCGAGCGCGCGCTGGTCCAGCGCGGCCATGGAGAGCGAAGCTTCCTCAAGCTCCTGAGCGGCAAGCGGGAGAGACAGACATACTGTCAGCCCGAGCGCGCTCATCCATGATGCCGTCGCCAGCCAGGTGCGCCGAGAATCGGTTGCCATTGCAACACCTCTCGGGCCCAGACAGGGGCCCAATCCTCGCGATACCGGTCTGAGACGTGGGTGCACGTCTGACCCTGACTCAGCATCGCGCGTTCATTGGGAACACAGGACGAGTTGGACGGTGGGCGCTCTACAGAGCGCGCGCCTCATCAAAGGCGCGCGACATCAGATGCGCAGCGTCTGCACTCGGAGGTAGGTCGGTTGGGGATGCTCCGGAAGGGAGCCGTGGGGAGGGGCGCGGTCCAGCCCCGCGCTCGCAAACACCGGCCCGGGGGAAACCCCAGCCGCAGCCAGGTGTCCGGGCTCGGGGAGTTCCAACACCAGCGGGGTGCCGGTGCGCTCCAGGCGCAGGTCGCCGGCCGCCATGGCCGCCGAGTTTTCAGCGGTCAGCGGTACATCCGGCGCCGAATCGACCGCATCACAACCGCAGCAGCAGCTCTGCTCCTCCTCGGGCTCATCACCGTGCGAGCAGTCACAGGAGGTCTCGGCGTGTTCGGCCTCGGAGCTGACAGGTTCGCTGGCCTCAGCCGGCGCACAGAGACAGGGCACACCCAGCGCGATCGTAAAGATCGCGACCAGCAGCGGGCCGATCAGAGTCTCAATGCGCAGGTTCAAAGGCATGCAAACGCTCCAGGGTTGGCGACGGAGGTGTCGCCGGATTCTGTTGCAACACTAATGCCCTCGTTCTTATTCGTCCAGACCTTCACAAAAGGTACTTCCCGATTCCGTGGACTCCAGGGCTCGCCAGATCGCCCGACTAAGTTCGGCGGCGTCTCCCCCGTGAAAGTGATGCTCCGCGGCGGACGCCCCCTGCTCGAAGATCACGACGCTGCCGATGAGACAGGGACCGGCAAAAAAGACCCAGGTCCCGGAACGCGCCATGGGCCGACGCTCGATCACGCGGCCGGCACGATCGCGAATATGCAGCAGATGCTCGCTGGTGCCGGTCTTTCCCCCCACCTCCCAGCGCTCTCCGTCGACGCTCCAGGGCCCCTCCGAGGCGTGCCCCGTACCGCGCTCGGCCACCCGAATCAGCAGCGCCTCCACCGCCCGGGCGACCTCGGGGCTAAACGCGCGTTGGGCCGGGCCACCGGCGGCGCGAAACCAGGTCTCATACGGGGTCTGCTCATAGAGGCGTGCGCTCTCAATCATCCGCAGCTCAGGCACGACCCCGCCGGCGCGCACCGCCGCCACCAGGCGCGCCAGCGCCGCCGGCCGATCCCCGGAGCTTCCCAGCGCGGTGGCCAGCGAGGGGGTCAGACGCTCAAAGGGGTAGCCGGCCAGGGCCCATTGCTCTCGCAACAGTTCAAAGACGCGGGCTTCCATGGCGTAGGTGATGCCGCGGCGCGTCTCGAGCGCGCTGGTGTGGGCGTCGATCCAGTCGATCTGGCGGGCCCGGGCCTCTCGGGTCGCGAGCATCACCTCGGAGAGCGAGGCATCGGGGGCCTGGGTCAGGGCGGCGATGGCCGCCAGCTCCAGCGGGTCCTGCGCATCCCACCCATCGGGGCTGGCGTCCGGGCCGGGGTCCGCCCCGCAGCGGGCCCGCAGCGCCGCCGGAGGCGGCGAGTGGGCTCCGGGGAGAAGTGCGAGCCGCAGGCGCGCGCAGCGCTCGGGCGTGGCATCCAGACCGTCCAGGGCCAGGGCAACCATCGCATCGGGGGTCTTGCCGTGGTGGCGGAAATAGGCCTCGCGCACCAGGCGCGCCGCGGCCATCTCCAGATGCTGATCGCGCAACGCCTCGTACTCCGGATGATCGCCGGCCAGCACCGCGTCGATGGGAGCATCAAAGAGACGATGCGCATGAAAGGCCACCAGCTCCTCCATCACGCGCACAAAGGGGAGGTTGGCCGAGGCCACAAAGGCCGAGGCCACGTTAAAGGTGCGGGTGTTATGGCCGGGGTTCACGTTTTGAAACTCATGAGGGCCGCCGCCGGTATAAAAGACCTGATCCGGGTCGGCGGAGACCCGACGTTGCAGCGCGCGTTGCAAGAGCTCATCGAGCCCCAGCTCGGGGTTCTTTTGAAGCTCCCGGGCGACAAAGCGCCCCAGAGGGTCGGTGGTGGACGCCCTGCCCCGATCACGCATCTCGCGATACGCCTGCTCCACGGCGTTAAGGTAGGAGATCAGCACCCGTAACTTGGCGGTGGATCCGAGATCCAGGCGCCCTTCGGTAGCCAGATCGACGGCGCGGGGATCGGTGTCGACGATGGCCCGCGGCTCCAGGCGCCCCGGTGCGTGGGCATAGACCGCGACACTCACCCGCGAGGGCCAGGAGCGCTCCCCCAGTTCGCGCTCCAGGGCCTGCTGGAGTTCGGCGTCAAAGGTCGTCTGCACCCGGGCATCGCGCGTTCGCATCGAGGATTGGTCCTCCCCGCTGATCGCACTCCAGCGACGCGCGGAAAGCCCGGCCAAATGTGTATCACCCCGCGCCACGGGAAGGCGCCGGGGGCTCTCGGCCAGGGTGAGCGTTCGCGAGGCGATGATGTAGCCCTGCTCGCGGGGCATCTTCCCCGCTGCCACAAGGTCATCGACCAGGCCATCGACGCGACTCTCCAGGCGCTCCAGCCCCCGGGGGAGGTAGCGCGCCGGGCGTTGCTGGGCGAGTATCAGCGAGAGAAGTTCGCGTTGGATTTGGGCGCGCTGGGCGTCGCTGGCGTCGCCGTAGAGGGCCCACTCCACCTCATTAAGGCTGCGCCCGTACCAGGCCCACATCCCTTCGGCGACGCCCTGGATCGGCCCGTAGCCTGCGCGGTGCCCCAGCGGCACAGAATTGAGCCAGTCGGTGACCAGCTGCTGCGACCAGCTCTGAGCGTCGCGCCCGTGGCTGTAGGCGCGCAACCAGGCGGTCAGGGTCTGCCGGGCCTTCTCGGAGGTCGAGTGGGTACGCCCACCTGGCGAGTGGCGAAACTTCTCCATCTGCACCGCCAGCGTGGAGCCACCGATGGCGCGATGTCCCGAATCGACACGGGCGCGCACCTGGCTCAGCGTGGCCACCCCCAGCCGGGTCCAATCCACCGCCGGGTTGGTGTACGCATGCGCACGGTTATCGAGCGCCCGATTCTCGAGCACGATCGCCGCGTCGCGGGCCAGCTGCGGGGGCGTCTCCCAGATGACATGAGGGAAACGCCAGGCCTCCAGCGTGCGCCCGACGCGATCATCGATATGGAGCCCGGCCTGCGGCCGGAGTTCATAGATCGGATAAGTCCAAGCGCGGTGAGCCCAGCGCTGGGTCACCAGAGTCGGTCGAGCCGCGGCAACCACCTTGAATCCCAGACTCTCCAGGCGTTCGGCCCGCTTGAGATGCCCGGCATACCCGCGGGCCTGATCCCAGGGACCACCGGGCGCCGAAAGCGCCGGCGGACGCTCACTCAACGCCACCGCCGGCGAGGTCACCACCCCGGAGGCCAGCTGCGCGCCCAGGGCGGATTGCAGCGCGGAGGTGCGTACCTCCTGCCACACCACCACAAGCCCGGTCAGACAAACCAACCCCAGCGCAACCGGTATCGAAAGCCACCACGGTGCTCGCTCCATCCTCGCCCCCTGCGCACTCTCAGCGCTCTGCGGGCATCTTCAGGGAGACAACCCGGTGTCATCTCCTCCCCCTGAATCTAGTCACCCGGAGCCCGGCGTCTGATCGCCCATGACCTGATGGCGTGGATCCTCAATATCGTACTTGGGCCGAACCACCGCCCCCTCCCCGGGCGCAATCCCCGAGCCAATGCGCCGAGCCCACACCTGGGTGAGCTCCGCCCCAAAGAGCACGATAACCCAGGAGTAGTAGATCCAGGTCAGAATCACCGCGAGTGTGCCCGCCGCCCCAAAAATGGAACCCACCCCCGAGCGGGCCAGATACGTGCTGATGCCAAACTTGCCCACCCCGAAGAGGATCGAGGTCATCGCCGCGCCCACCCAGACATCGCGCCAGGCCATCTGCACGTCGGGCAACACCTTGTACATCGAGCCAAACACCGCCGTGAAAAAGATCAGCCAGACCAGGCTATCCCCCACCCGCCAGATCCACAGCGGGGTGGTGACCAGATCCGCAAAAGAACTCTCCACCACGGCGATGACCGAGCCGACCAGCAGCGAGCCCATCAGCAGCACGCCAAAAAAAAGCACCATCGAGAAGGCAAAAAGCCGGCGCTTGATCGTGTAGAGGATTCCCTTGTCGGGATCGGATTGCACCCGCCAGATCATGTTGAGGGTGTCCTGCAGCGCGGCAAAGATCGCCAGCGCCCCAAAGACCATCGTGCCCAGACTGACGAGCATCGGCATCAAGCCCGAGTCGTTGATCCGCACCCCGCGCAGCATCTCCTCGATGAACTCGGCGGCATCGAGCCCCACAAATTCCTCCAGCTCCCCGACGACCTGCCCCTGCACGGCGGCCTCCCCGAACGCCAGCCCCGCCACCGCGATGCCGATCACCAGGAGGGGCGCCATCGAAAAAACTGAATAAAACGCCAGCGCCGCCGCCAAACGCAGGGCGTTGTCGTCGCTCCATTCACGCGCGGCCTCGCCAATAAACGTAAAAAAGGGCATCACTGGCGCCAAGACTTTGCGTGCGCGTGCCTTGATTTCCATGCCGCCATTCCTTAAATTTCGCGGTCACCAATGTTGACAGTTTCTGTGTCGTGTCGGTGGCAGCAATCTCACCACTGCCAGGACCTCCGTCAACCGCAGGTAGGCTCACCCATCGCCCCGGGTATGGCGAGCCGACACTTCGATCGGCGTCCCCCTCTCCGATCCCGGTCGCGCAATGCGACCTGTTGTATCTCCCCTTTGAAGTAGAGCTGTATGATGTCCTCGATGTTTAAGTCGTTCCTCAGTCGTGACTTTGACTACTCCCCCCTTCATCGCCTCCTGGAAATCGTGGCCATCCTGAGCTTCTTCGGGCTGGTCGTGATCATCAGCATGAGAGCCTTCCACGGGCTCTCGGTGCTGGGCTGGCAGACCGCCGCCTGGCTGGTGCCCCTGACCGCGGCGCTCGGCTACGTCGGGGCTGACTTTGCCTCGGGCTTTGTGCACTGGATGGGGGACACCTTCGGCAGCGAAGACACGCCTATTCTTGGCGAGCGATTCGTCAAGCCCTTCCGCGATCATCACACCCACCCCCAGGGTATCTGCGAGCACGACTACGTGACGGTCAACGGCAACAACTCGATCGTGCTGGCGCTTTACATGATCCCGATCGCCCTCTTTTTCACCGATCCCACGCAGATCTGGCAGCTGCTCGTGCTCGCCTGCTCGGTGACTTTCACCTGCGGCGTGTTCATGACCAACCAGTTCCACAAGTGGGCGCACATGAGCGACCCGCCCGCCTACATCCGCCTGCTGCAGCGTTTCAACCTGATCCTGACGCCGACGAACCACGATTTTCACCACACCGCGCCTTACGACACCTACTACTGCATCACCTGCGGGTGGCTGAACCCGATCCTCGAGCGTCTGAAATTCTTCGAAACGCTGGAAAGCGTGGCCCGGAGCACCTTCGGCATCAAGACGGTCAACGATCAGCCCGACGCGATCCGCAAGCAGGCCTGAACCCGGCCCGCGGCTAACTCCCCTTCTCCCTCCTCCATGAGGGCAAAGCCCCGACACGCGCAGACTCGCCAGTCTAAAGAGCCCAAAGACGCATTGAGAGGGGCCTTACCGGGGCCCCTCTCAATGCGCGAAAGCATCGCCGTTCTCTCCAGGAGAGCCCACAAGCAGACGCGAAGGACATCGACAGCGCCAGAGTGTCTCGTTTGATGCGCGAAGGCCCTGCCGAGCCCCTGAGGCCTGCCAGCGGGTCGTGTTTCGGCCTTACTCCGTGGGGCACAAGAAGGGGGATCGGGCGAGCGAGCTCCGCCCTCCCCCCCTTTTGAGTCTCAGGCTCCGAACTTATTGAAACGACGAGCCTCGGCCAGCGCCAGCGGCAGGAGGTCGCGCGACGCCCGCAGCCCCATGGTGCCACGCAACACCTCGCGCTCGCTAAACGCCTCCACGCCGCCACCGAGCACCGTCTTCGACCACAACGCCGTGGGGATCGGGTGCCAGGAGTGATCGCCCAGCACCGCCGGCGTGCAGTGGTCACCGGTGAGCGCGATCACATCAAAGCCCATCTCGGTCACCTTCTTAAAAAGCGGGTCACAGGACTCAAACACCCCGACCTTGCCATCGAAATCAAAGACGTGGGCATAGCCGTCGGTCTCTTTGATGTGCAGGTAGAAGAAGTCGTAGTCGTCAAAGGCCTCTTCCAGCGCCTTGACCTCATCGGCGTGCTCCATCGAGCCGACGTCGAGCACATCCATCCCCACCAGACGCGCGATGCCCTTGTACATCGGGTAGGTCGCGATGGCGGCGGCCTTAATGCCGTAGAGTTCTTCCAACGTGGGGATCTTTGGCGCTGCACCGATGCCCCGCAGCAACACGGTGTTGGCCTCGGGCTCGTCGGCCAGGATGCGAGTCGCCTGAGCGATGATCTCGTTGACGAGCGCGGCGGAGCGCTCGGCCTCCGGATGCTCGGCCTCCACCGGCTTCGGCGGCACCCCGCTCTTCTGGGGGTCAGCGTCACTAAGGCCGCCGACCAGGCCCGGTCCACGCAAGAGCAGCGCAAAGCGGTGCTCCTTGCCCGGGTACACATAGACCTCGTAGCCCTCCACCGAGAGCTCCCGACTCAACAACTCACACACTCGCCGGCTCTCGGGGGTGGCGATTTTGTTGGCCCGGCGATCGGAGATGACCGCTTTATCTCCGCGGTGCTCCAGAGTTGCGAAGTTCCCACGCATGGCCAGGTCTCCGGCCTGAATCTCGACGCCCTGTACCAGCTCACCACCGTGGAAGACATCTTCTGCGCCGAGCACCTCGAGCACGCCGCGCGGCAGGTCAAACTGGTCCAGCGGGTAACCAAAAAGCGAGAGATGCCCCGGACCGCTCCCGGGAGTTACCCCGGCACCGTGGGGCACCAGCCCGCCACAGCTGGCCGAGCGCGCAAAGGCATCGATCGCCGGGATATTCGCCGTCTCCAGCTCGGTTTTTCCCGTCTCCGGGTGTGGCAATCCCCCGATGCCGTCGAACACCCAGAAGAGGATCTTGCTCTGATTCTTGATGACGAGTTCCTGCAACAACTTGATGCGCTCCATGGCACCTCCACAGATAAGGAGTTCACGATCGTAAGTAGGATGTAAAAGGGTAGAGCGAGGTTTCGGGCAGGCTCAGCCAACGCCCTGCCCCTTCAGGCTCATTGATTGGTATCTGCCGGGTTCGGCGAGATCCCCTTCTCGATGATCTGCTCATAGCGCGTCAGGCGGCGTTGGCCTTCGGCGTTGTCCGGCTCGATCTCGAGCACGCGGCGCACCGCGTCTCGGGCCTCCGCCCACTGCCCGCGGCGCTCGGCCAGCTCCGACTGCTTCAAAAAGAGGGGGATGGCGTGAGCGAGCTTGTACTCGGGCATGATCCGGGTGCGATAGCCGTGGCGTGTGGCGCGTTTGGCCAGCGCGGCATAGGCCGCCTCCACCCGTTCGTTGATCTCGCGCACCCGTTGATGAACCTCGTCCTCCAGTTCGGCCGGAATGCGTGAGGGATCAAACTGAGCCTTAAGCTCTCCGTAGGCCTTTTCAATGACCTCGGAATAGCTCGACCAGTGGACGTTCAGCACTTCGAAGTAACTGGCCTTATGCACGCTCAGGTACTTCACAGTGACGTTCTCGCGCAGGCGTTCGCGCACCACCGTCTGATGCAGCGAGCGATCAAAGCGCAGCAAACCCATCCTGTGCAGGGCAAAGACCACCGCGAAGGTCTCGGCCGGCGGGAGCGCGCTCTCGGTGAGCACCTCGCGCAAACGACGACGCCCATTGAGCACCTTATCGACCAGGCGCAGCTGAGCCGCAGCGCTGAGCGCCCGCTCCAGCCGGTCTCGCTCCTGGATCAGGATCTCCGGGTAGGTATCGAGTTCCGGGGCCATCACCTGATCGCGCTCGCTCGCCATGCACTGGGTGAGCCCGCGCAGCAGACGCTCGTAGATGACGCGCTCCACGGCCAGGTGCACGCGCAGCGGAGGCTTGGGCAAAAAGTCTGCCGGAAGCGCCGCGGCGTCGAAGATCGCCACATCGCCGCTGCGCTCCTCACAGAATTCGCGCAGCAAAAAAGTCAGGCGCCCCGAGATGGCGTGTCGAATGCGATCCGGGTCGAGAATGTCGAGTTCCAGCAGGCTGCGGGCCAGGGGCGAGTTGAACTCGTCGGCATGAGCCGCCGCCATGGCGAGCTGGCGCTTGGTGATGCGCCGGGCCGCCTGCAGCATCGGCCCGAGCTCCGCGCCGGGAGCACGAGGGAGACTGCTCATCTCCACCATATAGCCGCTCTCAAAGAGGAGCTGACGCTGAGACGTGCCACTGCGATGCACCAGGGCACCGGTAAACCCACTGGCCGAGAGCTGGAGCAGCACATCGAGCACGCGCTCACCGGCCAGCGCTTCCACGCGGTCCGGGTCGCCATCAGGCTCAAACCAGGGCGGCGCCGGTCCGTAAAATTCTCGGGTGATGAACCCGGACTTCATCGACTGCATCGTCGAGCGCACCACATCCATATCGGGATCGGGCACATCAAAGCGCCGGCGCCCCGCGGACTGCATCGTACGCGTGACCGAGCCACGCCCTGCGCCAAAGCCCGAATAAGAGCGCGCGGCGTCGTCGACCGGCGCCGGATGGGTGGAGGGCACCTCGGTGACCGACGTCTCCCGGGCGGCCTGTGCCTCGGCCTCGCGCTGGCGATCGTCGGCGACCGCCTGCAGCGTCACGCGATCTTCGCGGCTGAGTCCCGAGACCTCAATCGCCGTGCCGCGCTCCGACTGATGGACCACCCGGGCGCGGGCCTCCACCTCCAGGTGGGCGTGCGGGAAGCTGAGCTTTACCTGAACGATGTCGTTGAGCCCCGGGGGATCATCGAGCTGCACCAGCACCGCCCCGACCTCCAGAATCTGATGCAGGAGACTGTCGATCAGCGCCTCGGTATCGGCCACGATTTCAACATCGGCGCGGATCAACCCGCCTTGATGCGTGGACGCCACCGGGCTGGCCACCTCGCGCTCCATGCGTCCGGTCCACCCCTCGGGCGAACGCTGCGGAGCCGGGGCCTTCTCCAGCCGAGTCAACACCTCCTCAAAGACGGCGCGCACCCCCGGGCCGCGCAGCTCCCCGAAACGCTCGGACATCAAGCGTTCCAGGGCGTTGATGAGCGCTTGCTCGTCACTCGACCAATGGCTCTGAGACATGGAGGTTCCGGGCGTTACTGGAGGCTGGGAGACGAGTGTCGTGCGACATCGTTCCAAGGGCCCGTGAACGTGTCAATCCTGCTCTTCGGAGTTTCCACGATCGGCCTTCGGGTCTTTCGAGGAGTCGTCTTTCGAGGAGTCGTCTTTCGAGGAGTCGTCCTCCGCCGAACTCCCGGACTCGCCATCTTCGTGCTCCGCCGGGTCGCCGGTCTGCCCATCTTCCGAAGCGGGCCCATCGACCGCGGCGTCGCTTGGCGATTTAGTCTCCGCGTTTCCGGAAATCTCCTCATCCCATGTTGTCGCATCGTCGGTGATCACGCGGGCGCGTACGTGCATTTGCGCCGGAGCCATCGGCTTGCCGGTGAAGAAGGACGTGCGTTCATACCAGGCAAAGATGTCGGGCAGCAGCACCTTGAGCGCCCCGGTGACCGGAATCGCCAGGAGAATCCCCATCAGCCCGGCGATGTTGCCGCCGAGCAAGAGCACGATGATCACGGTCACCGGCTTGAGTCCGACCTTTTCGCCCACGATCCGGGGCGTAATCAGGTAGCTCTCCAGCAGCTGCACCGAGGTGAACACGATACCCACGCCCAGCAGCGCGCCAAAGCCGCTCCACTGAATCAACACCACCAGCACCGCCAGCAGCGTGCCCACCGCAAACCCGAAATAAGGGATCACGTTGAGGAACCCGGCCAGGATGCCGATGACCACCCCCGACTGCACATCCAGCCCGAAGGCCCCGTACACAATCGCCAGACCGAGGGCGTACATCCCGGCCAGAATCATCGCGACCTGAATCTGACCGCGGAACCACTGCCCCACGGCCTGATCCATATCCTGGAGACGATCGATGAAGTGATCATGGCGATGCGGCGGGATAAAGCGCACCAACGCGCGCCGGCCCCGATCAAAGTCATGCAAAAAATAGATCGTAAAGAGCGGGATCATCACCGCGTTAATCAGGCTCGCCACCACCGCGCCGGTGCGGGTGACGGCGTTGGTGAGCACCGAGCCCACGTGCTGCCCGATCGTCGGCAAGGCCTCGCGAATCTGCGCCCCGTAGCGCTCCATCGCCGCCGACACCGTCGAGGGAAGCTCCAGCCCAAAGGTGCGCTCAATCCAGGGCAAGGCCTTCGTCTCCAGCGACGTGAGCAGCGCGGGGAAGTGATCGGCGATCAAACGCGCCTGATTGGCGAGCGTCGGGTAGAGAAAGAGCGCAAAAAGCGTCACAACAAGCACGCCGACCGTCAGCACCAGCACGATGCCCACACCACGCCTGATCCCCCGGGCTTCGAGCTTGTCGATCGCCGGATCGAGCAAGTAGGCGAAGAGCAGGCTGACAAAGATCGGCAGGAGCACCGCGGAGAATTTCCCAAGGACCCAGAAAAATCCCCCCAGGAGCAACCCAAAAAAGAGCAGCTTCGAGAGCAGATAGGGGTAGCGGCCGAAGCGCTCCCACTGTGAACCGGCGTCAAGACGAGGACTCCCGGCCTCGCCAGGCCGTGAGGAGGATTGTTCAGACATACAGGCGCTCAGCTAAAAGTAGTTGGATCCAACCATTCATCATGTCGACGCATCCCCCCGGCCCCACTCAAAACCCCTGCTGGTAGGGCTCCACCCAGAGCTCTCGCACACCTTCGAGGCGCGAGCCCGGCACGCTGCTGACCGCAAAATCATCAAAGCTATGCCCTTCCAACACCCGGACGGCGTATTCAACAACATCGGGGGACGTCACCTCTCCGGGATTGATCTCCAGGGCGATGATACCCTCGCTAGCCCAGCGCTCGACCACCGCGCTGATCCCGTCCAGCTCCAGCAACCGCGCGCGCAGACGCTCCAGATGCGCGGCGCTGGTGGCGTTTCGCACCGCGATCAAAGGCTCGGTGCTCGCCATTCCCACCGGCCCTGCCGAGCGGCGAAGCCCTCGCCCGGCCACCTCACCGAGCGCGAGGCCCACCTGCTGGCGAGCCTCGGCCAGAAGCTCCCGGGCATCGCTGCCGTAGTAACGTCGGTTCACGACAAAACGCTGCAAGGAGACGCCCTCAGTCGAGCCGGCGGCAACCAGCTCGAGTTCGGCGTTGGCTTCCAGCGTCTCCAGACCCAGCGGCCAGATCGGCCCCAGCTTGCGGTAGGTGATCTGGCCGACCAACACCCGGTCCCCGCCCAGCAACGCCCCGAGCTGCGCGGCATTGGCCGGGCTCAGCGCCGGGCGTCGGTAAATGCGTGAGATGCTCTGGTCGCCCATCCGCGCCAGCTCCACGCCCTGGGCCTCCAGCCCGCGAAGCAGCGCACGATCACTGTCGGTCCACTGCGCTTCACCGGCCTGACTCCACCAGAAGCCCACCTGCGGCTGCTCACCAGCGACGCCGGCCTCGACCACCTCGGTCATCAGCACCACCGCCCCACCACTCTGCTGAGCCTGAGCCAGAGTCGGCGCGCCTACCAGCGCGGCAACCATCAACATCCACGACCACACGTACGTCTTCATCGCTATGACTCCTGCGCCCTCCGGGCGCGTCACTCCCATTCAATGGTGCCCGGCGGCTTGCTGGTCACGTCGTACACCACCCGATTGACCCCTTCGACCCGGTTGATAATGCGGTCGCTGACCCGGCCCAGAAAAGACATCGGCAGGTGGCCACGATCGGCGGTCATGCCATCTTTGCTGGTCACCGCTCGAAGCGCAATCACCTCGTCGTAGGTCCGCTGATCTCCCATCACCCCGACCGTTTTGACCGGCAACAGCACCGCGAAGGCCTGCCAGACCTGGTCGTAGAGCCCCTCGGCCCGAAGCGCCTCAATAAAGATATGATCGGCCTGACGCACCTTGCGCAGCGCGTCCTCGCTAACCTCGCCAAGCACGCGCACAGCGAGCCCCGGCCCCGGGAAGGGATGGCGCCCCACGAGCTCGGCGCTCAGCCCCAGGGCGCGTCCCAGCACCCGAACCTCGTCTTTAAAGAGTTCCCGCAGCGGCTCAATGAGCTCCAACCCCATGTCCTCGGGCAGCCCCCCGACATTGTGGTGACTCTTAATCGTGGCCGAAGGCCCCAACACACTGACCGACTCGATCACATCGGGATAAAGCGTGCCCTGGGCAAGAAAGCTCGCGTTTGCAATCGTAGCTGCTTCGGCCTCAAAGACCCGCACAAAGGCCTCGCCAATGCGCTTTCGCTTGACCTCCGGGTCGCTCACCCCGGCCAACGCTTCCAGGAAGCGCTCTCGTGCGTCGACCACCCGAAGGTCGATGCCAAAATGGCCCTCAAAGAGCGCCTGGACGCGCTCGCGTTCCTGATAGCGAAGCAGCCCGGTGTCGACAAACACACAGGTCAACCGGTCCCCGACCGCCCGATGCAGCAGCGCGGCGACCACCGATGAATCCACCCCACCGGAGAGCCCGCAGATCACATGCCCGCGCTCGCCAACCTGCGCCTGGATCCGAGCCACCGCCGAGGTCACAAAGTCGGCCATATTCCAGGTATCCGGACACTGGCAGACATCGAAGACAAAGCTCTCCAACATCGCCGCGCCTTCCAGGCTATGCGAAACCTCCGGATGAAACTGCACTCCGAAGATCGGCTTCGTCTTGTGCGCCATCGCCGCCAGGTGTCCGTTTTCGGTGCGGGCCACGGCCTCGAACTCCGCGGGGAGCTCCCCCACGGCATCGCCGTGACTCATCCACACCTCGGTGCGATGCCCGACCTCAAAGCCGGCCATCGGCCCGCGCGCGGCCTCCACCACAACCTCGGTGCGCCCGTATTCCCCGCCGCCGGCCGCCCGGTCTACCCGACCGCCGAAACTCGACGCCAGCAGTTGCATCCCGTAGCAGATGCCCAACACCGGCACGCCCCAGCTCAAGATTCCGCCCTCCAGCCGGGGCGCCCCCTCAATATGCACGCTCGAAGGCCCGCCCGAGAGCACCAGCCCCCGCGCCGGCACCTCACCACGCTCCTGCAACGCGGCAACCCGCGGGTCGTTGCAGGGCCAGATCTCGCAGTAGACGCCCAACTCGCGGACGCGGCGCGCAATGAGAAGGGTATACTGGCTGCCGTAATCCAGAATCAGCAGGCCCTCTTTCAGCTCTTCATTCATGGGCATCTCCGGGGTCTTCACTTTGAGGCGTCAAGGTCATCACATCGTGCACATGGCTTTCGCGCAATCCGGCCGAGCTGATGCGCACAAAGCGTGCGCGCTCGTAGAGTTCTTCCAACGTGGCCGCGCCCAGGTACCCCATGGCGCTGCGCAGCCCGCCGAGCAGTTCGAACACCTGGTCGGCGACCGCGCCGCGGTAAGGCACAAAGGCCTCCACCCCCTCGGCGACCAGCTTCTGCGCCGACTGGTCCTGAAAGTAGCGCTCGGCCGATCCGGCACGCATCGCGCCTTCACTGCCCATCCCGCGATAGGCTTTAAGATCGCGCCCACCGACCCGGACACGCTCCCCGGGAGCCTCATCGCTGCCGGCGAGCAACCCACCGACCATGACCGCGTGCGCGCCAGCGGCCAGGGCTTTGGCCACGTCTCCGGGCCGGGAGATGCCACCGTCGGCAATGCAGTATTTTCCCGCCTCGCGGCAGATTCGCGCGCAGGCCAACACCGCGCTCAGCTGCGGCACACCCACGCCGGCGACCACCCGCGTGGTGCAGATGCTCCCCGGGCCCACGCCGACTTTGATCACATCGGCCCCGGCCTCCAAAAGCGCCTGCGCGGCCGCAGCAGTAGCAACGTTGCCGGCCACCAGGGTGATCTCCGCGCCGAGCCGGGCGCGCAGCGCCCGGGTGGCCTCAATCACACCGCGGGAATGCCCGTGCGCCGTATCAATGACCAGCAGATCAACTCCGGCCCGCACCAGCGCATCGGCGCGGGCGTCGCGATCGCGCCCTACCCCGATCGCCGCCCCGACCTGCAACGATGCGTCGCCCTCTTTGACCGCACGCACCTGCGCGGCCTGATCTTCGATCGAGAGGTTTTTGTGGATCACGCCGATCCCACCGAGTTCAGCCATGCGACGGGCCATCCGGGCCTCGGTCACCGAGTCCATCGCTGCACTCAGGATCGGCGCCTGCAGCGCCACCGCTCCCAGCGTCGTGGCCAACGAGGCCTGCGCCGGAAGCACGGCGCTCTCGGCCGGCACCAGCAACACATCCTCGTAAGTCAACGCGATGCCCCAGGGCCCTACTTCTACGAACTTCTCGTTCATTGTCGCCTCAAGCTCTTTTTAGAAACAGGGCGCGCCTTATCGCCCCGGATCGACTCCGGCGTTCAGGGCGAGCCCAGGACCGCTTCGGTCTGCGCACGCTCCCCGCGCTTCAGGCTCACCCGAACATCCCCCTGAAAACGGGCGTCTTCGGCTCCGGTGGCGCTGACCCTGACAATGTAATCGCCGGCATAGAGTTCACCGATCGTGCCCTCACCGCGATTGCAGCCAAAACGCTGGCTGGCGATCTCGTAGAAGGCGAGGTCGTACAGGGTCACCTCGACCTTGTCGACGCCATTGGCGCCGCAGACCCGACCGTTATCAAAACGCCAGGCCACCGCCAGCTCGGCCGGGCGCGCCTTAAGCGCCACGACATCGAGGCTCTCCACACGCTCCGGGCGCACTGTCACCTGGCGCCCCTCGCTCTCAAAGGTCGCCGCGCCGCCCGGGTCGTAGCCCCGGAGTTTGAGTTCGTAGCTTCCCGGCGCCAGCCCCTCCAGCGCGGCCTCACCAGCCCCGCAGTGATACTGCTCCTGATAGCTGCGCCGCTCATTGGCGAGTTCCACCTCGACATAGGCCACCTCACTGAGCGCACAGCCCATCGGGCTGACCTCCCAGTTCAGCGCCAGCGCCCCCTCCCCAAAGGGTTCCACCTGCTCGCCACAGCCCACCATTCCCCAGCCGGTGGCCAGCGTGGTGAGCGTCATCATCATCGTTGTCTTCAGTCGCATGAACAGACCTCCCAGGCCATTTCGGATCAACGCTTTACCGGATCCGCACGTATCTGGCCGGAGGCTACGACAGCGGCTGGCGCGGTCAACTTTTTGGCCAGTCGCAGGCCTTCTCGCCACGGCGCCGGCTATGCTAGCGTGCGCTCCCTGTGCCTGGTCACACCAACCCTACAGCGGCCTGCTCAACCTATGTCCACCGGCGATCTGCGCGAACTTCTCGACGGCCTCCCCCGCACCGCTTCCGAGGTTGCGGCCCGCGCCCGAGCCTATGCTCACCAGGGGGATCTGCGTAACGCCGAGGCGCTGCTGAGCGCGGCGCTGGCCCGGACATCCACCCCCGAGCTCCGACTGGCCTCGGCCGAACATCTTCTGGCTCGGGGACGCTGGGCGGCCGCCTACCACCAGGCTCAACACGCCCTGAAAGACAACGCCCTCTGGGAGGCCGCGGTAGTGGCCGCCCGCGCCAGCCACCACCTGGGCAAACCGATACTCGCCAGCGAGCACCTCGACGATGCCCTGGACCGGGGCGCCGATCTCAACCTGATCAGCGCCTGGCGCGACCACTTCGCGGGCCTCATCGCCGAGCCAGCGATGCCCGGCGCCAGAGCCCCTCGACGCCACGCGCCTCCCCCGGCCTTCACCGAAGAGCCCACCGCGCTGGCCGACGCCCTGGTGCCCGAAGCCCCGACCGAGCTCATCGACGCCTTGGCCCCGGATGAACCGACGCATCTGGTCACCCTCCCGGAGGCCCTCGTCGATGCCGATGAGCTGGCCCCGCACGAAGCGACCCACCTTGTAAACATTCCCGCGGCGCTGGTCGACACGCCTCCCCCCGTACGTCAGTCGCCGCCGGGCTTTGAGATCGATGACACTACAAAGCGCCGTCACCAGCCCCGGGAACTTCGCCCCGGCCGCGCAGCCTCCACGGATCTGCCCTCCACACCCTTGTCGCAACGGCCGGCGTCTTCCCCCACGGAGCCCACGCTCTGGCCCGACGTCGACCGCGCCCAGGAACTCCCCCGGCATCAGACCGAGCGTCAACACGCGCTCTCCACGCCGCGCAAAACTCATAGTTCGGGCGCCTCGCCAGCGCTTCCCGGCGCCCGAAACGCCTCCGCGGAGCCCGAACTCGAACTCGCCCTTGACGCGCTGAGACGTCCGCATTCGCCCCCGAGACACGACACCAGCTCCATTCGCCGCCTCACCCACCTGGTTCAAGCCCGCCTCCCGGAGCCCCTGAAGTCGCCCGCCCGCGCCCTGGCAAGTGCCCTGGCATCGGCGTTTCTGGTGCTGAGCCTGGTCCTGGCCATGGCCTACGTCTGGCGCGTTCATCACGTGCTCCAGCATCACGCAGAGCTCGCCAGCTCGGAGCTGCACGCCGACACCTACGTCTCCCACGCCAACGCCGCACAGCTTTTGGAGCGCGCCCGCGCCTACGACCCGCTGCCCTGGCCTGGCCCGGCCACGTTCTTACGCAAGCTCAGCGATCGCCTGCCCCTGGTGGGCACCGCCGCCCCTCTGGCCCGTATCGAGGCCCTCGAAGCGCTCACCCGGGCCCGGGTGGCCTACCGCTTTGAACACCCTGATCCTGCCTCGCAGCCCGGAGACACCTTCCCGAAGGCCCCGCTCAAGGTCGCCGCCGAAATCTACCGCGCGGGCGCCTGGCTCGAAGCCGATGTCCTCAGCGATCGCCTCGACGCGCTCGTCGCGACTGCGCCCTACGCTCCCTGGGTGCGCCTGGCTCACGCCGACGTCCGCGCCGCACACGCCTCCCCGGAACTCTCAGCGGCCCTCAGCGCTGCGCTGCCCACCTCCACGCCGGCCGAACGCTTCGCTCACGCGCGCCACCTACTTCGGGTCGACCCGGACGCCGGCGCCGACGCGCTACGCTCCCTCCTTGACGACGCCCCCGATCATCATAGCGCCCGGGTGGCTCTGGCCCTGCACCTGGCCAAAACCGAGCCCGACGCCACACTCGACGAGTTCCTCGCGCCGCTGGCCTCGGCCGACCAACGCCAGGTGTCCGCAGCCGATCGCGCCGGACTTCACCTGGCGCACGCGCATGCCACAAGCGACGATAGCGCCCGGCTCAACTCCCTGCGCCTGGCAGCAGAGGCCGCGCCGCTACGCCCTGACCGTGTGCGCCCCCTCCTCGACCACTGGACGCGCCAGGGACAACTCCTCGCCGCACGTGAACAACTCATCCGAACCCCGGCCGCCGAGGCCCGTCATCCCTACTTTGACCGCGCGCTGGCCGCCACCCACCTGCAGCTCGGCGACACCCATCGGGCCATCGAACGCCTGAAGGCCGACTCCAGCCTCCCCGAAGAACGCCTACTTCTGGCCCTGGCGATGGCCGCCGAAGGGGACCTGGACATTGCCCTCAGTGAGACTCGCGACACCCCGCTCGACCAGAGCGTACGCGGACTTATCAAATCCCTGCAAAATGATGCGCCCGAGCTCAGCGAGGGTTTCGATACCGGCGCGCCCTCCCCCTCGTATCGCGCGTTACTCGAAGCCGCCACGCTTCTACTGGAGGCCAATCGCGCCGAGACGAGCGCCGCCCAGACCGAACTCCGCCAACGCGCGCTCCAACGCCTGGACCACGCCGACGAAGGCCTGCCTCAACGCATCCTGGCCTGCACCCTGGCACTTGATGCCCGCCAGGCCGAGCAGGCCTCCGCTCCCTGTGACGCCCTGGAGCGCCTCGACGCCGTGTCTCGTCCCGCACTCCGCCCCCTGATACGCTGGCACCTCTACCGCAACGACCCACGGGGCGCCCTGGCGCTCCTCTCCCGTCACGAAGCGCTCAGCGGCGCACATCCCGAACTCAGCCTCCTGCGCGCCGAGATCGCGCTCGCTCAGAACGACGTACCGGGCGCGCGCACCGGCCTCCAACCGGCCCTGGGCACTCCGACTGCACGCAGCCCCCGTTTTCATACTCTGCTCGGAGACATTGCCCGCCACGAAGGCGACCCGGAGCAGGCCCTGGCACATTACGAAGACGCGCTCGAACGCCAGCCCCACCACCCCGCCGCCCTCCTGGGCCGCAGCCTGGCCCTGCTTGAGCAGGGCCCACTCCCCCAGAGCGACGAACACGCTCTGCGCAGCCTCCTGCGTCATGGCGACCTGGGCCCCCGGGCCTGGCTCGCCTTCGCCCAACAGCGTCGCCTCCAAAAACGCCACGCCGACGCCCGCGAAAACCTGGAACTCGCCATGCGCGCGGCCCACTCCCTGCACAGCGCGCGCTTCCTTCATGCCCACGCCACCGAAGAGGCCCGGGCCCTGGCCGAGCGCGACCGCCGCGCCTACAGCGCCCCGGCCGTCGACGCCGCGCTCCAGCGCGCGCAAACCCACCCGCCCCTCAGCGCCAACTACCACATCGCCCGAGCGCGCCAGGCCCTGGCCCGGCGCCGTCCCGACCGCACACGCGCCGCCAACGAACTCGAAAACGCGCTCCAACTCGCGCCGCTGCGTTGCGAGCTCTGGGACGAAGCCATCGCGCTACGCCAGCGCCAACGCCACGCCACCAGCGTGCGCCGCCTCAAATCCACTCGCCCCCCGCGCTGCCGCTGACGCCCCCCCAAAGCAAACCAGACTGACTTTTAGCTTCCCACTGTGCTAGGACTGCAGCGCTGGCCGACGCTTTAACGCAAGACCCCGCAAAGGGGGTCGGCCCTCTAAGCCCATGACCTCTCAAGGAGACGCCATGATTCGGCGCGATGTGTTGGATCTCTTGCAATGCCCGGCCTGCCAGGGCCCCGAACTGACTCTGGGCAGCGGTCGACGCCCCGATCTGGTCTGCCAGTCCTGCCAGACCCGCTACCCCATCGTCGATGGCATCCCCGATCTGGTAGCGCCCGAAGCCACCCCGGCCCCCGGCAGCTACCGCACCGAGACCCTCGCCAATGTCATCGCCGGCGTCTACGACTTCGTCGCGCCAGTGATGAGCATGGCGATCTGGCGCTGCAGCCCGCTGCGCTATGTCGACCACGAAAACCGTGCTCTGGGCCGCGCCCGCGGCGGCGTGTACCTGGAAGCCCCCATCGGCACCGGCGTCGCCCTGGCCCCTTCGCTGGCCTCCTATCATGACGGGCTGGTGCTGGGCATCGACAAGTCCTGGAAGATGCTCGCGCGGGCTAAAAAACGCCTGGAGAAGTCCGGCGCTCGCTTCCAGCTCATCCGCGCCGACGTCAACGCCATCCCCCTAAAAGGCGGCGTTGTCCGCAGCCTCCAGAGCCTCAACGGCCTCCATGGCTTTACCGACCGCGTCGGCGCCCTGGCCGAATTCCATCGCTGCCTGGAGCCCGGAGGCTACTTCTCGGGCTCCACCCTGGTGCGAGCCCAGACCGACATGGCCGACGCGGTGCTCGAACGCTACGAGCGCTACGGCATCTACCCCATGCTGCGCAGCCCGGAGTTTCTGCTCCAGGAAGTCGGCGCCGCTGACTTTGACCGCCTCCACTTTGAGACCCACGGTGCCGTGATGTTCTTCTCGGCAGAACGCACCAGGGCCGACGACGATCGCACCTCGGGCGATGAGCCCGGCACCTCGAAGGCGGCCAAAACCGGGAAGAAAAAGACCTCTTCCAAAAAGAAGTCGTCCTCAAAGCCCAAAAAACGCGCATCCGGCGGCAAAAAGGGCGCCTCGAAGAGCTCGCGCCAGGCCGGGTGATCCCGACCTCTCTGCGAGCCCGCGACGCGGCGAGCTGGCGAGCCGGGGCCGCCCTGCCCCGGGCGGCGGTGAGCGTTAACTCCGGAGCAGCGGCGCCACCTCAGCGGCATACGACCGGGACCGGGCCCTGCTGGAGCGCTCTCGCCGCAGCGCGACCTCGCGGCGCACCTCCTCGGCCACCGGCGCCGAACGGCTGAGCAGCTCCCGAAACACCTCCCCCGGCATCTCCAGCGTGATCACGTCGGTGCTGGCTCGCACCGACGCTCCGGCCTCTTCCAACAAGGCGCAGGGCGTCACCCCCAGAAATGCCCCCACATCCAGCGCATCGACCACCTCGCGCTGCCCTCGCCGCCCACTGACCTCCACCTCCGCCGAACCACTGACGATCAGCGCCAGGCGTTCGACGTGCTGACCGCGCTCAAAGAGCGCCTGGCCGGCCACGTACTCGTGCAACTCAAAATGTCCGCTGAGCCAGGCGCGCTCCGCAGGAGTCAAACTCCCAAACATGGCGCTCGACGCCAGCAGGTTGTTGAGCATCCGGGCGTAATAAAAGCCCCACAATGCCTCCCAGACCTCGGGAAAACGCCGGCCCAACTCAAAGACCACCTCATCGCGTACCGCCAGCACCTCCAGCCCGCGCTCCGCCACCACCCGGGCCATCCGATCACGCCCGGTCAACAGGCGAAACTCTCCGAACACCTCCCCTTCCCCCAGACGCGCCAGAAACTTCGTGCGCCCATCGACCAACGCCTTCTCAACGCGGACCTCCCCCCGGATGATGATGTACAGACACACCTCCGGATCATCGGGAGACGAGAGCACCGTGCCCGGCGCCACTCGCCGATGCTCCATCACCCGCAACGCCTCCACAAAGGCCTCCGCCGGAAGTTGGCTGAAGAGCGGAATCTCAGGCAGCCCCGCCCGTTGCGCCCGGGCGTCGCCCTCCTCTCCCAGGTCAAGTCCTTCCCACTCAAAGCCCCGCGCCTCAACGCCTGGCCTCTCCGATGGCGCCAGCGTCGCCGGACGAGCGGCACGCGTGACGTCCTCACTTCCCCCGGCCCGGGAAGACACCTCCCGAGTGGGCTCCGCGCTGGCGAGCATCTCGGCCTGCGGAACCTGGCGGGTCACCTCGTCGCGGAGCGCCACGCGTGGCCCCGACTTCGGACGCTTCAATGCAATCGCCGGCGCCTCCCCTCGACGCACCTGCTCGGCCTCGCGCGCCGAAAGCGCCTGCACCCGCACCCCGGAGCCTTCCCGCACGCCCCAGGAAGCCTCCGCCGTCGTGCGCTCCGGCATCACCGGCACCGGCGTCGCCACCTTACGCCGCGCGGCGCCCTCCACCGGACGGGCCACCCGCACCGAATGCCCCGTCGCCTCCGGCGCCTGGGCATAAAGCCGCGCCAGAAAAAACTGCGTCTCGGTATGCGTGGGATCCAACTCCAAGATCGCCTTGCACGCCGCGATCGCCTCCAGCGGGAGCCCGGCCGCCGCCAACAACTTGGCAGCCGTGCCGTACTCCTCCACCGCGTGATGCACCTGCCCCATCTCGCAGAAAAGCGCCGCCAGACGTAGCCTCGCCTCAATATTTCGGGGTTCCTTACTCAGCGTACGTTGATAGTACGCCAGATACTTTCGGAGCTTCGCGCTCGACATGACCGGCCACCGGGGCACCGCCAGAGGCGACGTGAATAAAAGACCTCACGGAGGCCTTCGACGGTAGCCAGCCCGCCGCGCGCTTGTCAAACCAGATGCACGCCATAAAAAAGGCCCGCGACACCACCGGGGCGTCACGAGCCTTCTTCATTCTGAAGCTCCTCAGGCCCTTCGAGTCACCTCGTCAGACCTGAAACGTGCCTCAGACCACCGTCTTTTTGACGGCCGAGCGCAGCGTCACGATCCCACCGTTGGGACCGGGAACCGCACCCTTGATCAGGATGACATTTTCTTCAGCCATGATCTGCACCACGCGCAGGTTCTGCACGGTCACACGGGTGTTGCCGTACTGACCGGCCATCTTCTTACCTTTGAAGACGCGACCCGGGTAAGCCGACATACCAATGGAACCACCGTGACGGAAGAACTCGTGCACACCGTGGCTGGCCTTGGTACCGGCGAAGTTGTGACGCTTCATAACACCGGTAAAACCACGACCCTTGGAGGTGCCGGTCACGTCGATGAACGCGCCCAGATCGAAGGTGTCCGCACCCAGCTCCTGACCCACCTCGTAGGAGTCCAGCGAGCCTTCTGCCACGCGGAACTCGCGCACAAAGCGACGAGGCTTATCAATGCCGGCCTTCAGGAAGACACCAACGCGCGGCTTGGACAGACGCCATTTCGCCTCGGTTCCTTCTTTCTCAAGAAGCTTCACATCGCCGAAGCCCACCTTGACCGCCGAGTAGCCGTCTTTGCCCTTGGCGCTCTTCTTCTGCACGACGACGTTGCCTTCAACTTTGACCGCCGTGACCGCAATGCGGTTACCGACTTCGTCGAAGATCTGCGTCATACCGACCTTACGGCCAATCAGTCCCTTGCTCATGTTCTTTCCTTTTGGGAAGCGTTGGCCTCACACCGCTCATACCCTTACCAGGGCAGTGGAACGCGCACTTCATCAGATGAAGGTGCGGAGACCTCGCGTTAACCCGCCATCACGACGCCTATCGCCGCAATCATTCGGGAGCGCTCTCATAGAAGATCGCTCCCGGAGAAGTCAAGTCGGCCGCCCCCTTTAAACCTCCTCCACCGAAGGGCGCTCCACCACCACCTCATCGAGTTCCGCCTGCCCTGGCGAACGGTCCACCCGCTGGCGAGCACGCAAAGGAGCCCTGGAGCGCCCCGGAACCTCCCCCGAAGCATCTTCCCACTGGCGCGCCTGCACCTCGTAGCTGCGCGTGTAGGGAGGATGAATCCCGTGCAAACGAAACGCCCGCTTCACCCGCTCCATCACATCGCAGAGCAGCGCCTTCTCGTAGCGCGTATCAATGACGTAGGCCTTGGACTTCACATGGGTGGCAAACGCCAGCGGGGTGATCTCATCGTAGACCTGCACCAGCACCGGCTTACTCAAGAATACATAACGCGAGGTGATCGTCGCCTCGTACACGATCTGCTTGGCCAACTCGAAATCCGCGGACTGCGCGATGTAAAAATCGATCTCGACCATCATGTCGAGCGCGCCGGCGTTGGAGGAGCTCACCGCCTCGGTCAAAAACTTGTTGTTGGGTATCGAGACCTGGTTGTCATCCAACGTGACGATGCGCACCGAACGCAGACCGATCTCCACCACCTCCCCATAGGTATCGCCAAACGCCACGCGGTCGCCCACCTGAAAGGGCTGGTCGACAAGGATCATAATGCCGGCCATCAAACTCGACGCCGTATCCTTAAGCGCGAACCCGATCGCCACTGCCAGCGTGCCCCCCAGGCCGAGCAGCGCCGCGCGATCTTCTTCAAAGTCCAGAAAGGTCGCCACCACCAGATATGCCGCCGCGGCAAAGACCCCCAGGCGCGCAAAACTCTGCACCTTCTTAAAAAACAGCCGTCGACGCGCCTGCCCCTCCCCCAGGCGCTCCAGCGTAGCCGCCAACACATGATGCACGCCGTAGGCCACCGCGATGATCGTCGCCGCGCTGAGCAGGTTCCCCAGATTCAAGAGTTCAATGCGCTGGGCGATCTCCTCCACATCGGGGGCCGCCTGCGCCAACAGCGGCAGTGAGCTCACAAGCGTCTGCAGAGCATTCATCAGAGAGCCTCACTCATAGAGAAAGTTCGCGTCCCGCAGCTGCCGAAGCACCGCGCGGTAATATAGCGTGCTCAACGAGGCTCGCCCCTGGCGCTGGTTCACCACCAGGATGTCACTCTCGTAGAGGAAATTGATGGCCGTCTCACAAAAGCCCCGCTCGGCATTGGTAATGCGTGCGACCTGCTCCGCATTGAGCGAACCGTGCTGCACGATCGCCGCCAGCGCGAAAAGATACTGATCGGTCAGCGTCTGCTGCACCGCCGCCGAGGGGCGGCTGAACAACCCCACCTGCAGCCGCCCCAGCGCATCCAGACGCAGGCTCCGCAGCCAGAAGGTCAACGCCACACGGGGGTTGCCCTGGCAGAACTCATGCAACAAACGGAAGTAGCCGTTGGCCGTCTTGATCACCTCGTAGGTCAACTCGCCACTCTGATGCGCGATCACCAGATCGGTAAAGCTGATGGGAAGATCAATGCGGGCATCACGCGCGCGCACCAACTGCTGGATCTCGTGCTCACTCCAGGGCCCGACCTCGTACACCTGCCCGAAGTAGTGCTTCCGGGCCCTCACCCGGTTGAGATACGACCAGGCAAAGCGATTAAACACCAGCACCCAGAAATGGTGGTCATCGCTGATGTGCACCACGTCCAAAAAGAGGTCGACCGCCCGAAACCCGCCGATATGGCGCAAAAAGAGATGGTGGCAATCGTCGATCACAATCGTGCGCGGCGGGGTGCGCCGCAGCCACTCGACCGCCTCTTCACGATTGGCCGGTGTCTCGGGCAGATGGAAGAGCTGCGCAATCAACTCCAGCGCGGCGACCTCTCCGGCGACCTTCTGTGCCAGAGTGCAGTACTGAATCGGCCCGCGCTCCTGCGGCCACTGGCCGACCACCTGCAGCAGCTCCGTGGTCTTGCCGATCCCGGCCTCTCCGACAATCGCCACCGAGCCCTGACGTCGCGTGCTTTCCCAGCGCCCTCGCTGCGCGGTGATCGCCTCCATAATGCCGGTACGCTGGACCCGAAACGGCTCATCGAGAAGGGGCGAATCCTCAAACATCGCCCGGTACCGCTCCGGCACCGTGCTCTGCGCCGCCTCGGGCACCTCGACCACCGCCCCCTCGCGGCGCTGAATCTCGATCTTCTTGCGAAAAATAAAGTTACTGACCTGACGGCTAATCTCCGTCTCAACCAGGTACGCCCGGCCCCAGCGCACGATCTCCGAGCCCAGCACGTAGAGCGACGCGAGCCCAATCAGCAGCACCCCATAAGGACGACTTCGCCGCTCCCGAACCAACGCCGTCGCCCGCGGCAGGCGCTCGCCAGCCAGGCGCTCAAAGACCTCGGCGATGTCGTCTTTCCACCACCAGAGCACCAGGTAAATCAACACGAGCAACGCCACCCAGAAGACCCGGTCCGCCAACCACCAGATCACCGAGGGCCCGGTGAGCTCCCACACCGTCATCGGCACGTAATAGGAGAGCAGCCAGAAGCTCAGCACCACCCGCACGCTGCGCACCAGACGACGCGCCCGGGTCAACTCCACTGCCCCTTCCTGCGCCAGCGAATCCAGGGTCTGCGCCGCCACCACCCCACCGCCGGCGCTGCCGACCACGTCGGCGGACTCGCCACCTCTTGGCAACACCAGCGTTTTTACGGTGATCATCACCCCGTAGTAGATCACCAGCGCGTCGATCACCCAACGCACATAGAGCAACTCCGGAATCGCCGCCGAGAGATACTCGCTCAGATGCGCCGCCGAGACGTACACAATCGCCGGCACGATCAGCGCGCGCATCACCTGCGCGACCTTGATCAACGCCCCGGCCGTATTTCGCAATGCTCGCCGGGCAAGCAGCTGGCTCAACCCCCACTGCACGACGCGGGGGCCAAATTCCCGTCCCAGCCACAGCGCGATCAGTATCGCGATGACCCGCCAGAACACCCCCATCACCCAGCCCCAGAAGGCCACCGAGGTGAGCATCCCCCGCAGGTCGCGCACCTCGTCGAAGTACACCTCCACCGTGTCGTAGGCGATCATCACCCCGACGCGCAGCCCGGCAAAAGCATCTCGCCAGGCCTGATCGCTACGTGGTGACAGGATCAGCGCCCGGGTCTGTGCGCTCATCCGTGGGAAGAGCGTCTCCAGCGACTCATCAAAAAAGAGACGGCGCTGCAGGTTCACCTCATGACGGGCCACACGGGCCTCATGCACATCTTCGGCGATCTGCAGGCGCTGCGAGGCCAACTCCAGGCGCAGCTCGGCCAGCGCTTTGCGACGCCGCGCAAGTTCGGTGGTAGGCTCCTCGCCAACCTCGTCTGCCAGCCTGCGAATCTCCTCGTGAGCCTGTTCCCGCTCCGGCCGCAGTCGGGCAACCTCACGAGCGGCCTCCCGGCGAAGCTCCCGGGTCCGCTGCACGTCGGCCCGCGCCGCGCGCCGATACTCCAGCGCCTGACGCACGACCGGAGCCAGGTCTTCGTCGGCCTGCTCCAGACCACGCTCCACCTCGACGCGGCGCTCCGAGAAGGTCGCCTCGCTCTCGCGACGCTTCTCCATTATCTCGCGGATCTGCTCCCCCTCCCGCTCCGAGATGGCGAGCAACTCCTCGGCGATCTCGCGCTCCCGTGCCAGCACCTGACGGATCTGTGCGTCGCGCTCCTGCTCCTCTCGAAGACGCGTCTGCTCCACGGCCTGACGAGCGGCCTCCTGGGCGCGCTCGGAGCGCTCCAGGCGCTGCCGTTCCTGGGCATCGAGCTCCGCGGCACGCGCGTGCTCCTCAAGGAGCGCTTCGAGCCCGGAGACCTCCTGCTGCCACCCCCGCGCGGCGCCCCGAGCGCTCTCAAGGGTCGCGACCCACACCGCGTCCTGCACCCGAGCCACACTGAGCTCTCGCAGCGCCACCCGGCTGCGCGGCTCCTCCTGCAGGCGCGTCTGCAAATAGCCCAACACACGATCGCCAAGCTCACGCTCCCGCGCCACTCGGACTTCGACCTCGTCCACGCCGGCGATCGCGTCACGCAACGCCTCCACCCGCGCCCGGACCGCCTCCTCATCGAGCTCTGTACCGGCCGGCGCGGCGGTGGCACTGCGCTGCGGCGCACCCACGCCCTCGTCGCCTGCGCGGAGCTCACTCTCGGAACTCGCCAGCGCCGGCGCCCCGGACGCCTCATCTTCAGCGGCCCCCGGCGCGCTTGTTTCGCTCGCGCCGCCCGCGGCGGCTTCGACCCTCGGCTGGGCCCACGCCGTGGGGGCCTCAACCTTCAGGGCCACCATCAGCGCGAAACACCACGCGATGACGATAACCCTTCGCACTGCAGACATAGACTTGGCCGTTGTGGGTGGAATCAGTAAGCTACGCCGCGAAAGGTTAATCCAACCTCACCCGTTCTCAAAGTTTTTGCCGTGCCCACATCCCCCCCCTTCCTGACCTGGCGCCCGCTCAGCGCGGCGCTCTTCGCTGTGGTGCTCCTTGGCTGTGCGTCCACAGGCGCTCCCCCGCAGCGTTGGTCCGATGACTACCTGGAGGCCATGCGCCTGCCTCCAGACCAGGCAGAAGACCAGCTCACCGCGCTTGCCGAGCGCGCTCCCAGCCCGGAGCAGGCTCGGGACGCCCGCTTTGAACTGGCGCGCTTCGCGCTCCGCCGCGGTGACATCGACGAGGCGACTCAACGCTTTGAGTCGCTGTGGAACGAAGGCATCGAAGACCACGTCACCAGCCGGGCCCTCTACGAATCGGCGCGCCTGAACATAGAGCACCATGGCGACCGCCCCGCGGGCATCGCCCTGCTCCACCGCGCCATCGCGCAAAGCGCGCCCTGGGCCGGCACCGAACTGGCGCTCGCTTACCTGGTCAAGGTCGAGCGGCAGGCCGACAACAGCGCCGGCCTCATCGCCGACCTCGACCGCATCGCGGCCGGACTCCTCGACCCACGCCTCAAAGCCCAACTTCATCTGGCTGTCGGGGAACTCCACGCCGAGGAACTCGCCGCCGAAGAGAAGGCACTGGCCGCCTACCGCCAGGCGGCACTCGCCTGCGCAGACTGCGCCGCGGCCGACGAGGCCCTCTGGCGCATGGCTCAGATCTACCAGCGCCACCAGAACTTCGAACCCGCTCGCCAGGCCCTCTCCCTGGTTGCCAGCCGCACCGAGGAGAGCTGGTTCGTCGGCAGTTATCACAGCCACCGCGCCGCCGATGCCCGCTTCGAACTCGGCCTGCTCCACCTGCTCTTCCTCGACGACTACGACGCGGCCCGCGACCACTTCGAGACCTTCATCGACGTCTTCCCGCACGCCCAACGACGCCCCGAGGCCGCCTGGCACCTGGTCGAGATCACGCGGCTCAGCCAGAGCTCCAGCGCCTATCGCCGGGCCCTCCGCCGCTTTGTACGCGATTACCCCGACAACCGCCGGCGCCCGATGGCCGAGCGCCGGCTCAGCGAGCTCTCATGATCCGCATTGAGAACGTCACCAAGTACCATGAGGGGCGTGTCGTCATCGACGACGTCACCCTGACCATCGACGCCCACACCAACGTCGGGCTTATCGGCCCGGGTGGCGCCGGCAAATCCGTGCTCCTGAAGATCGTCTGCGGACTTATCACCCCCGATCGCGGCAAGGTCTTCATCGATGACATCGATGTACACAGCCTCAAACCCACCGAGCTGGCCGAGCTGCGCTTTCGCATCGGCATGCTCTTTCAGAACTACGCCCTCTTCGACTCGATGAACGTCGCCGACAACATCGCCTTCCCCCTGCGGCAGGCCGGCGAAAGCGACGAAACACTGGTCGCCCAGAAGGTCCAGCAGGCCCTCAAAGACATCAGCCTCCCGGGCATCGGAGACCGGTATCCCAACGAGCTCAGCGGTGGTATGAAGAAGCGCGTCAGCTTTGCGCGTGCCGTGATCCGTCGCCCGCCCATCGTGTTTTATGACGACCCGACCGCCGGCCTCGACCCGGTGACCAGCTCGAAGATCTTTATCCTGCTGCGCACCATGCAGCGGGACTTCGACACCACCTCGGTCACCATCAGCCACGACATCGAGGGCATTAAAGACATCTGCGATCGCTTCGTGCTCCTCGACCAGGGACGCATTGTCTTTGAGGGCACCCGCGCCGAAATCGACGCCTGCCAGGACTCCCTGGTCAGCCAGTTCTGGCAGGGTTATAGCGACGACGAACTCAACGTATAAGACGCTCATGCATCGCATCACCTCCACCATTCAGGCGCCCTTCCGCTGGCTGGGCCACACGGCGATGAGCTGGTCCTTTAACGCCGGAGGCCTGGCGATCCTGATCTTTCAGGTGCTACGCAACCTGCTCCCCTGGCGCTGGCAGTTCGATGGGCCGGAGACCTGGCGCAACCTCTACCGCGTCGGCGTTAAAAGTTTCCCGATTGTGGTCGTCACCGCCATCCTGGTCGGCGCGATCATGGTCATCCAATCCGGTCTCTACATCGAGCAATACGGCGCCTACGGGCTGCTGGGATGGGGCGCCGGCTACTCGATCCTGCGCGAGGTCGGCCCGATCCTGATCGGGCTGATGTTCTCCGGGCGCGTCGGCGCCAACAACACCGCCGAACTGGGCACGATGAAGGTCACCGACCAGGTCGACGCCCTGCGCGCCCTGGCCATCGACCCGATCGCCTACCTGGTCATGCCGCGCTTTATCGCGATGATCCTGATGATGTTCCTGCTGGTGGTCATCGGAAACTTCACCGCTCTGATCGGCGGCGCTATCACCAGCCAGGTGCTCCTGGACGTCAACATGGTGCTCTTCTTCCAGAGCGTCATCACCTTTGTGCTCCTGGATGATCTCCTCCACGGACTGATTAAAGCAGTGGCCTTCGGCTTTGCCATCGCCATTATCTCGTGCCACTTCGGCCTGAGCACCTCCGGGGGGGCCGTGGGCGTGGGACGCGCCGTCAACGCCTCGGTGGTGGGCAGCGCCATTGCCATCTTTGTGCTCGACTACGCCATTACTTTCGCCTCGCTGTGAGCTCGACCCTATGAGCGCCGATCCCCACACCTCCCCTCGCCAGGCTGGCGGCGAACCTTCCTCCTTCCGTGAGTTTCTGGCCGCCCTTGGCGAGCCCCTGCTCTACCTGGTGCGCACCTTTCGCGAACTCAGCGAGATGTTCGCGCTCACGCTCTATTACATGGTGCGCGGCCGCACCCGCTGGCGAGCGATCTTTGAGCAACTCCACGAGGTGGGCAATCGCTCGGTGATCTTCATCGCGGTGACGCTGGGCTTCCTGGGCATGATCCTGATCTACCAGGCCGGCTACCAGGCCGAGCAGATCACCGGCGACCTCCAGCTGCTGGGCGGGCTCTTTTTGCAGCTCTTGCTGCGTGAGTTCGCCCCGACGATCACCGCCATGATGATCGCCACGCGGGTGGCCACCGGCATGGCCGCCCAGATCGGCTCGATGGTGGTAACCGAACAGGTCGACGCGCTGCGCATGTGTGCCGCCCCGCCGGTCGATTACCTGGTGGTGCCGCGCTTTATCGCCACCACGATCATGATGATCGTACTCACGATCTTCGCCGTGCTGGTCAGCTACAGCGCTGGCGCCCTGACCGCGCTCTTCTCCTTCGGGCTCAACGTCCGCACCTTTATCGATCTGAGCTTCATCGGCTGGTTCGACCTCATCCTCTGCCTGAGCAAAGCCCTGGCCTACGGCATGGCCATCCCGATCATCGCCTGCCACGCCGGCCTCAACGTCTCCGGCGGCAGCGAGGGCGTGGGTCGAGCCACCACCAACGCGGTGGTCAACGCCAGCCTGGCGGTGGTGATCCTGGACTTCATCCTCACCAGCCTGGGCTACGTGGTGCTCAGCCTCATTCCCTGAGCCAAACTCCCCCCCCGGGCCAAGGACCTCTCCCGTGAAGGCACATTCCCCACAGCGAGCCTCAACGTTTGCCGCACTGCTCACCCTGCTGGTGGCCCTGCCGGCCATCGCCAGCGCGCAGTCGGTGCACATGCCCCTGGTCGGCCGGCAGTTCCCCACCCTGGGAATCGCCGCCCAGGGGGGCGCCGTCGTCGACCTGCCCGACGAAGGCCTCAAACTCTCCCCGGCCGCCGGTGGCGTGGCCCGGGTGGGCCTTCAACACGTCATCGGCCCCCGTCTCTCCATGAACGCCGACGTGGGGATCGGCGCGACCTGGCTGGGGGCACACCCGATGAGCACGGCGGCGCCGGCCGACGCCGAGGTGGGGCTGGCCTGGCAAATCGCCGTGCTCGGGCGCTACTTCCCGATCTACCAGCGCTCCGGCCTGACCCTGGCCGCCGGCGTGCAGTACAGCGGGCTCCGGCTGGCCGATGTCCCCTCCTCCCAGATTGGCCTGGAGATGCGCGCGGGCTACTTCCGCTGGGATAGCGAGGAGCGTTTCTGGACTCTGGAGTTTGGCCTCTCGTTGCCGGTCCTCGAAGGGCTCAGCCTGCCCACCGACTTCACCACCAACGATGCCGCCGGGCTTCCGGAGCGCTCCTGGCACTATATGCGCGCGTCGCTGGGCATCAGCCGCGCGTTTTAACGCACCAGGGAGCTAGCCGATGGGCACCATTGAGTTTCGCGACATCTACAAAAGTTTTGGCAACAACCACGTGCTCCGCGGCGTGAGCGTCACCGTGCAATCCGGACAGGTCTTCTTTGTGATCGGGCAGTCCGGCGCCGGCAAAAGCGTGTTGGTCAAACACCTGGTCGGGCTGATCCGCCCGGACCAGGGCCGGGTGCTCCTCGACGGTGTCGACGTCACCGACTTTCAAGAGAAGGAGTTCTATCCCATCCGCAAACGCTGCGCGATGGTCTTTCAGAACTCCACCCTCTTCGACTCGATGACCCTCCAGGAGAACGTTGCGCTGCCCATCCGCAAGCACCTGGGCGTCACGGTGGACGAGGCTCAGGAGATGGCGCTGGAGAAGCTCAAGCTCGTGGGCATGCAGCGCCACGCCGAACGCTACCCGGCGGACTTCGGCGATGGCATGCGTAAAAAGGTGGCGATCGCCCGGGCCCTCACGCTCGATCCGGAGTTCGTCATCTTCGATGAGCCCACCACCGGCATCGACCCGATCTCGGCGGCGATGGTCGACAAGCTCATCCGCCATCTCTCCGATGCGTTGGGCGTGACCTCCATCGTGATCAGCCATGATCTGCGTAGCATCTTCGGCATCGCCGACCGCATCGCCATGCTCTACAAAGGCCAGCTCATCCTTGATGGCAGCCAACAGGCCTTCAAAGAGAGCGACAACCCGATCGTTCAACAGTTCATCCAGGGGTTGCCCGAAGGCCCCATGGAAGTCTAAGCCCTCGAGCCCGCGTTCCGGCGCGGCCAAGAGGGTTGAAATATTTGCCTGACTGCGGCGACAATGCGCACCTATGACGCGCCGCACCCACGACCCCTTCACACCCGAAGCTCTCGATGCAGAAAAAAGAAACCGCCATTGAAGTCAAGGTGGGCGCCCTGGTGCTCCTGGCCACTGCCCTGCTGGTCGCCTTTGTCTTTTTGCTGGGCGACTTCCGGCTCACCAGTGGCTACACGGTCAACGTGCAGTTCAGCACCTCCGGCGGACTGAAGACCGGGGCCGACGTTGCCCTCTCGGGCATGAACGTGGGCTCGGTCTCCAAGATGGAGTTCGTGCGCAACGAAGACCCGGCCAGCGGGCTACCGGCGGTCGCCGTGCAGGCCACGCTCGACATCGACAAGCAGTACGCCGACTCGGTGCGGGACAACAGCAAGTTCTACATCACCACCCGCGGGGTGCTCGGAGAGCCTTACGTCGAGATCATCACCGAGACTCTGGAGGGCGCGGCCGTCGCCAGCGGCTCGACCCTGCGCGGCGTCGACCCGCCGCGCATGGAGATCCTGCTGGGACAGGCCTCCGAGGTTCTCGAGACGATGTCCGACATCCTCAACGATGAGGAGCAAGACGTCGGCGAGCTGGTGGCCAACGCGACTAAATTCTTCGGCGTGGTCGGCGATGCGGTGGGCGACAATCGCGACGAGCTCGACTCCGCCATCAGCGGCCTGAACACCACCGCCACCGAGGCTTCGAAACTCCTGGCCGCCATCAATGTCGGGGTGGGCGACGGTCAGAAGATTCGCACGATCGTCAATGACGCCGGTGCCGCCGCGGCCAACGCGCGTCGCATGACCGGTCGCCTCAACGGCCAGATCGATCCGGTGATGGCCGACGTCTCCCAGACAGCCGCCAACGCCCGCGAGATCAGCGAAGTCACCCGTCGGCTGCTGGTCGACAACGAGGGGCGCATCGTCGCCATCCTCGACGACGCCGAAACAAGCGCCGACAACCTGCGCCAGGTCTCCGACCAGGCCGTCACCATGGTGGACAACGTCGCCGCCGGCGAAGGCACCCTGGGAGCCCTCCTGGTCGAACGCGAGGTGTACGAAGACCTCAAGGATCTGCTCCGCGTGATCAAGCAGCAGCCCTGGAAGATCCTCTGGAAGGAGTAAGCCTTGCGCGCTCCCCACTGAAACGCCCCCCAGAACCCCGGCCTCCTTGCCGGGGTTTTTTATTGCATCCACCTCGTTGCGGCCTGCTCCAGATGCCTTTCCCCTGAGGAGGACCGGCGCGTGCGCCAGACAAAGCGCCCCATCACCCCCATCCACGCGCGTACAACACCCTTTTCCAGACTCACACACACCCTGTACGCGCGTACAACACCCTTTTCCAGACTCACACACACCCCTGTACGCGCGTACAACACCCTTTTCCAGACTCACACACACCCCTGTACGCGCGTACAACACCCTTTTCCAGACTCACACACACCCCTGTACGCGCGTACAACACCCCTTTCCAGACTCACATAACCCCCTGTACGCGCGTACAACACCCTTTTCCAGACTCACATAACCCCCTGTACGCGCGTACAACACCCTTTTCCAGACTCACATAACCCCCTGTACGCGCGTACAACGTGGGTGTGCGCTGCAAAGTCCCCACTGTACGCGCGCGCGGCGGCGAGTTCGGTAGCAGCGCCTTCTTGCACCGGCGCGCGCATGGGGCGTCGAGCCTGGAGGGATGGCGAGTGCGCCCAGGGGGTAAACGCAAAGGAGGCGGCCACAGGCCGCCTCCTTTGCGTTTGATGGGGATAATGTCGCCTCGTTTAGTGGGCGTGCCCTTGATGTCCGTGCGTGTCGGGCTGCGCCGAGGGCAGCTCGGGCAATCCCGGGGGGGCTCCATGGTCGTGGCCGTGATCGTGCCCCTCTTCCAGCACTTCCTGAGGCAAAAGATGGCGGGGGATCGGTTTTCCTTCGCGGATCAGACGTTCCCGCTCGATACGTTTTTCGAGTTCATTGACGCGGTTGAGCACCAGCATCCGCTCGGGCCCATCGCCCATCCCTTTGGCGGCCAGGTTGAAGTGTTCCAACGCGCGGCGCGGCTGCTCCAGGAACTGATCGTAGAGTTGGCCCAGGCGAGCGTGGAGGGTGGCGGCTTCTCGGGTGGGAAGGCCGCGTTTGATCAGGGTGGACATGAGATTGGCGGCGTCTTCATAGCGTCCGCGACGCTGCAACGCCGCCCCGTAGGCGTCGATGGCCTGCAGGTTATTCGGACCGGTACGAATCGCCTCCCGACCGCGCGCCAGGGCGGTATCCAGCCGATGCATGGAGAGAGCGATGTAGCTGCCCTGCGAGAGAATTCGCGAGTCGTAAGGGCGAAGCTCCAGCGCTTCCGCAATCAACGCTTCTCCCAGGGTCGTCTGCCCGACCAGGGTGTAGGCGAGCGCCTGGTTGTAGAGGACATCGGCATGCGCGGGGTAGTGACGGTTGGCTTCTTCGTACTGCTCCTGGGCTTCGGCAAAGCGGGTTCGCAACATCAAGACATCGCCGTGTCCCCGTTCCAGCGATGCGAGCGTGTTGAGCAGGGTCGGACCGATCATCGCGGCACCGACCAGCGCGGCCACCAGCGCGAGCAGTGCACGGCCCACGGCCCCCCGGTGTCCGACCTCAACCGAGGTCACCCAGGCGCCGGCATGGCCCCCTTCGGCTGCGCGACGCGCGAGCAGCGCGGTGGCCACCGTCCAGACCACGGCCGAGCTCCCCAGCTCCAGCAGGGGCGAGCGAAACATCAGCATCAGCCCGACGACAAAACTGGCCGTGAGTCCGACAAAAGACGCTACATCCTCGCGGCTCAGCTCCCCGCGACGAACGACGCCCAGCGTAAGAAGGATGACACCGAGCAACCACAGCGCCCACAGGGTCACGCCTAACGCGCCCTGCTCCACGCTCAGGCGAGCGAAGTCGCTATGGGGGCTTTTAAACGCGGCGTACACGGGGTGAAGCGAGCGCACGTGGGGGTCGCCATCATGAATCACATCGCTTTGCTTAAGCCACCAGCCCCCGGCCCCGTGACCGATCACGGGTTCTTGTTCAAAGAGGCCGCGTGTCACGGAGTTCAGGTAGGGGCGGTACACCCCATCGAGCGGGGCCTCGGTGCGATCGATGGCGAAGTAAGGCCAGCGGATCGACGAATCCTCAGCGAGTTCATCGAGGAACGTAGCACTGGGGCGCAGGCGCGGGAGGTCGGTGGCGTCACTGGGGCTAGTGGGGCGCTCGACGAGCGCCAGTCCCAGGGCCGCGCCGACCACAACGACGGCCAGCGGCGCGACCAGCCGTCCCAGGCCCGCGCGCGCGCCCGACTCACCACGCCGCCCGGCGGCCAGGCCGAGCCCCAGGGCCAGTGCGACCCCGACCACGAGCACCAGGGCGTCCATCGGGCCGACGACCAGGGCGGTATGCAGCGTGCCCAACGCCAGGCCGGCGGCCAGCACGCCGAAGCGCGCGCCCCGTTTACTTTCCCGGGCCAGCGCCCCGGCGACGACCGGGAGCGCCACCAGATAATAGGCGGCGGCGAACCCGAGCCCATCGAACCCGCCGGCGATACCGGGCGGGTTCCACACCGGGGTAAGAAGGTCGCCACCGGCGGCATCGTAAAGTCCCAGCGCGCCGGCACCGATCAACCCCAGCGCCACCGAGAGCGCCCAGTCGCCGGCGCGCAGCGCCGGTCCCACCGGGAAGAGCACCACCCAGACCAGCGCCCCGAGCGCCACCCAGGTCGAGGCACTGAGCACGCCAAAGATGGGCGCCGAGCTCCACAAGAAGCTCGCGCCGGCCATCGCGAAAAACGCCCCTCCGAGCCCGGCGACGCCCACCGCATGTACAGTGGCGCCGCGGCGGCGCATCAGCCCCAGGCCCCAGCTTATCAGTGCCGCGGCGGCCCCGAGCACCAGCACCGCCTGGCGGCCCCGCTCGAAATTCGAAAAGCCGGTCAACGCGACCACCGGTATCGCGGCTGTCATGATCAGTACAAGCCAGGTCGATACCGCGTAGCGGGGCGTTTTTTCGGACGTCATACTCACTTCTACCTCATGTAGGATCGATCAGGGCGCCCGAAAGAGGCGCCGCAGCGAACACGCGGTGCAAGGTATGTGCCGTTACTCTTCGCACATCGCAGCCCTAACCACGTCTGATCGCCGGTGCATTTCATCTCACCGCGCGCTCCGCGTCCTTTCGGCCTGCCGGAATCGCGTTGCGCGCTACCTTGTAATGCCCCGGCGCATGGGTGACAACCGGCCCGCGCGTTGACACTGCCAGCCCCCCACACCTAAAGTCCTCCCTCTGCCGGGCGCCACTGCACGTCTGTCAGCCCCCGGCCCCGAGCCCACCATGACGCCTGATATTCAGCCCGAAACCGAAGCCTCTCCCCGTCGCGCCTCGCTGGCCTTTTTGCTCAGCTTCGCTGCGCCCGGGCTGGGTCTTGTCTATGCCGGCGAGCTCCTGGCCGGCGTCTCGCTCAACCTGGCGATGGTCCTGGTCTTTTTGCTGGTGATCGTCGCGGTGACCTGGTGGCAGCTGGTGCTCACCTACGCGGCGTTCGCCACGCTGGCAGCCTGGCTTGTCCTCACCCTGCTGGCCGCCCTGCGCGCGGCGGAGCACACGCGCGATGCGGGGCGCCCGCGCGCGTTTCAGCATCCGCTGATCTACGGGCTCATCGCCCTGCTCACCTTTGTGGGGCCGATGGCGATCGTCGTCGACCAGGCGCTGCGCCACCTGTGGACCTTTCAGCGCATCGACACGATGGCGATGTACCCCCTGGCGCATCCGGGCGACACGCTTCTGATTCGCCGGGTTCCCGAGCAGGTGGCTTCTCCGCAACGCGGCGAACTCATCGCCGTGCGCACGCCCCACACCGATGAACTCGCCACCCTTCGAGTGGTCGCCCTGCCCGGCGAAGAGGTGCAGATGCAGGGAAACACCCTGATCATCGGGGACCAGCTGGTCGACTACACTCCCTTGATGGAGGACTGGGTGGGCGAGGCCGATCTGCGCAACGAGCAGGGGCTCAACGCCTGGGTTGAGCACAACCATGATCGTCGCTACGTCGTCGCCATCAGCGATCGGACCAGCACCGAGGCCGCCATCCCCGGACTCGCGCTCGGTCCCCACCAGTATTTTGTGCTGGCCGACAACCGCAGCCACCTCTCGGGACTCACGGTCGAGGACCGCCTGACCGCCGACAGCCGGCTCTTCGGCCCGCTGCCCGCCGAGCGCATCGTCGGCCGCCCGGTGCACATTGCCTGGTCGTCCACCGAGGGCGAGTCCCCGCGCTGGGAGCGGATCGGGCTGCCGCTGCACTGAAGGCCCGGATGCCGGGTTGAAATGTTTGCAGCTTCTTCTTAGTTTGCCGGGCGCCCGGCCCTGCCCGCGCTCCTCGATTTGAGTGCCTCCCCTGCCCACGTTGTTGCCGTATGTCGCAGTCCAGTTCTTCGCCTCTGAGGCCCCCTCCCGAGCTCGCCACCGTCTGCGCCCGGGAGCGCCGCGCCATCCTGTGGAGCTATTTCTGGCGCTACCGGGGGCTCTTCGCCGCCGGGGCGGTCTTTCTGCTGCTGACCAACGGTCTCGCGCTGGCCATCCCCGCTCAGCTCGGGCACGCGGTGCAGCTGATGCGCGACGCGGCCACCGCCGAGAGCTCCGACCTCTTGAGCGTGCGCTCCGAGGTGGTGCGCGCGGCGATGATCATCATCGCGCTGGCCATCGGCGCGGGCATCGCCCGGGTGTACAGCCGCACCACCATCTTTAACGCGGGCCGCCACATTGAGTTCGACCTGCGCAACGAGCTCTACACCCATCTTACGCGCCTGACCCCGCGCTTCTTCGGGAGCATGCCCACCGGCGACATCACCAGCCGGGTGACCAACGACGTCACCTACGTGCGCCTGCTCTTTGCCATCGCCTTCTTGCACATCGTCAACGCCGTCGTGGCCTATACGATCGGCATCCAGCGCATGGTCGCCCTGGATCTCTCGCTGACACTGTGGTGTCTGGCGCCCCTTCCCCTGCTTCTCTTCGGGATGCGCAGCGTCATCCACGCGCTCTTTACCCAGACGAAGGTCGTCCAGGCCGAGCTCTCCAACATGTCGTCGCGCGTTCAGGAGAATTTGAGCGGCGTCGACGTCATCAAGGCCTACACCCTTCAGGACCGTGAGATCGCGGAGTACCGCGCGCTCAACGCCAATTTCTACGAGCAAAATGTTGGGCTCGCGCGCATCCGCGCCATGCTCAACGCCATGATCGTGCTCATCGCCAACGTTGGCACCCTGGTCGTCCTCATCGTCGGTGCGCGGCGCGTGATCGAGGGGAGCATGGACCTGGGCACCTTCGTGGAGTTCAACGGTTACGTGGTGGCGCTGGCCTTCCCGACCATCGCGCTGGGCTGGGTCTTTGCCGTCTGGCACCGCGGCCTGGCGGCCTTTGAGCGGGTCTGCGAGGTACGAAACTACGAGCCCCGGGTCAAAGAGCCCGGTGAGGACGCCCTCACCCTGCCTACCGCCGAGGAACGCGAGCGGCTGGGAGCGATCGAACTCGACTCGGTGAGCTTCGCCTACGAGGACTCCCCGGTGCTCAAGGACATCTCGCTTACGATTCCGGCCGGTTCCACCGTGGCCATCGTCGGCAAGACCGGCAGCGGCAAGTCCACCCTGGTCAAGCTCCTGGCACGCCACTACGACCCCACCGAAGGCGCGATCCGGGTGGAAGGCATCGACCTGCGCCAGCTTCCCCAACGGCAGCTCCGCTCCGAACTGGGCGTGGTCCCCCAGGAGCCCTTCCTCTTCTCGATGACCATCGGGCAAAACATCCGCTTCGGCCTCGATGCTCTGCAGTTCGATGAGTCGCTCACCCGGCGAGCACCGACGGCGGCGCTGATCGAAGGTCTGTTGGAGGGGGGGGAGCGGGAGCTCACCCAGGAGGAGCGCATCGCGCAGGCCGTTGAGATCGCGGCTCTGGATGCCGACCTCGAAAACTTCGAGCAGGGGCTCGACACCCTGGTCGGCGAACGCGGCGTGACCCTCTCCGGCGGACAGAAGCAACGCACCACCATCGCCCGTGCTCTGCTCACCGACCCGCGCATTCTCATCCTCGATGATGCCCTGGCCAGCGTCGATACCCAGACCGAGCGCCGCATTCTCGACCAGCTCAAGGCGCTGATGTACGGACGCACCTCGATCCACATCACGCACCGCTTCAACGCTCTCTCCCGGGTCGACCGCATCTTTGTGCTCGACGAGGGCCGCCTCGTCGAAGAGGGCACCCACGCCGAACTCTGTCAACGCGGTGGCCTCTACGCCGAGATGTACGCCCGCCAAAAACTCAGGGAGCAACTCGAATCATGAGCGCCCCGACTCCCAACAAAACTCGCCAGGCAAAGCAGGACCGCCCCAAAGACGCGGCCATCGGCTCGGCCTTTCAAGAGCAGAAGCTCGGCCAGATCACCGATCTCTCCATCGTCGGCCGTCTGTGGAGCTACATGCGGCCGTACCGCTGGCTCTTTCTGCTCTCGCTCTTGTCGATGCCCGCGCTCACCGCGGTGTCCCTGGCGCAGCCCTGGCTCTTGCAGATCGCCATCGACGACTACCTGGTCCCCGGGCAACTCCAGGGGCTCTGGCAGGTGCTGGCCCTCTACGCGGTGAGCATCGCCGCCATGGCGGCGCTGACCTTCGGGCAGATGTACGTCACGCAGTACGCCGGGCAGAAAGCCCTGCGCGACCTGCGCCAGGAGCTCTTCGAGCACGTCCAGGGGCTCTCCTCCGACTTTTTTAAGAAGAACCCCGTCGGCCGCCTGATGTCGCGGATGACCACCGACATTGAATCGCTTCAGGAGGCCCTCTCCTCGGGCATGATCTCGATGGTCGGTGACATCATCACCCTCTCCGCCATCGTGGTGATCCTCCTCTACAAAAACTGGCAGCTCGCCCTGGCCAGCTTTGTCGTCGTCCCGGTGCTTTTGGGGCTCACCGCGCTGTTTCGGCACTTTTTGCGCAAGGCCTTCCGGGAGATTCGCGTCAAGATTGCGCGCCTCTACGCCCACCTGCAGGAGAGCATCACCGGGATGAGCGTCATCCAGCTCTTCGTGCGCGAAAACATCAGCCGCGACGAGTACCGCGATATCAACGCCGACTACCGCGACGCCAATATCCGTTCGATCCGCTACGACGCCCTGCTCTACTCGGTGGTCGAGGCCGTCGGCTCGGTCACCATCGGGGCGATCATCTGGTACGGCAGCGGCCAGGCCCTGGAGGGCGCGATCACCCTGGGCGTGCTCGTGGCCTTCATCGAGTACATGCAGAAATTCTTCGTGCCCATCCGCGATCTCGCGCAGAAGTACAACTTTCTGCAGAGCGCGATGGCCAGCAGCGAGCGCGTCTTCCAGCTCCTCGACACCCAGGAGCGTATCCCCCTGGCCGAGTCCCCCTCGCCCATCCCCGCCGGACCGATGACCATTGAGTTTAAGGATGTCTGGTTCGGCTACGGAGGCGACGATCCGGTGCTGCGCGGCCTCTCCTTTAAGGTGAACCCGGGCGAACGCGTCGCGCTCGTCGGGCATACCGGCGCCGGTAAAACCACGATCATCAAGCTCCTGACCCGCCATCACGATATTGAGCGCGGCCAGATCCTGATCAACGGCGTCGACATCCGTGAGCTCGACCTCCAGGAGCTTCGCCAGCGCTTTGCCGTCGTCCTCCAGGATGTCTTCCTCTTTAGCGACACGGTCCGCGAAAACCTCACGATGGGCGACGCCTCGCTCTCGGAGGACGCGCTCCAGCGAGCCTGCGATCTTGTCCACGCCACCGAGATGATCGAGCGCCTCGACGGGGGCCTGGAGTACCCGGTCTCCGAGCGCGGGCAAAACCTCTCGGCCGGCCAGAAACAACTCCTAGCCTTTGCCCGCGCCATCCTGCGCGACCCGCACGTGCTGATCCTCGATGAGGCCACGGCCAACGTCGACACCGACACCGAGGCCCTGATCCAGGACGCTATCGAACGCCTCCTGGCTCGCCAGACCTCGCTGGTCATTGCCCACCGCCTCTCCACCATCCAGCGCGCCGACCGCATCCTGGTCCTTCATAAAGGTCAGCTTCTGGAGCAGGGCACCCACCACCAGCTCGTCGCCGCCGGCGGACACTACGCCACCCTCTACCGCCTGCAGTACGCCACCGGCGCCGAAATCGCGGCGACCTCGCCAGGCTGCTCCCCGGCCCCTTAAGAGGGCGCGCCCGACACCTTGACACCCGGAGGCGCGCCGATACATTGGCCCGTCTCTGCACCACCGCCGTGGCCAACCTCCCCCTCCGACGTGTACCGGGCTCGCACCGATGTCTCTCGAAGAAAGCTCCACTCCCTTTGATCACGACCAGCTCGCCGAAGCCCTCAAGGCCGCGGTCCGTGAGAAGCACTGGAGCCAGGTCCGGCTGGCGGTGACCGGCGTGCCCACCGCCGAGATCGCCGACGCCTTCATCACCCTGGACCGCTCCGAAAAGGTCCTGGCGTTTCTGGCACTGCCCCGAAAGCTTGCCGCCGATCTCTTCAGCTATCTGGACTTTGATGAGGCCAACAGCCTGCTCTCTAATCTCACCGATGAGCACGCCCGGGAGCTGCTGACCAACCTCAAGCCTGACGACCGTACCCAGCTCCTGGAAGAGCTCCCCGGCCAGGTCACCCAGCGCCTGCTCAACCTCCTGGACCCCGAAGACCTGCGCGAAGCCCGGCAACTCCTGGGCTACCCCGAGGAGAGCGTCGGCCGGCTGATGACCCCCGACTACGTGGCGGTACGCCCCCAGTGGTCGATCGCCCGCGCCCTGCAGCACATCCGTAAGATGGGTCGGGACTCCGAGATCATCTCCATCGTCTACGTCACCGCTCCCGACTGGCAGCTCCTCGACGCCCTGGAGCTGCGCAAACTGATCCTGGCCGACCCCGACGATACCGTCGCCTCCCTGATGGACCGTTCCTTCGTCAAGCTCTCGGCCTTCGACGACCGCGAAGAGGCCGTGCGCGCCCTCTCCCGCTACGACGTCATCGCCCTGCCGGTCGTCGACTCCGACGGCGTGCTCCTGGGTATCGTCACCGTCGATGATGTGCTCGACGTCGCCGAAGAAGAAGCCACCGAGGACTTCCACAAAGGTGCCGCGGTCTCGCCACTGACCAAGGGCTACCGGGAGAGCTCCATCCTCGACCTCTTCCAAAAACGCATCGGCTGGCTGCTGATCCTGGTCGTCGTTAACCTCCTCTCCTCCGCCGTCATCTCGGCCTACGAGGAGACGTTGGCCACCGTCATCGCCCTGGCCTTCTTCATCCCCCTGCTGATCGGCTCCGGCGGCAACACCGGCGCCCAGTCCGCCACGCTGATGGTCCGCGCCATCGCCACCGACGATGTCGACCTCTCCCAGTGGCTCAGCTGCGTGGGTAAAGAAGTCGCCGTCGGCCTGAGTTTGGGAGCCTCCATGGGCCTGGCCAGCGCCCTGCTCGGCCTCTTCCGCGGGGGCTGGATGCTCGGCGTCGTCGTGGGCCTCTCCATGCTGGGCATCGTGCTCGTGGCCAACCTGGTGGGCACCATCCTGCCCTTCATCCTGACGCGTGCCCGCATCGACCCGGCCATCGCCTCCAGCCCGCTGATCACCACCATCGCCGACGCCAGCGGCCTGCTCATCTACTTCGGAACCGCCTCGTTCTTTATTCAAGCCGGCCTGATCGGCTAGACCCTGTTCAAATGCCGCCCCCTGGGCTAGTTCTTGCCCCTTAGCTTTGTCCCCCGGCCGGCCCGGGCAGGCCTGACCTTTAACGCTGATGCGCTCATGACCGATACCCCCGAACCACTCCCGCCCGCCGATGCCCTCGCCACCCAGGCCGAGGCCGACATCACCCGTCTGACCGTCGATGGTAAGTCCATCACCCTCATCGGCACCGCGCACATCTCTCAGGAGTCGGTCGAAACCGTTCGACGCCTCATCTCCGCCGAAGAACCCGACACCGTCTGCGTGGAGCTCGACGAGGAGCGCTACCGGGCGATGACCGAGGAGCAGAACTTCGACGAGCTCGACCTGCGCGAGATCATCAAGAAGGGGCAACTCGTCTTCTTAATGGCCCGTCTGGCCCTGGCCTCGTTTCAGAAACGCATGGGCAGCTACACCGGCGTCAAACCCGGCGCCGAGATGGCCGCGGCCATTGAGCTGGCCAACGAGCTCGATCTGAAGGTCGAACTCGTGGATCGCAACGTGCGTACCACCCTGCTGCGGGCCTGGCGAAAGACCTCCTTCTGGCGCCGCTCCGCCCTGGCCATGAGCCTGGCCGGCGGCCTCTTTGAGCGCAACGAAATCGGCGAAGAGCAACTCGCCGAACTCCGCCAGTCCCAGAACATCGGCGCCATCCTCGACCAGCTCGGGGACGCGATGCCCTCGGTCAAAACCGTGCTGGTCGATGAGCGCGATCTCTTCATGGCGCACCACATCCGCAACGCCCCCGGCCAACGCATCACCGCGGTGGTGGGCGCCGCCCACGTCCCCGGGCTTATCCGGCGCCTCAACGCCGCCGACCTCCCCGACGCTGTCGCCGAGGTCGATGTGGTCCCCCCCCGCTCGACCCTCTCGAAGATGCTCCCCTGGATCATCCCGGCCCTGGTCATCGCCGTGTTTGTCCTGGGCTTCTTCCGCGCCGATCCCGGCGAAATGCAAGAAGCCGCCGTAGCCTGGGTCCTCGCCAATGGCACCCTCTCCGCCCTGGGTACTCTCATCGCCCTGGGCCATCCCCTGACCATCCTGGCCGCGTTCATCGCCGCCCCCCTCACCTCGCTCAACCCCACCGTGGGCGCCGGCATGGTCACCGCCTTCGTGCAGACCTTCCTGGCCCCGCCCCGCGTGCGCGACCTGGAGAGCTTCGGCGACGATATCGCCGACTGGCGCGGCTGGTGGAAGAACCGCATGGCGCGGGTCTTCCTCGTCTTCTTCCTCTCCTCCTTCGGCAGCAGCCTGGGCACCTTCGTGGCCTTCGGGTGGCTCAAGAACCTCCTCTGAGCCGGCCCCCCTCGCCACCTGCCTGCGACTCGCCATAAAGCCCGGCCGCCCTCACATTGGGGCGGCCGGGCTTTGTTTTGGAGTTCGCGTCCCCCTCCCCCCACGTTCCTTTCAGAATCGCCCCAGACCGCCGTACAGGGGCGTTTCTTGCTCAAGAATCGCTCCCGACCGCCGTACAGGGGCGTTTCTTGCTCAAGAATCGCTCCCGACCGCCGTACAGGGGCGTTTCTTGCCCGGGAATCGCACATGTACCGCCGTACGCACGTGTTTCCCCCGGCGCCGGCGCTCTTCCCCGCGCGCGCGCGTTAATCCAGCGGCAGAATCGTTTGTAAATACGCCCGGTTCTGCGGGTTGAACACCGCCGGCCCTTCGCCCTCGAGCTCCGCGCGCTGCTCAAAGCTACGGTCCGCCCCGGCGTCCATGATGAAGCCGCCGGGCTCCGGGTTATGAAAGACCATGGTCGGCTCCTCCCAGTCCTGCACCAGATGCGTCAGCCCCAGCGAATGCCCCACCTCATGGACCAGGGTGTTGCCCACTACGTTGCCCGCCACCCGCACAGCCTCCTCGATCGCCTGAGCACGCTCCCCGCTTCCCACCTCGCTGCCGCGAACCGGGACCCCGCCCAGGCCCGGCATAAAGGGCCCGAACACCCGATCAAAATGCGCAGAAGCCGCCCGGTTCCCCGGCGTAAGCGTCGGGCTATAAAAGGTGAACGACTCCACGAACACCCCGCCAAAGAGCACGTTAAACGCCTCCCCGCTCTGGCGGTTGATGCCCCCCAGGTAGTCATTCAGATACAGGTTGCCGGTATCCTTGGCCTGATCATTAAAGGTGTTGTCGTACCCAAAAGCCTGATGCCCCGAGGGATCGGGCCCGCCGATTTCCACCACCGCGTAGGCCGCAAAATCCTCGGGCTCCTCCTCCACGAACACCATATTGACGCCCTGATAATCTCGCTGCGCCACCGCGAGGATGCGGTCGCGAATCTCCCGCTCGACGTTCCCCAGCCCGAAGCTCTCCAGCGCCCGGGTAAAGGCCGGCAGGTACTTCAGCCAGACCACCTGCCGGGTGGGCAACACCTCGAAACGCCCGGACCAGGCCACCCCCACGGTCTCCCCGTGAACATCGTAGAGCAGCGGCGAGATCGTCCCCTCAAAGGTCCCGGGCTCTGCCCCGAGTCCGAGGAGATCGCGCCCCTCCACGCTGTACCAGACCTCCTGCAAGAGCAGCTCATCGCTGCGCACCTGATCGGCGGCCCGCTCCAAAGCCCGGGCGCCTTCCAGGTTGCGGGTAGGCCGACTCGGGTCGCGTGGCTCAAAGACACCCTCATAGCGCAGGATCATCCCGTAGCCCTGCCCGGCGCCCACAAACCCGCGCCCCCGCAGCTCCACCCACTGACCGCGGCTGGCCCCTTGAGGGCTGAGCGAGGCGATAAAGGTCGGCTGGAGCGCCCCGGCCAGCGTCAGCTCCGAGCTCCCGACCACCCTTGGCTCGCCATTGGCCGAGACGTTCTCCAGGCGCATCGTCACCTGGTAGCTCCCCGGATGCACCCCGAAGACCCCGGGCTCCAGGCGCAGCTCACCCGCGCTGCGCTCCCCCATCCAGCGCACCGGCAGGCGCTCCCCGCTTAAGTCACGGGGCCCACCCGGCGTCGAGCTGACCTCGCCGGCCACCACCACCGCCCAGGTCTGCCCTTCCTCCGGGCGTAGCATTCCCTCCCCCTCCAGACGCACCGAGCCGTTGACAAAGGAAGGAGCCTCCCCGACCACCGCCAGCTCGGGCGCCAGCTCCCGCACAAAGTGCAAACGCAGCTCCCGGAGCTCGCCATGGGCCACCTCCCCGAGCTCATCGCCCAGGCTCACCGCGATGCTCACTCGGGCAAACCACTCCTCGCTCGACGGCGCCTGGGGCCAGAAGAGCGCGGCGGCCTCCAGCTCAACGTAGAGCTCTCCCACGTCGCCCTCGCGCTTGAGCTCGACGTCAAGCTCCGCATCAAAGGCATCGCCCCCCTCCACCTGCCCCTTAAGCAGCACCCGGGCCCGGTCGGCCACCAGACGATCGGTGCCGATCAGACGCACGCGCAGCCGGGAGTCGGGCAACACCAGGCGCTGTGCCAGCTCCGGGGTCACGCCCCGCACCGGGCGCTCGGCCACCACCGGCGTCGCAGGCTCGGAGCACGCCCCGCTGAGCCCCAGCAGCGCCATCGACCCGACCAGCGCCGCCCCCCTTCCCATCCAGATGGCCCTCCTCATCACACAGCCCTCACAACACTAGAGAGGGCGCGCTTCGCGCACCCGGGTGGGAAGATCTTCACGGTCGATCACATCATAGCGCGCCCAGAGCACCGAGAGGCGCACCACCTCCACCGCCTCGCGCACCTCGCCAGGGTAGCTGTAGGCCAGCAGCGCATCGAGCGCGGTGCGCGAGAAGCCCTCGACCTCTTTGCCGTAGCGCGCGCTCCACTCCTGAAGCCAGAACTCCAACACCACGCGCTGAATCCCGCCCCGACGCCGAAACGCCGGCACAATCACCTCCCGGTGGCCCAGCGCATCCTCCATCACCGCGGAGAAGCCCTCCAGCACGCTACGCTCCTCGGCGTCGGCGGCATCAAAGGCCAGGCACAAGCGCACGCCGGCCTCCTCGCACTGATGGCAGAGCGCCACCATTCGCGCCTCATCGAGCAGCTGGGCGCGCCGCACCAGCAGCGTGCCCTGCCCGCCGGCCCAGATCGCGCTTTGCAAAAGCCCCGGCCCCTGCCCGCCGGCCTCCTCGCCAAGGATCAGGTCGATCGCCTCGGTCGCCCCGGCCTCCCCGGCGGTGAGCACGCGCATCGCCTCGGGCTCCCCGCCGCCGAGCGCATGAACCAGCGCCCCGACCATGGACTTGCCCACCCCGATGGCCCCGCCGATCGCGATCGGCTCGGGCGTCTCCAGCAAAAAGCGCAGCCCCTCGACCAGCTCCGGCTCCACCAGCTGCGCCGCCAGCGACTCCGGCCAGACTTCGGCGGCCGCGGTGATTCGAAAAAGTTCGGTGTCGGCCTGCGCCTGATCGCGCTCCCGGCGCGCCTGGGACAACTCCTGCTCCCGGGCCGCCACCGAAGCGCTGAGCTCTCGGCGCTCCTCCTCGCCAGCGTCAATTTCCTGTTGCAGCGCGGCCAGATCCGGGCCCTGATCGCCCTCCAACTCCTGACGACGCTCCTCGGCCGCGGCCTCCAGCAGCTCGATCATCGCCGCCGACCACAGCGGCGCACTCCAGGCAGCGGTGGCGACGTCCAGGGCCTGCGGCGCAGCGTAGGCGATGCCCTCGGGCGGCGACGTCGTCCAGCTCCCAAGCACCACCATCTCGGCCCCGCCGTCGAGCTCCAGACAGCCCCGGGGTGCGGGCAGACGCTGCGCCAGCGCCAGCGCCATGGCCTCGGCAATCCCGACCATCGGATGGGCCTCGCCAGCTTCGTCCATCGGCACCTGGTAGCCCTCGGCCAGCAGGATATCCACCGCGTCGGCCACCTCGGGACGCGCCGGCACGACCTGAAGCTCGCCATCGCCCTCAAAACGCAGCTCAAAACTCTGACCGGGCAGCCGCCCAACCAGCCGCAGCTCGCTGCCGGGAACCTCCACCCCCACCTCACGCAAATAGCCGTAGAGCAGCTCCTGACGGGAGCGCTCATCGGCGATGTCCCCCAACGCCGAGCGCACCCCGTACTTCAACGCGAAGAGGTAGTCGCCAAACCACACCATCGAGGGGATCAGCACGGCAAACCAGCGCCAGCGATCCTCCTCAAAGGCCACCGGCTCCATCACCGCTGCCACCACACAGGCAAAGAGCCCCAGCACCACCACACCGGTCAGATAGCCGTAGCGCTCCCCGAGCCCGATATTGACCCCGGACTCAAACCCCTGGGCGCTGATCTCGTAGATCACAAAAAGCCCGGCCAGGATGGCCGCCGCATGCAACGCCACCTCGACGTTGGCCAGATACCCCGCGTAGAGCGCCGTCACCAGCACCAGAGACACCACCGCGCCGATCGCCAGCACACTGGCCCCGCTGCGGAGCGCCCCCGGCGCCTCGACCTGGCGACGGGCGTACATCGCCATCGGGCGCATCATGACCAAACTCACGATCACAAGGGCGGCCAGGACCTCATCGGCCAGAAGCCACTGGTAGCCGTAGGCCATCAAGTAAAGCCAGGCCAGCCCCACCGTCTCCAGCGCGATCAGATAGGCCGAGCGAGGCGGCAGCACCTCCGAGCTGCGCCACCAGAGCAGAAGTACGGCGATCAACGCCAACCCGAAGGTCAGCAACAGGCCGGTGTGTACCCGGGCCTCTCCCACGCGCATCTGCCCGGAGAAGATCGCGTTGGGGCGCTCCAGCCCCAGCAGCGCATCGCTGCGACTGGCGACCACGCTGCGCAGCCCCTCCGGCCCGACCTTCCCCGGCAAGATCCGCCCGTCGATCTCCACCAGACGGTCCGTAGGCTCGACTCCCGGAGGAAGCTGGGTCGGATCAAAGCCCTCGCCCTGCACTGTCACCGAGAAGCGGTGCAAGGGCCGCAAGATCTGATAGTTGAGCACCTTCGATTCGCCGCCCTCTGAGGCCACACTCGACGCCCCTTCCGTCATCGCCGGCAGGAGCGCCCGCAGATGCCGCAGGTCCTCCAGGGTCATGCCCTCGACGGCGACCAGCCGGTCTCCGCGCTGAAAGTTCTGAGCTTCGCTGGCCGGAGAGCGCTCCACGGCCACCTGCCGAATAGTCAGATCAGGGCCGATCGTCACGCCGAGGTCGGGCAATCCCGACAGCCGTGCCCATCCCAGTAGCGCACTCACCAGAGCCAGCGCCAACACCGCAATCCAGGCCCCTGTATATCCGCGTTCTCTCATGTCTTTTTTGTGCTCGCGCTTAATTTCGTCCATCACCGAATCGGCTCTCGACCCGGTTGCCGCACTTCCACCAACACTTTATGATTCCTGCATGCGGCGCTTTCCCGACCCTACCCGGGAACGCCCCGCAACGGAACTCCTCTCCTGGCCCCAATCGCCTCTATGCGCATCCCCCACGCTTTTGCTCCCCTGCTCCTCCTGCTGGCAGGCTGCGCCACGCCCGGCGCGCCGCTGCAGGCCAGCGCACCAGAACACGTGCCGGCGCCAGCGCTGGAGCCGGCCGAGCTTGCGCCACCGGCACCGGACTTTGCATCGGTTGCCCGCAACGCCCGGGCTCAAGCCGACCTGAGCGTCGCACTCGCCGCGGCCCTCGCCAGCGTCGACCACGCGGTTGCCACCGGCGCCGAGAGCGTCGGGGGCTATTGGAGCCTGCCTTACGAACCCCTGGATGCGGCGACCATCCTCGATCCCGAGCGCACCCCCACCGGTTCACTCTCGCTGGGAACCATCCGCCAGGGGCGCCTGCTCCAACCGGCCACCCTCGACGCCGAGGGGCCCTTCCACAGCATTATTGAACGTCACCGCAGCCGCAACACGCACTTCGGGACGCACGAAATCATCGACGCGCTGCTGCGCGCCGCCGAAGAGGTCGCCCGGGAGCACGGCGGCGCCCCTCTGCGCGTGGGAAATATCGCGTTTAAAGAAGGCGGCCCCATCCCCTGGAGCAGCTCTCATCAGGCCGGCCGTGACGCTGACCTGGCCTTTTACGCGCTCGACGAGCAGGGGCGCTCGGTGCCCACCCCGGATCTCATCACCTTCGAAGACGACGGCCGCGCCCGCGGCTATCCCCTTCAGTTCGATGTCGCCCGCAACTGGGCCTTAACCCGCGCGCTTCTCACTGACCCCGAGATTCGCGTCCAGTGGCTCTTTGTAAGCGAAGCCCTCAAGCAACAGATGCTCGCCCATGCCGTGTCTATCGGCGAGCCCGACGAGCTCATCGAACGCGCCGCCTCGGTCCTTCATCAACCCACCGACGCCCCGCCCCACGATGACCACCTGCATGTGCGCATCGGCTGCCCTCTCAACGACCGCCTGGAAGGCTGCCAGGACTGGGGCCCCCGCTGGCCCTGGTACGAGTGGAACGATCAACGCGTCCTTGCCCGCGCCCTGGCCCTTCGACCGGCCCTGGACCACACCGATCCCGAGCTCCGGGCCCGGGCGCTCGACTTCCTCCAGCAATTGCGCCCTCCGCTGGCCGGAGAGCTGGTGCTTTACCATAGCCTCAACGACCCCCTTCCAGAACTTCGAGCCCGCGCCCTGGAGCTGCTCCAGGAACTCCCCCCCCGTACCCAGGCCGCCGCCCGCGCCATCGCGCAACACCTCCATAGCGCTGAGCTTCCCAGTGAGGAGCGCCAGAGCCTCTACCGTACCCTGGCGGCCGCCTCCACGCCGGCGGCCTTCACCGTAGCGCGTGAGCGCCTCTTCAACCCCGAGCTCCCCCTGGAGGAACGCCTCTGGGCCGCCCAGAGCCTGCGTCACGATCTCTCCCCGGAACTCGTGCTTCCCATCCTCGATCAGCTCCCCTCGGCGCCCCCACGCTTGCGGGCCGCGCTGGCGAGCCTCCTCTACCGAATCACCGCCCGTGTCGACGACCTGGACTGGCAACTCGCCAGCGAAACGCAACGCACTCAGGCCCTGACCCGGTGGCAACACTGGTGGAGCAGCCATCACGAGCTGCCTCGCGAGCAATGGCTCCAGGAAGCGCTCCATACCCTCCAACCCGATGTCACCTGGGGCGACCTTCATCGCATCGACACACTTATCGCGACCCTCCCCACGCTGCACCCGGCGGTGGCCATGAACCTCAGCCATATCATCAGCTCGTGGACCGGGCGGTGGGCTCCCCGTGACTTCCAGACCCCCGCCCACGCGCACCGCTACTGGTCCCGCTGGTGGTCGCGAAATCGCGAGCGGATGCTCAACCCCGACGCCCCCCAGGCCTGGAACTAAAACAAAAAAAGACCGGCCATCGGCCGGTCTCCAAAACGTGCGCTCTGAGCGAGAGGCTACTCAAGATTTTTGAGGCGCTTAAGGTTGCCCATAACCTTCTCGTACTCAATCTCCCAGGCCGCCGAACCCTCCTCCAGGTTCTTAATCTTACCGCGAACTTCCTGATCGAGCTCTTCCTGAACGTTGGTATGACGCTTGAGAATCGGGCTGATCTTGCGTCGTAAGTCGTTGTCCGTCGAGTAGACCTCATCGACAAAGTTCGAGTGGAAGAAGGTCTCAATGATCTGGGAGATAATGTAGCCGAGAGGATCATCGCTGAGTTCAAGACCTTTGGCCTTGGCCAGCTTTCGTTTTTCACGACCAACGCTGCTATCACCATACTTAATGGCAATATCCTTGGCCCGTTCGGTAAGCTCGCGATCCAGGCGAATGAATTCGCGCAGAACCGACTGGATATCGAGTTCAACCTCGGGAAGATTCTCCGAAGCGATCTCCAGATCTCCGCCGCGGGTCAGCGTGCGAATGATCTCTTCAGCGATGACCGGTACTTGTCCGCCATATAAGCGCATAACGCCTCCAGATGGTCCGAACGCACCCGGGATAACTCCGGGACTCCGGTGGCGTCCGACAGATCAGGGCACTCGTGGCCTTAATCCGAATCTTTTCGTCCGTGTAACGAGACGTCGTTTTTGCACCTTTATCTTCAGATTACAAGGATAATTTTCATCTCCGAACGATCGTCTTCCACCTGCCCTCCACTGCGCCCCTGGTTTAAGAGTGGGAATGAATAGCCCGGAGATTATCGCGTCGAATGGACACGCACTGGCCTGCCGGGCTCGCCTCATGTACAGCGACCACCAGCGCTTTTGACCAACCCCTTCTGAGTGGAGATCGACCATGTCGACGTTCGCCTCACCCCCACCACATGCCACCACTTCGGCGTCGGCTCTCACCACGACCGCACGGTGGGTCGCCCTCTCCCTGTTCTTTCTACTCTTCTCCCAGGGCTGCCTGGGTTGCGACGATCGCAGCAACCAGGAGGTGGACTGCTCGGTAGCTGGCGAATGCCCGGCCTGTGAGTTCGATTCCGAGTGTACGGGCGACTCGATCTGCAGGCTCGGAACATGCACCCAGCCCTGTGCAACCGACAACGAATGCAGCTCCGACCAGATCTGCTCGCGTGGACGCTACTGCATCGATATCCCCGAAACGATCACCGCCTGCCGTATCAACAGCGACTGCCCCTCCCGACGCTGCGACGAAGGTGCCTGTGTTCCCGCGGACCGCTGCCAGGTCGACAGCGATTGTTTCGAGCAACAATTCTGCAGCCTCGACGGCTTCTGCGTCCCCGAATGCGAGGCCTCGTTGGAATGCCCGGGCAATGAGATCTGCCACCAGGGCCGCTGTGTCATCGGTGGCGACTGCTCCGACAATAGCGATTGCGGCGAACTTGGCCTGTGCAGTGACCAGGGCAGCTGCCAGATTGCCTGCCAGAGCGACGAAGAGTGCGGTACCGATGCCACCTGCTTTGAGGGCCATTGCTCCGCAGGATGCAGCGACGATGCCCAATGCGGCGACGCCGGCGTGTGCTTCCGCGGCGCCTGCGTCAACGCCGATCCCGACGATCCGACTCGCCCTGCCCCTGAGCCCGGCGAAGATCCGGACGAGCCCGGACCTGATGCCGGTAACCTCGAGGACACGGGCCCGACCGACGATGCGGGAACCAACCCCGGTGAGGAGCCCTCCCCCGACCGGGACGATGCTCAAGAGTGCGTCACCGCCGCCGACTGCGGCCCCAATGCCAGCTGTGAAGACGGCCTCTGCGTAGCGGTGGGTATCTGCCAGTCCAACGCCGACTGCTCCGAAGGCTCCACCTGCCAGCGAGGCCGCTGCCGGCTCGGCTGTGAGGCCGACGAGCATTGCCGCACCGGCGAAATCTGCACCGAGGCGGGCTCCTGTGCGCCGATTGAGTCTCCCGACCTGAGCTGCCGCTCCAGCAGTGACTGCGGCCCCTGCGAGTCTTGTATCTCGGGAACCTGCCAGGTCGTCGACCAACTCTGCGTCACCGATGCCCAATGTGGGCTTGGCAAAGACTGTCAGCGCGGCTTCTGTCACTATGAATGTGCCGACGACCTGGACTGCCCCTACAGCCAGAGCTGCAATTCCGGTGTCTGCCAGCCAGCATCGAACCCGACGGCCTGCTCCTCCCGGGCCGACTGCGGCGCCCAGGAAAGCTGCATCAACGGCTGGTGCTACAACCAGTGCCAGTCTAACAGCGATTGTGGCGAACAGATGCTTTGCGACCAGGGTGTCTGCCAACCGGACTACCGCCCCGGGCCCGAATGCACCGGGCCCAACCAATGCGGCCCCGGCGCGACATGTGTTAGCGGCGTGTGCACTATGAGCTGTTCTTCTGACACCGATTGCACCTTCGGCGCGGGAGCATGCGAATTCGGCTACTGCGCGCGGTAAACACAAAGCCAGATAAGCTAAAAGCCCCTCGGTACGCCGGGGGGCTTTTTTTTACTTATTCATAATCAATTCGCCCGAAGAGACAGGCTTGCCGGCAAGAGCCTCTCCAGAATCAACGTACTTCACACCCGCCCCCCCAGAGGCCCCGCCAGCAATACGGCTGAACAGCCTACCGATGCCATCTGCGAGCGTGGCAACGCAGGCGCCGGAGGTATCACAGTATTCTGCCCCCCTGACAATCAAGCCACCCTTATGACAATGGTGCCTGGCCAAGCCAAACCTGTCAGAATCGGGCTGGGTGTTGGTCAGGACGTCAGTTTACGAGGGTGAGATGAGCGAAGAGTTACCTGAAGACATCAAGCGTTGGACCTCGAAGCGTCGTACCGCACTGGTGCTGCAGATTATCCGCGGAGAGACCACGGTGAACGAGGCTGCGCGCCAGTACGACCTCAAGCCCGGCGAGATTGAGCAGTGGTACGAGACCTTCCTGGATGCGGGTGAAAACGGGCTGAAGAGCCGGCCGAAGGAAGAGATGGAGCGCAAGGATGCCCAAATCGCCAAGCTCCAGCAGAAGATTGGCGAGCTGGTGATGGACATCGACATCATCAAAGAGGTCCATCACATGGCCAAGCTCGACCCTTTTGGCTCAGGGTGGCGCTCCGAGGATTGATGGAACGTCACCCGGCCGTGAGCGAGCGGAGGTTGTGC
>NZ_QHKO01000002.1:503377-734088 GCF_003260125.1 Lujinxingia litoralis
GACCCTTTTGGCTCAGGGTGGCGCTCCGAGGATTGATGGAACGTCACCCGGCCGTGAGCGAGCGGAGGTTGTGCGGGCTCTTGGCGCTGAATCGCTCGACGGTCTGGCGTCAGAAAAAGGGTGTGAGCCGCCGGGTGGTCAACCTCGAAAAGGAGCGTGAGAAGCGCGAGCTCGTGCAGCGTATGGCGGAGCTTGTTGAGGAGTACCCGACATGGGGCTACCGCCGAATCTGGGCCTGGCTTCGTTTTCGAGACCTGCTTTGCATCAACAAAAAACGTGTCGAGCGCTTGATGTGCGAGAACGGCTGGCAGGCCCGCTGCATCGTAAATACGCCTCGCCCGCGTGTGGCTCAGTCTGTTTCACAAGCCTCACAGCCCGATGAGCGTTGGGCTATGGATGCGACGAGTTTGTATTGCGAACAAGACGGCTGGATTGGCGTGATGGCGGTGATTGACTGCTGCACCCGCGAGATTGTTGGCATCGACGTCGCTCGCCGTGGCCGCGCTGTGGAGGCGCAGCGAGCCCTGGAGAGCGCCTGTTTGAAGCGTTTTGGCCTTATCTACCCCAACGGCGAGTCGCGACCGGTGCTGCGCAGCGATAACGGCAAGGTGTTCACGTCGAAATCCTTTACCGGAAGCTGCAAGCAGTATGGCCTCACACAGGAATTCATCACGCCCTACACGCCGCAGCAGAACGGGCTGATTGAACGCTTCTTCCGCTCGCTCAAGGAGGAGTGCATCTGGATGACCAACTTCAAGACCTTTGCGCAGGCCCGGGAGGCAATCGAGACCTGGGTCGAGTTCTACAACGCCGAGCGGCTCCACCAGGCGCTCGGGTACAAATCACCGGCTGAGTATGGTGCTCAGTTTGGCGAGTTGGTGGCTTGATTTATGGGGGGCACTACAGTGCGGTCTTCATTATCGATATCCGATCGCTACATTGCGCACCTCATCACCAAGAGATGCACTATGGAAGACCTGATTCTCACGACTTTCGAATGGGTTCCCGAGACGCCGCGGGGTTATGTGCGGGACATTCGCGTACGATGGGCATTGGAGGAGGCGGGGCTACCCTATCGGGTGGAGAGCGTGCCATTTAAAGGGCGTGACACGGAGCATTTCTCCCATCAACCCTTTGGCCAGGTGCCCTGGTTGACCGATGGAGACATCTCCATCTTTGAGAGCGGCGCGATCCTGCTTTATCTGGGGAATCGTAGTGAGGCGCTGCTGCCCGCTGATCCTCAAGAACGGGCTGAGGCGACCCAGTGGTTGTTCGCCGCCCTTAATTCTGTGGAGATGGCGAGCCTGCCCTGGTCCATCTTTGTGTTTTCCGGATACACCGGCGATACGCCCGGATGGAAACGTTTGGAAGAGTTTCTGGAGGCTCGCCTCAATCATTTGGAGCCGGTTCTGGCCGAGCGTGATTGGCTCGCGGGAACCTTCTCGGTGGCCGATATCCTCATGGCGGATGTGCTGCGTCTTGTCGATCGTTTCGAGAGGCTGGAGGGACATCCTGCCTGCCGTGAGTATGTCGCGCGCGCTACGGCGCGCCCGTCCTTTGTGAAAGCGCACGCCGATCAGCTGGCGCATTTCGCGGCAGCGGACTGAGAGGGGGCGTGCGGACGTCCTGTTCTGGCTGCCGGTAGGAGTTGGTCGGTAGGCAATCTGAGGCAGGGGCGCGCTTTGGACGGGTTCGCCTGCGAGATGGCTGGCCCGCTCCGAGCTAAAACTTCGCTCGTTAGTAGGGGGGGCTGTTTAAGAAGGGGAGCTGATGATGGCGCGGAACAAAAAAAGCGCCCGGTTTCCCGGGCGCTTTTTAAGATGGCGAGGCGAGCCTTAACACAGGTTTAAGACTTCGGTTCACTCTCGGAGAGCTGCGCTTCTTCGACGCTCGGTGTCGCGTCGGCCTGTTGCGGCGCATCTTCGAGCTTTTCGGCCTGCTCCACGGCGAAGCCGGCCCGCTTGAGCTCTTCTTCGAGCAGCTCAAGGCGCTCGCGGGCAGCGTCGAGTTGGCGCTGGGTGACTTTGTAGGCCTTGTCATTGTTATCGGCGCGCCGGCGCTGCTTGTCGACTTCGCGGGCGGTCTTGCTGAGCTTGCGCTTGAGATCCTGTTCGGCGCTGCGGACCTCATCGGCCTGTGCTTTGTTCTGAGATTCGATGCGCGCGCGCAGTCGCTCAATCTCGTCACGCTGTCTGGCGAGTTCGTCGGTATCGAACTCGGTCTTCTCCACAGCGGGCGCGGGTTGTTGAGCGGCCTTCTCGATTGTCGCCTTTGCTTCTTCGCGGGCGGAGGTCACGCGCTGATTGGCGTTGACCAGCTGGCTTTTAAGGTCAGCGATTTCGGCGCGGGCCTCTACGAGCGCACTCTGATCGACGCCGGCGGCTTCTTCGCGGGCCTGGCGAGCGGCTTGACGGGCCTCTTTCAGATCATTTTTGAGGTCGTAGACCTGGGTTTTAAGTGCTTTGGCATCGGCCTGGGCGTCGGAGAGCTGCCGTTCGAGTTTGGAGGTATCGACGCTCGGGGCGGCGGGCTTATCGGGAGCGGACTTCTGGGGAGCTTTCGCGCTGCTCTTCTTTTCGAGCTTCTTCTCGCGCTCTTCCAGCTCGGCGAGTCCAGCGTTGTAGGCGCGTTTGGCGCGGTTGCCTTCCATAAAGAGGACGACGCCGGCGATGAAGGCGATGACCCCGATGGCGATGTAGAGGACTTCCATGGCAATCCCTGCGTAGCGCCGCTCGTCGTTCGGCGCGGTCGGTAAAGGCGGTGGTGGAGCGGATGACGTGGAGGGGACCTGGTGCGATGCGACGAACCATCGGGCGAGGTCCTGCTTCCGGTGGAGCCAGACCACGAGTACGTCGGTCTGATCTTTGTGCCGCGGGTGCTCCGGGCACGCGTGTTTGGCGGGCATAAAGACGCGTGGTCTTATCACCGGCGCTCTTGGAGCGTCAAGGCGACCGGCCTGCAGATCGCCTTGATGCGACAGGGGGCGGCGGGCATACTCCCGGCGCAAAGAGAGGTGGTTTCAATGAGCGTAGTGAAGTTTGAACATGTGGGTGTGGCGGCGATCGCTGAGATGCGGGCGCCACGGGCGATGAGCTCCGCGGAGATCGAGTCTCGACTGGAGTCGGCGATGGCTCGGGCCGGGTTGCCACCGGGGCTGATTTACCAGCTAACCGGCATCGCGGAGCGGCGAGTCTGGCCGCCGGGAGTCCTGGCCAGCGTGCCGGCGGCGATGGCGGGTCGCAAGGCCCTGGAGCGAAGTGACGTCTCCCGCGAGCGGATCGGGGTGCTGGTAAGTACCTCGGTGTGCAAGGATTACATTGAGCCCTCGGTGGCTTCGATGGTGCATCGCACGCTGGAGCTGGGGTCGCACTGTCTGAACTTCGACGTGGGCAATGCCTGCCTGGGGTTTTTGAACGGCGTGATGATCGTGGGGGACATGATCGAGCGTGGTTCGATCGAGTTCGGGATGATCGTCGATGGTGAGTCGAGCCTGGAGGTCATTGAGGCGACGATCGCGCGGCTCAATGAGCCCGGGTTTCCCGTGGAGAAGATGCGTGAGCAGCTGGCGACGCTGACCCTGGGCTCCGGGGCGGCGGCCATGGTACTGGGGCGCCGCGAGCTTCTGAATGATGGAGCCCCGCAGGTGATCGGGGCGGTGACCGAGGCTGCCACCGAGCATAACGATCTGTGCCGCGGGCAACGCGACTGGATGGAGACCGACGCGGCGATGCTCCTTGTGCGCGGTGTGGAGCTGGGTCAGCGTACCTTCGCCCGGGCGCAGGCCGAGCTGGGATGGTCGCCCGGGGCGCTGGATCTGGTCTGCGCCCACCAGGTGAGCGCCGTGCATATGACGCGGGTGGCTGAGGCGCTGGGCCTGTCGATGGATCGTTTTCTTAAAATTTACCATGACCACGGCAACGTGGGGCCGGCCTCGATCCCGATTGCGCTGGCCAAGGCCGTGGACCAGGGCCGGGTTGGACCCGGCGCCCGGGTGGGATTGATGGGGATAGGCAGCGGTTTGAACGCTTCGATGATGGAGATCCGATTTTGACGCAACCACAGCTTCACCCGGGCACTGACGTGGTCAGCCCGCAGCTCTTTCCCTACTCGCCGAACTTTCATGAGGTTGAGGGCGGGCATCGCCTGCACTATGTCGACGAGGGGGAGGGCCCCGCGGTGCTGATGGTGCATGGCAACCCCACCTGGTCGTTTTATTACCGCAACCTCATTGAGGCGTTGCGCGGGGAGTACCGCACGATTGCACCGGATCATATTGGATGCGGGCGCTCGGATAAGCCGGGCGATGCGAGTTACGCCTATACCCTGGAGCGCCGGGTCGAAGATCTGGAGAGCCTGGTGGCGTCGTTGAAGTTGGAAGGGCCGTTGACCCTGGTACTTCATGATTGGGGCGGGATGATCGGGATGAGCTTCGCGGTGCGAAATCCGCATCTGGTGGGGCGGATCGTGCTCTTGAATACGGGGGCGTTTTCGTTGCCTCAGACCAAGAAGTTCCCACTGCCGCTGAAAGTGGCTCGCGATAGCGGCGTGGGAGCGGCGCTGGTGGAGCGTCTCAACGCGTTTAGTCGGACCGCTTCGCGTGTGTGTGTGACCTCGCCGCTTTCGGCCGAGGTGCGCCGGGCTTACGAGGCGCCCTACGATACGCCGGAGCATCGCATCGCCACCCTGCGCTTTGTGCAGGACATTCCGCTGGGCCCGGGCGATCGGGCCTGGGAGCTGGTCAAGAGCACTGAGAGTCGACTCGGGGAGTTGGTGGACCGTCCGATTTTTATCGGCTGGGGATATAAGGACTTTGTGTTTGATCGGCACTTTCTGGCGCGCTGGAAGGAGATCTATCCGCAGGCGACGTATGTCGAGTATCCGGAAGCCGGACATTACGTGCTCGAAGATCGCCGCAAGGACCTGATTCCGAAGATCGTGGAGTTTATCGGGTCGACCGACGCCTGGGAGTCGAAATGAGCGTGGCCCCCAGCACAGAAGAAGTGGGGGCGGCGAGCTCCGACCCGAATATCGCGCGGGCGATCACGGCGATGGCCCGGGCGATGCCCGATGCGCCGGCGATCCATCTTCCCATTGCCCGTGCTCCCGATGGCACCTGGCGTTATCAGACCACCAGTTACGCCGAGCTTGATCGGGCTAGCGATGAGATCGCCGCCGGGCTGCATGCCATTGGCATCGGGGCGGGAACCCGCTCGGTGTTGATGGTCAAGCCGTCGATGGAGTTCTTTGCACTGACCTTCGGGCTCTTTAAGGCCGGAGTGGTGCCGGTGCTGGTCGACCCGGGGATGGGCATCAAGAATCTGAAGGTATGTTTGGCCGAGGCTGCGCCGCAGGCGTTTATCGGCATTCCGAGTGCGCATGCCGCTCGTCTGGTGCTGGGCTGGGGCCGTGGGACGGTGGAGCACACGGTGACGGTGGGTCGGCGCTGGCTGTGGGGCGGGCATACGCTGGAGCAGGTGCAAGAGCTCGGGGCTCGGGCCACCGGCTGGCAGCCCCCGCAGGTGCGCGCCGATGAGCTGGCCGCGATCTTGTTTACCAGTGGCAGCACCGGGGTGCCCAAGGGGGCGGAGTACACCCATGGGAACTTTCAGGCGCAGGTGGAGTTGATCAAAGCGACCTACGAGATTGAGCCCGGGGAGATCGATCTGCCGACCTTCCCGCTCTTTGCGCTTTTTGATCCGGCGCTGGGCATGACGACGGTGCTCCCCGAGATGGACTTTTCCAAGCCCGGGGAGGTTGACCCACGCCACCTCATCGAGCCCATCAAACAGATGGGCGTGACCAACATGTTTGGTTCCCCGGCGGTGCTCAACCGCCTGGGACGCTATGGCCAGGAGCATGGTGAGCGGCTGCCGGGGCTCCAGCGGGTGATTTCGGCCGGGGCGCCGGTGCCGGCGGTCACGCTCGGGCGGGTGCAGGCGATGCTCGATGAGGGGGCGCAGATCTTTACGCCGTACGGGGCGACCGAGTCGCTGCCGGTGGCGTCGATTGGCAGCGAGATGATCCTGGGAGAGACCGCCGCGGCCACCGATCAGGGGCAGGGGGTCTGCGTGGGCCTCCCGGTGGCGGGCGTGGAGGTTGAGGTGATAGCGATTAGCGATAAGCCGATCGCGCGCTGGGAGGACGCACAGGTGTTGCCGGCCGGTGAGATCGGGGAGTTTGTGGTCCGGGGCCCGCAGGTTACCCGCGCGTATTTTAATCGCGAGGCGTCTACGCGTGACGCAAAGATCGCCGATGGCGACCAGGTGCGTCATCGCATGGGCGATGTGGGTTACTTTGATGCGCAGGGGCGGATGTGGTTCTGCGGACGTAAGACGCATCGGGTGGTGCTCGACGATGGGAGCACGATGTTCACCATCCCGGTGGAGGCGATCTTCAATACCCATCCGAAGGTCTTTCGTACGGCGCTGGTCGGCGTACTCCGAGCCGGCAAGCGCGTGCCGGTGTTGTGTGTGGAGCTGGAGAGCGAGCATCAGGGGGCGGTGCGAGAGGATGTGCGCCGCGAACTTCTGGCGCTCGGTCAGGCGCATGAGAAGACGCAGACGATCCACGAGATCCTCTTTCATGGCGGGTTCCCGGTGGACGTGCGGCATAACTCCAAAATTTTTCGAGAAGCCCTCACCGAGTGGGCGCAGGAGCAGCTCAGATGAAGGTTCTGGTCACCGGTGGTGGTGGGTTTCTTGGCGAGGCAATCGTCGATCAGCTTCTGGAGCGTGGCGATCAGGTGCGCTCGTTGGCCCGGGGTGATTACCCGCATCTGCGGGAGAAGGGCGTGGAGGTCGTACGCGGTGATCTTTCGGATGCCGCGGCGGTGAGTCGGGCGGTACAGGGCTGTGAAGAGGTCTACCATGTGGCGGCCAAGGCCGGGGTGTGGGGTCCGTATCAGGCCTATTATCAGGCCAATGTGGTCGGCACCGAAAACATCCTCCAGGCCTGTCGGGAGCATCGGGTTGCTCGCCTGATCTACACGAGCACGCCCAGCGTGGTGTATGGCGAGGGGGCGCTGGAAGGGGTGGATGAGTCGGTGCCCTACCCCACGCGTTATCTCACGGCGTATCCCGAGACCAAGGCCCGGGCGGAACAGGCGGTACTGGCGGCCACTTCGGAGACGCTCCAGACGGTGGCGTTGCGCCCGCATCTGATCTGGGGTCCGGGGGATAATCACCTGGTGCCGCGCATCATCGATCGGGCGCGCCGAGGAAAGCTCAAACGGGTCGGTGACGGTCGGGCGCTGGTGGATTCGGTGTATGTGGACGACGCCGCCCGGGCTCATCTGCTGGCGGCTCAGGCGCTGGCCACCCACGGGCGGCCCGCCGGAAAGGCCTATTTTATTACGCAGGATGAGCCGATGGCGGTGGGCGCGCTGATCGACAAGATCCTGGTCAGCGGTGGTCTGGAGCCCTTAACTGCCGAGGTGCCGGCGAAGGTTGCCTACGCGGTGGGCTGGGTGCTGGAGACGGGCTACCGCCTGCTGGGCAAGCGCGAGGAACCGCTGATGACGCGCTTTTTGGCCAAGCAGCTCTCCACGGCGCACTACTTTGATATCTCGGCGGCCAAACAGGACTTCGACTACCATCCTCAGCGCACGATCGACGAGGGGATGGAGGCTCTGGGAGCCTGGATTCGCGAGGCCGGGATCTGATCCCCGGTGGAGCGTCGGGTGGGGTAGGGGCGTGCGGGTGCCAGGTGTTCGATCTTTTGTTTCGTGTACGGGTGCCAGGCGTTCGATCGTAGTTGGGAAGCGCGGGTGCCAGGCGTTCGATCGTGATGGGGGAGTGCGGGTGCCAGGCGTTCGATCGTAGTTGGGAGGCGCGGTGCTGCGTTGCCAGCGGAGTGTCGCGCGGCTACGATGGCGCCGCCGATGACGACTTTTTTAAGTGAGGCGCCCGATGTTTGACGCATTGAGCAAGCAGGAGAGTTCGCCCCTCTTTCGACTGGCCACCGAGCGCCCGAAGTTGGTTGCCGAGGTCAGCCGTCGCGCGTTCAACGATGTGGTGCGTGCCTCGCGGGGGGCAAGTGGCGCCGGGCTGGAGTATGTGCTCAACGATGCGGCCTATCAGGAGATCGCACGTTTGCAGAAGGAACGCGGCGTCGAAGAAGAAGTACGCTCCAGTGGCTGGTGGCGACACATGTCGCGCAAGCTGGCGACGATGCCCGAGCCCAAAAAACGCGAGATCTTGTGGTCGCTCGTAGAGAGCTACGCCGATGACGTGGCCGGGCGCTTCAACCCCTGGGTCTATAAAGTGGCGACCGGGGCGCTGCCCATCGGTTTGAGCTTTTTATTCAAAGCCCAGGACTTGCCCCGGGTGGCCGCCATGCCCACTCGCCTGGGGGAGTTGAGCGAGGCGCTCTCCCATGTGCGGGATCTGACCCAGCGGGTGGTCTTGCAGGGCGATCTGGCCACGCTGCGGGTGCTGGCCAAGAAGGGCACCCTGGTCTTTGTGCCCACGCATAGCTCGAATATGGATTCGATCCTGGTGGGTTGGGCCCTCTATGAGGCGGGACTCCCGCCGGTGACGTATGGCGCGGGTAAGAACCTCTTTACCAACCCGCTGATGAGCTTCTTTATGCAGAACCTGGGGGCGTACAAGGTCGATCGGCGCCTGCAGCATCGTCTCTACAAAGATGTGCTCAAGACCTACTCCCAGGTACTGATCGAGCGGGGGTATCACAGCCTCTTCTTCCCCGGTGGTACGCGCAGCCGCTCCAATGCCGTGGAGCAACACCTGAAGCTGGGACTTTTGGGCACAGCGCTCAGTGGTTACATCCACAACCTGATGCGCGATCCGCAGGCCCGGCCGGTGTACATTGTGCCCCTGACCATCAACTACAACCTGGTGCTGGAGGCCGATAGCCTGATCCAGGATCACTTCCGGCGCGAGGGCAAGGGGCGCTACCTGCTGGAGAACGATGAGTTCAACCAGCTCTCGGCGATCACGCGCTTTGTGATGAACACCATGAAGATGGACTCCACCACGATCCTGCGCTTTGGGCAGCCGCTGGATCCTTTTGGCAACCAGGTGCGGGTGGACGGGGAGAGCTACGACAGTCGCGGCCGGCGCGTGGAGCGGATTGACTACGTGCGCTCGGCGCGCTCTGGCGAGGTGATCGAAGACCTGGCACGCGATCGACAGTACACGCGTTTTGCCGGGGAGCGCATCGCGCAGGCGTTTCTGGAGCATACAGTGCTGATGCCCACGCAGGTGGTCAGCTGGGTGCTCTTCGATCTCTTGCAGCGACGTTTCCCGAGCTGGGATGTGTACCGGCTGGTGCGCTTTGGGGCCGAAGAGATCCTTCCCTGGGAGGAGGTCCACCAGGCTGTGGAAGATGCGCTCGCTCGCCTCAAGCTGCTGGAGCGGGCCGGTCGGGTGCAGCTCTCGCCATTTCTGCATGAGGCCGCCCCCGATCGGGTGGTTTACGAAGGGCTGGAGTATCTGCGGATGTATCACGTGCCCGAGGTGGTCAAGAGCTGGGCCGACGGGGTGATGCTGCAGAAGCTGGAGGTGATTTACTTCTACGGCAATCGTGTGCGGCCTTTTGAAGAGGCGATGCGCGCGCTGCCTTAGAGCTTTCGAGTGGCGACATCAGGGGAGGGAGCGGGTGCCAGGCGTGTGTACACCTTCGAGGTGTGACCGGGTGTCAGGCGCTCGAAGATGCGCGCACGCCTGGCACTGGTCCAAGAACCCCAAAACCCGCTGCCGGTCAGGCCGGGGCGGGTTTCGCAATGCGGGCTGCAGACTTCAGGCGCGCGGTAGCGCCTTAGCTCGTGGCAGCAGTGATAGGCCAGACATCACTGGGGCAGGATGTGGCCGACCAGGGTGTTGTTGCATCGAGGCCCATTGGGCCAGGGACTGGGCGGGCAACTCACGCCAATCGGGCATAGTGGGCCGGAGATTGCGATGGACATGCATCCGCACTCGCCATCGCAATTTCGCACGCGAACTTCAGACAGGTTGCAGGTGTTGTTGCAGGTGCTGACGAGTTTTTGGTTGGCGTAGCACGTGTCGTTGAAAGACAGCGTGCCCGGGCGTACGTCGCAGTACTGGTTGGTGACCCGGTAGATCGGGAGTGCACCCTCGACGGCGTCCAGGGTGACCGCGCCCTCGGCGAGCATGGGGGCGGTGATGGCGCCGGCCTGGCCCTGAGCGACAAAATCGGTGGCGGCGTTGCCGTCGAGGGTTTCGGCGTTGGCGGCGCTGGCTGCTCGGGCGGCGTAGGGCACCGAGCCCACCTCCAGACGCGGAGCCATCTCGGTGTCGGTGCCCACTTTAACGCCCAGGGTCAGGGCGGAGAACTGCGCGAAGAGCTCGGCATCAAGGCTGGTGATCGTGCCCACGTTGTGGGTGAACGCGCCCTGATTGACGGTGACCGCAGCCAGCTCGGTGAACACCTCGTTATCGGCGTCATCGTAGAGGCGGAAGCGGATGTCGACCTCTCCGTCGATGGGGTTTCCATCGGCGTCTGTCAGGTAACCCTGGACCGGGTAAAAGGTGGGAACTTCGGCGAAGGCTGTCGGCAGCGCGATGGCGATGGCCGCCAGGGCTGCAGCGAGGCTGGTAGCGATTTTTGAGAGGTTCACAGGGGGCTCCCCGGGGTTTGGCCGAGGTCTGCGCAGGGCAGACGGGCTCGGTTTTAGTCATGGGTCGTACGGTATTAGTTTCCGGCACCGACCGCTGGTCGGACTTTGTGGTTGGCACTTTCCGCCGGGGCGGCGGTGGGGGCGCCCAGGTTCATGCGCAGGCGGTAGTTTGGCGAGCTGGCTTCTCGGGCGCCGGCGCGTTGCTGGAGCATCGAGCCCACCTGGGACTCGGGCTCAGGATCTGCATCTTGGTCGGGATCGGGGGTGGTGCCGGTGTCCTCTTGATCCTGCGGGTCGGGCTCTGAACTGGTGTCTCCACCGTCTACCTGAGCCTCGGGCGTGGGTGGGCGGTTGGCCGTGTCGCCGATGTTGCAGGCGGTGGTCAGGAGACCGGCGCTGAGAAGCAGCGACGTTCGAAACAATGATCGTGCAAAAAGGTGACGCATGGAGACTCCCATGGGGGGCAACAAAGTCGTCAAAGTCGATGTGTGTCGGAGGCAAGCCCAACACCGGTCACGGACAGCTCTCCTCTCGAGGAGAGTGCGGATAGGAGGTCCGCTCAGGGGGCCCCTGACTTCAGAGGGGGATGGTTCGCCGTATTTAAGAGGGGCGTCACGATAAGGGATCGAGCCGATCAAATCAAAGCGCGGCTGGTCTTTGCCCGGGAGCGCAGGAGCTCGTGGCGAGGAAGGCCGGCGGAGGGATACATAGATGTGACTCCCCGGGCTGTGGAGGGCCGGGAGCGTGCGGGGGACGTTGTGATGTCCAGACGTATCGTACGGTCGGGTGGGAAGTGGTTTGGCAAAGGTGGCCGGCGAGCCTATGGTTTGTCGGCACTAGGAACACCTGTGCAGCGATCGGGGGGATGGGTGAGGCGAATCGATCGCCGGATGTCTGTGGTGATGTATCGGCTAAATGTAAGGAGAGAAGGTGAGCGAAGAGACGATCTTTTCGAAAATTATTCGCGGGGAGATCCCCTGCGACAAAGTCTACGAGACCGATGAGGTGCTGGCCTTTCGTGACATCAACCCGGCTGCCCCGGTGCATGTGCTGGTGATTCCCAAGCGCTCGATCGTGCATGTGGGGCAGGCCCACCAGGACGACGCGCTCTTGCTGGGCAAGTTGATGCTGGCGGCAAAAGAGGTGGCCCGGCTGGAGGGGCTGGAGGAGAGCGGGTTTCGCCTGGTGATCAACAACGGCGCCGAGGTCGGGCAGACGGTCTTTCACCTGCATGTCCATGTGCTGGGCGGACGGGCGTTTAGCTGGCCTCCCGGCTGAACAGGGCGTGAGCCTCGTGAGGGCGGGGCCTGGGCTGGGCGGGCGGTGGTCCGTGCGGAGGGGCACGTGGATCCGGGGGGATGCGGCGTGGCGAGCCCGGTCGAGACGCCAGCAGAGGAGTGAGGATGGGTGCGTTTGATGGAAAAGTCGCGTTGGTCACCGGGGCCGGTCAGGGGCTGGGGCGGGCCTATGCACTGGCGCTGGCGTCGGCCGGGGCAAAGGTGGTGGTCAACGACCCGGGTTGTGAGCCGCGCGATGATGCCCTGGTGAGTCTGGCCGAAGAGGTCGTGGCCGAGATCAGGGCGCTGGGGGGAGAAGCGGTGGCGGATCGCGGCTCGGTGGCCTGGCGAGCCGACGCCCAGGCGATGGTAGCGCGGGCCGTCGAGTGCTTTGGGCGTTTGGATGTGCTCATCAACAACGCCGGCGTTCTGCGGGATAAGACGCTGGTGCGCATGAAGGAGCAGATGTGGGATCAGGTCCTGGATGTGCATCTTAAGGGCACCTTTCTGGTCACCCGTTTTGCCTTTGAGCAGATGCTTCGCAGCGGTCGTGGGGGGCGCATCATCAACACCTCCTCGTATGCCGGTCTCAAGGGGAACTTCGGTCAGTCCAATTATGCGGCGGCCAAAGCGGGAATTGCCGGGCTTACGCGTACGGTGGCGCTGGAGGGTGCGCGCTACAACATTACCTGCAACGCGATCGCGCCGCTGGCAAAGACCCGTATGAGCCAGGCGCTGGCGGAGGTGCCGGAGAGCTTTCGCGCCGAAGACGTGGCGCCGCTGGTGCTCTGGCTGGCCAGCGAGGAGTCCGCCGGGGTGACGGGGCGAGTGTTCGGGGCGCACGGGCGCCACTACTTTGAGTATGTGGTGGAGACCACCCCCGGGGTGGCGCGAGAAGAGCCCTGGACGCTCGAAGAGGTCGGGGCTCATTTTGAGGCGATTACGGCCAGGCCCCGAAGCGTCATCGGGAGAGGAGGCTGTGAGGATGTGGCCCGGGAGGAGGCGCGTGAGGGCATCGTCGGTCAGGCATCTCCGCACGCCCAGGGCCCTCGTGAGGCGGCGGTGGGCAAGACCTTTGAGATGCCCGCGCGTCGTCTCACCGCGCCGGAGATGATCGCGTATGCCGAGGCGGTTCACGAGCGTCAGCCGCGCTACTTGAGCGAGGAAGTGGAAGGAGGGCTGGTGGCTGCGCCTCTTTTTGCGGTGCAACCTCTCTTCAGTGGGTTGGAGGCGGTGCTGGCCGATGAGGAGCTGGCGGTCGATCTTCTGCGTTTGGTGCATGGCGAGCAGGAGATGATCTTTTACGACGTCCTTCGTCCCGGGGACCTGGTGGTGCCGAGGGCTGAGATTGCGTCGGTGGAGGAGAAATCGTCGGGCTGGCTGGTTCAGGTGCGTCAGCATCTGATGCGGGAGGGCGAAGCGGTGGTGGAGGCGGTGAGCACGCTCTTTGTGCGCAAGCGGTCGCCCGGGGCTCCGGCGCCGCAAAGCGAGGCGAAGCGCGCCGCTCCGAAGAACTCACCGGCCGAGCCGGCCCCCGATGTTCCAGAGGTGATCTTCAGCCAGGAGGAGGTCGTGGCTGAGGATCAACCCCGGCGTTACGCCGCGGCTTCTGGAGATCATAACGCCATTCACCTGGATGCGTCGGTGGCAAAGGCTGCCGGGCTGCCCGATGTGATCTTACATGGTCTCTGCACCATGGCCTTTGCGGCCCGGGCCGCTGTCGACGGCGTGGCTCAGGGGCGTGTGGAGCGGCTCCGGCGCATCAAGGTGCGTTTTGCCCGACCGGTCTTTCGTGGCGAGCGCTTGAGTACGCAGATTCGGGAGCGGGAGCCGGGGCGTTTTTTGTTGGAGACGTTGAATGAGAAGGGCCAGCCGGTGCTCTCCCATGGCGAGGTGGAGATCGGCTGAGAGAGGACCGGGACTCGTCGATGACGCGCTGCGGCGTTTGCAAAGCTCGGGGGGCTGTCGCTACCATGGTGGGCTATCCACGATACGTGATGCGTGCGTCGGTCATGCAGGGGCACACTCTGCGACGAGGCGTCGGAATATGAGTTTTGGAAAGAAGAGAGGCAGGCCATGAGAGATCGACTCCGAGTTCTGGCGCTGGTGATACTGGCTGCAGGTTGGATGGTGGGCGCGGGATGTACCGGAGACGCTCCCGGGGGCACGAATGGGCTCGATGCCGAGAGTGGCACCGACGTCGGGGGCCAGGAGCGAGACGCCGAAAGCGGGGGGGATGTGGATTCTGACCCTGACGCGCAAGATGTTGCCGAGGATGGTGGCCCAGACAGCAGCGTGCCGGACACCGATCCGGGGCCCGATGAGGAGGACTACCCGCCGGTGGCGTGTGCTTATCCTTCGGACGATGCTGCCTGCCCGCAGGGGCCTTATGGTCCGGGGAGCCTCTTCTCGAAGTTTGAGATCGTGACCGACAAGACCTGCTGCGCCGATCTCAACGGCGATGATCGCATCGATAACTTTTTGGGCGCCGATGTGGTGGGCGCGCTGGGGCCCTTCCTGGGGGGAGACGTCAATGGAAATATTGCGCTCGCCATTGAGCGCGGGCTGCTTATGTACTTGATGGAGGCCCGCGACTGGGGCAACACCGCGTTTGATTCCGCCCTGGAACTCAAGGTGTTGGAAGGGGATTATTCGGTGGAAACACCGACGACGAACCTGGCCGGGGAGGGCTCGGTGGTGGTCAGCGCCGAGAGTTATGAAGGCGGGGAGCCGCGCTTTGCGTTTGCCTCGGCTCGGGTGGATGAGGGGGGCACGCTGCGGGCCACCGGCGGCAAGCTCAACGCCGCGTTTCCCGGGATGCTCGACGCGATCGTGTTGGAGCTGACCGATGTGCAGATCCGTGCCCGGGTGGTCGAAGACCCGCCGGCCGATCTTCAGGCCGGTGGAGGTTTTGGGCTTATGGAAGGAGAGCTCGCCGGTGTGCTTTTACGCGATCGCTTTTTTGAGTCGATGAACGAAGCCGCCCTGGCCTGTGAGTGCATTCAGGATACGCCGCTGCTCTTTACGTACGACGGCGCCGGTAACAACGATCGTTATGTATGCGAGCTCGAGCAGAGCGATGTGAGCAACTGCAACAACGCCTCGGCGGCCTGTAAGACGCTGGCCAACTCTCAGCTCTGCCATGCGCTGGGGTTGCTCTCCGGTGCGGCGGATGTCGATACCGAGGAGGGGCGCGCGTTTAGTATCGGGGTGCGCTTTGAGACGGTGCCCACCGAGCTTCAAGAGGCTCCCTGAGCCTTGTCGTTTCGGGATCGCACCTTGATGGTGAGCAGGACCCCGAAGATGTGCTAGAAGCGAGGCGGTCGAGAGGCCGCCTCGCCGTATTTAGGCCGGAGGGGCGGCCGGGTAGCCGGCGCTTTAGGCGGCGGGCAAGATAAGTTCGACGACAGGGATGTCCCGAGAGCGGATCAAAAGAGCGAGGATTCTATGTGTGGAATCGTGGGGTATGTTGGGGAGCAGGCGTGCAGTGATATTCTGCTTAGCGGGCTTCGGCGGCTGGAGTATCGCGGCTATGACTCGGCCGGTATCGCCATCGCTGACGACGCGGGCCAGGTGCAGATCTGCCGCGCCGAGGGGAAGTTGGCACGTCTGGAGGCGGCGTACCATCGGGAGCCTTTCGAGGGCACGATCGGTCTGGGACACACCCGCTGGGCAACCCACGGACGGCCCACCGAACTCAACGCCCACCCGCACCGCGCCGGTCAGGTGGTGGTGGCGCATAACGGCATCATTGAAAACTACATGGAGCTCAAAGAAGAGCTGCGCGCCCGCGGCCGTGAGTTCTCCAGTGAGACGGATACCGAGGTGGTGGCGCACCTGATCGACGATGCGCTGGAGCAGGGCGCTGAAAGCCTGCACCAGGCTACCTGCCAGGCGCTGGAGCGTATTGAGGGCTCCTACGCGCTGCTGGTCATGCTCAGCGACAACCCCGAGGAGCTGGTGGTGGCGCGTTTTGCCTCCCCGATGGTGGTGGCCTCGGGCCCCGGAGGGGCTTTTGCGGCCTCCGATGTGCCGGCGGTGCTCAGTCACACCCGGGAGTTCGTGTTTTTGGAAGATGGCGATACCGCGGTGCTTAGTCGCCAGGGGCTGCAGATTTTTGACTCGGCGTGCGCGTCGGTGGAACGGCCGGTCAAGCGCATCAGCTGGGATCCGATCTCGGCGGAGAAGCAGGGTTACAAGCACTTCATGCTCAAGGAGATCTTTGAGCAGCCGGCTCGCATCATCGATACGCTCCGCGGTCGGGTGAGTGTGGAGCGTGGCGAAGTCAATTTGCCCGAGCTGGGACTGGATGAGGCCTCGGTGCAGGCGATCGACAAGCTGGTGTTTGTGGCCTGTGGCACCAGCTACTTCGCTGCGCAGGTCGGTCGCTACATGATCGAGCAACACGCTCGCATCCCGGTGGAGGTGGAGCTGGCCAGCGAGTTCCGCTACCGCGATCCGATTGTCAGCAACAATACGGTGGTCATTGGCGTGAGCCAATCTGGCGAGACGGCCGATACGCTGGCGGCGCTGCGTGAGGCGCGCGCCCTGGGCGCGCGCACCCTGTGCATCTGCAATGTGATCGAGTCGACCATTGCCCGCGAGAGTGACGGGGTGCTCTACACGCACGCTGGCCCCGAGATCGGTGTGGCCAGCACCAAGGCGTTCACCACGCAGCTGGCGGCCATGGGGATGCTGGCGATTTGCCTGGGGCAGCTTCGGGGCGCGCTTGGCGAGGAGCAGGCTCGCGAACTCATTGAGGCGTTGCGGCAGGTGCCCGCCGAGATGGAGGTGATGCTGCGGGATATGGCGCCCTACGAGACGATCGCGCGTCAGTTCTCCCGTTCGCACTCCTTCTTGTATCTGGGGCGAGGCAATCAGTTCCCTATCGCTGCCGAAGGGGCGCTGAAACTCAAAGAAATCAGCTACATCCACGCCGAAGGTTACGCGGCCGGTGAGATGAAGCACGGCCCGATCGCGTTGATCGACAAGCAGCTTCCGGTGGTGGTGCTATGCCCTCGTAACCGGGTCTATGAGAAGACGGCATCCAACCTCGAAGAGGTTCGCGCGCGCGGCGGACGCATCATCGCCATCGGGAATCAGGATGACTCCCGGCTGGAGGCGTTTGCCGATGTGGTCATCGGACTACCGGAGGTTCCGGAGTTTGTGCAGCCCTTGATCTCGGTGGTGGCCGTTCAGCTGATTGCCTATCACATCGCCGACTTTAAGGGCACCGATGTGGATCAGCCGCGCAACCTGGCCAAGAGTGTGACGGTCGAATAAGGGCGTCTTAGCGCATCATGCAAAAAGCCCGAGGCTGCGAGCAGCCTCGGGCTTTTTGCGTTGGTCTGGTTAGAGAGGGAGCTTTGGGCGGACGGGCGCGGAGCCCGTTCTGGCCGAAGCGCAGGGGGTTAGCGCGTGACGTAGCGCGGCCCCTCATCGGAGTCGAGGCGGCGCGCTTCGCCGCGCGCGACCAGGCGCTGGAGATGGGTGTCGGTGTTGGCCAGGTACACCCACCAGCGTGAGGTGGGCTCCAGCTCTTTGCCGCCGACCATGCGCGTGGCCAGCGTGTAAAGATCGGTGGGTTCGGCGTTGAGGGCCTGGCGAAGCGCAAGGTCGTGGCTCTCCACCTGGTGGGCGGAGCGCTCCACGGCCCGGGCGATATCATCGCCGCGCTGGTGGGTGCCATGGCCGGTGAGCAGGAGTTCTGCCGGGAGGTCGGAGACGCGGCGCAGGCTGGCCTCGTAAAGATCGAGATCGTCGCCCATCGCCCGACTCAGTGGGCTGGGCATGGCCAGCAATAGATCGCCCGAGAAGAGCCACCGGCGAGTGGGCTCCCACAGGGCGAGGTGGCTCGGATCGTGGCCGCGGGCATCGACCAGTTGCAGCCGCAGCGCGCCCACGGCGATCGACTCGCCGATCTCGTAGCGTCGAGTGTGGGTCAGCGCGCCGGGGCCGAAGTTCTCGAGCATGCGCGCACCCCCGGCGCTCCGACCGAGCCTGGCGGCCAGGATCTTGGAGCGCAGCGGCTCCGCAAAGGCCTCTTCGACCCAGGGGGTCCAGTCGTTGACGCGATCCTGATAGTGATGCCACTGCCCCAGCTCGGCCTCGACCCAGGGCCAGATCATATGCGGGGCATCGTTGCGTTGTTGCAAAAGCGCGGCCGAGCCCATGTGATCGATGTGGCTGTGGGTGTACAGCCAGTCGGTGACCGCCGCGATGCCCCCGAATCCCAGCTCTACCAACGCATCTTCAAGAAGTTGCAGATCCCAGGGCCAGCCCGGATCGATGACGGCCAGCGTGTCGCGGTGGCGGTATACAAAGGTGTTGACCAGCAGCGTGCCGACGGGGTTTTTCAGGCGCAGCCGCCACAGATCGTCTTCAATACGTACGGAGCTGCCCCAGGGGCCGCGCAGATAAGTCTCGGTCGAAGGATGTGTCACAGGGGGGCCTCGCACGTTGCGGGTGGACGCCGGGTGAGCAGGCGTCGCGGGGGGGGGAGCGCAGAGCTACACCCGCCGAAAGATGTTGCCAAGTGGCGAGTTGCCCGACGATCGCCTAAACTGGGAACCGTCGAGTACAGCTTGTGTGGCCGCCCCGCGCAGCGGGGGGGCCTGAAGATAACGATGACATGCCCCCGCATATTTTGTGCACACAGAGGATGAGGCGATGATGAGCAAGCGGCGGATCTTTGCGGCGTTGATGGTGGTGGGCCTGGGGCTGGGAGGATGCAGCTTTGATCCGCAAACGCCCGCGTACTCCTCGGAGGACGATACGGGATGGAACATCGGCGATCCCGACGCATCCGGTGACTCCGGCGCGGATGTGAGTGGCTCTCAGCCTGATACGGGCGCGCCTGATACAGGTACGCCGGACACGGGTACGCCGGACACGGGTACGCCAGATACGGGCACGCCGGACACGGGTACGCCGGACACGGGTACGCCAGATACGGGCGCGCCAGATACGGGTACGCCAGATACGGGCACGCCAGATACGGGCACGCCGGACAGCGGTACCCCGCCCGATACCTGCGATGGCATGGAGGTGGATCTCTTAAGCGATCCGCTCCACTGCGGTGCTTGCGGCAATGCCTGCGATGAGGGCTTCGGAGTTTGTCTGAACGGGCAGTGTGAGTGCAGCGGTCAGATGGAAGCCTGCGGTCAGGAGCACGAGTGCGTGGAGGTGATGCGCGATGCCAACAACTGCGGCAGCTGCGGCAACACCTGTCCCGACGGCGCGATCTGCAATCTGGGCCAGTGCGAGTGCCGTCCCGGATTAACGCTCTGCGGCGGTGAATGCGTCGATACCGAGCGCGATCCGCGTCACTGCGGCGCCTGTGATACCAGTTGCAATCTGGGGCATTGCCAGGCCGGTACCTGTGGTTCTGGTGGATGTGAGGATTGGGTGCAGTACGAGTGCTCCCAGGGTGCGGGACTCGCCTGCATTCCGCTGAATGAACGAGTCCACGCGCTCTACTGTGGGCCGGAAGCTATTGGCGGCAATACCTGTGGCGAAGTCTGTTCCGCCGATCAGATATGCCGTCGGAGTTGGGGCGGTGTCGGGTGTACCGATGTGCGGCCGGCACGTGGCTGTCTTAACTGCCCCTGCGACGACTGTGAGGACGACGAGCGCTGCCGTGATGACCTCCCCACGCTCGCGCCGGGCGCTTACTGTGTGGAGCGCTAATACTCCACCAAATTTGACAGGGGGAGACCGGCTGTTACACTGATCGACCGGCGTCTCCCCTGTGCCGACCTCTTCGTCGGCACAGGGGCCCGTCGGTTCACCGCGCGCCAGGGCTTCGACGCGCGTGGCTCGCGATATGTCGGCGGCCTTCTCTTCTAGTCCGGGCTTCCGGCGACTCCCTCCCCCGTACGATGAGACTTCATGGGATTGATACCGCAGTCCGTGATTGAAGACGTGCTCGCTCGCACGGATATTTTGCAGACGATCCAGCAGTACGTCTCGCTCAAGCGCGCCGGTCATAACTACAAGGGGCTGTGTCCTTTTCATGAGGAAAACACCCCCAGTTTCAACGTGCATCCGGGCATGGGCATCTACAAATGCTTCGGCTGCAGCGAGGGTGGCAACGTCATCCAGTTTCTGATGTCGATCGAGGGGTGGAGCTTTCCGGAGACCGTACGCACGCTTGCTGAGCGCGCCGGTGTGGAGATCCCGGAGGAGAGCCCTCAGGAGGCTGAGCGCGCCCGCAAGCGTCGGGAAGGCAAAAAGGCCTATCTGGCGATCATGGGCGCGGCGCGTGAGTTTTATGAGGCTCAGCTCTGGGGCGCGCGCGGTGAAGTGGCCCGTCGCTACCTGGCGGAGCGCGGCATTGATGAAGCCACCGCGCGTCGCTTCGGTCTGGGGTACGCGCCGGAGGGATGGGATCACACGATCAACGCGCTGGGAAAGCAGGGGTATAAGCCCAGCTGGCTCGAGCGGGCCGGGCTGGTCATCCCCAACAACAAGGGCGGTTTTTACGATCGCTTCCGTCACCGGGTGGTCTTCCCGGTGGTCGACGTCTGGGGGAACACTCTGGCCTTTGGCGGCCGCGCCCTGGCCAGCGATGGGGGCGGAGCAAAATACATCAACTCCCCGGAGACCTCGTTCTACACCAAAGGGGAGCAGCTCTACGGGCTGGAGGTCGCCAAGTCGGCCATTGGTAAAGAAGAGCTCGCGCTGGTGGTGGAGGGGAACTTCGATGTGATCGCACTCCACGGGGCCGGCGTGGAGATGACCGTGGCGCCCATGGGCACCGCCCTGACCGAGGTTCAGGCTCGCCTGCTCAAGCGCTATGCGCGCCGGGTGGTCATCGCGTTTGATGGCGACTCCGCCGGAGAGGAGGCCACGTTGCGCTGTCTGGGCGCGTTGGAGAGCGCCGGGCTGGAGGCCCTGGTAGTTCGCTTTGATGAGGCCGACGATCCCGATACCTTCGTGCGCCGCGAGGGCGCCCAGGCGCTGCGCGCGCGCATTGAAGGAGCGCAACCCCTGGCGGGCTGGGCGATCGAGCGGGTGATCAAGCCGGTGGAAGGCGCCACGATCGAGGCGCGCATCGGGGCCCTCGAAGAGGTCAGCGCGGTGCTTAACCTGATCAGCGAGCCGGCGGCCTGGGAACATTATGCCCGGGAGATCGCGCGTCGACTGAGCATTGATCCGGCGCTTTTAAAAGACTATCTCAAGCGCCCCGCGGAGCGTCGCGATCAGGCTAAAGCGGCGGTGCTCAAGGCCAGTCAGGGCACCCGACTTCTGAGCGCAGAGTATGGTGTGCTGGCCGTCCTGCTTGATCAACCCGTGTGGTTGGCCGACTTTTTCCGCGAAGAGCTTGACAAACTGCTGTTCAGTCAAGAACTTGCCGACTTCTTGCACGTGGTCCAAAACCACTATCAACACCATCAAGGTATCAATCGGCCGCTACTCCTGGAGGCCACCCCGCCCGGCGGGATGCGTCAGACGGTGATCGAGGCGCTCGCCGAGGTTGAGAGTCAACGTCTGTATGCACCGGATGAGGCGTTGCGCTGGTATCGCGATTGCGTGCGAACCCTTAAAAAGGCCTGGGCGGTGCGTATGGATGAGCACCTGCAGCGCGAGCTCGAAGGGATCGACTTTCGTAGCGAGCGCGAGCGTTTTGCGCAGATCAGTGAACAACTTGAGCAGGTTCGGCAGTTTCGCAAAGCCCTCGACCTCGATGCGAATGCGGCGAAGTCGACGGCCGGCTGAGAGCACCCCATTCCACAACCCCTTTAGCCAGGATAAGGCGTTGATAATTTAGCGAAATCCTTTGAGTTCGCCCGGAATAATCATCTCGGAGCGCAGTTTCTTGCCCCGGCCTCCTCGACCATCTATCTAGACGGGGGTGGGGGAGTAAACGCGACGACAGCGCCGACCGCGAACGCGTCGGTCGAAGTGGCACGTACCAAGGAGAAGTTTGATGTTCACAGCCCAATCGAACCCTCGAGCGACCAGTCTGGAAGTTCGAAAGCTCATCGACATGGGGAAGGAAAAGGGGTTTTTGACCTATGACGAGGTCAACAACTCGCTACCTGCGGGGACGCTCTCCAGTGAGCAGCTCGATGATATGATGATGCTCTTCGAGGAGCTGGGGATTCAGATGGTCGACAAGCCGGCGCAGTACAAGCCGCCGGTCGAGCCCGATGAGGATGTGCCGCATACCAAGGCGCAAAAAGCCAAGGTGACCAAGGGCAGCGACGACTTTGTGAAGGGAACCGATCCGGTGCGCATGTACCTGCGCAAGATGGGTCAGGTTCCTCTTCTGACGCGCGAGGGCGAGGTTGAGATCGCCAAGCGTATTGAAGAGGGCGAGAAGACGATCCTCACCGTGGTGCTCAGCACGGCGGTGGGGGTGCGCGAGATGATTTTGCTCGGCAACCGCGTGCAGGCTCAGAAGGTTAAGCTGACCAGCGTGCTTCAGGCGCCCAACCCCGAAGATCTGCCGCGGGATGAAGAGGGCAACGTCATCGAGATGAGCCTCGATGAGCGCATGCGTTGGTTCCTCAATCAGATCGATCGGGTGCGCCAGCTGCACCGGCGCAATCGCTCGCTGGGCGAGGAGTTGATCACCCGTCGGGGGATCTCGCTGGTCGATCGCAAAAAGCTGCGCGAAGAGATCAAGGCCAACCGTCGCGAGATGTTTGCGCTGATGAAGAACGTGCGTCTGACCAAGAAGCACACCGACAAGATCGTGGCCAAGTTCAAGGGCATGATCCTGCGCATCGACAAGGCCGAGAGCGAGTTGGCCCGGGCTCAGCGTTTGACGCGTCTGAACTTTGTCGAGGCCACCGAGATCGCCAAAGGCATTCGCGCCGGGGATGAAGCTGCGCTGGCGCACCTGGAGCGCCGCCGGATGACCGCGGGTCGCTTCAACGAGATCTATCAGGAGATGCGCAGCCTGCGTCGCCGGGTGCGTGCGGTGGAGATCGAAGCCGGCCAGTCGGTGAACTCCCTGCGCATCACCTACCAGGCGGTGCTCGCCGGGGAGAAGATCGCCGAGCGCGCCAAAGCCGAGTTGGTGGAGGCGAACCTGCGTCTGGTGGTCTCGATCGCCAAAAAGTACACCAACCGCGGGCTGCAGTTCCTGGACCTGATTCAGGAGGGCAATATTGGCCTGATGAAGGCGGTCGATAAGTTCGAGTACCAGCGTGGCTATAAGTTCTCGACCTATGCGACCTGGTGGATTCGCCAGGCGATCACCCGCGCGATCGCCGACCAGGCCCGTACCATCCGTATCCCGGTGCACATGATCGAGACGATCAACAAGCTCGCCCGCACCGAGCGCTACCTGGTTCAGGACCTGGGACGTCCGCCTACGCCCGATGAGATCGCCGATAAGATGGATATGCCGGTCGAGAAGGTGCGCAAGGTGCTCAAGATCGCCAAGGAGCCGATCAGCCTGGAGACGCCCATCGGCGAAGAGCAGGACAGCTCGCTGGGCGATTTCATCGCGGACGACGAAGCGGTCAACCCGTCGGAGGCGGTGGTCAACTCCAACCTCTCCGATCAGACCCGCAAGGTGCTCTCCACGCTTACCCCGCGTGAGGAGAAGGTGCTGCGCATGCGCTTTGGTATCGGCGGCAAGTCCGACCATACCCTGGAAGAGGTCGGTCAGGACTTTAACGTCACCCGCGAGCGTATCCGTCAGATCGAGGCCAAGGCGCTTAAGAAGCTGCGTCATCCCAGCCGCGCCAAGCAGCTGGAGAGCTTCGTGGACTTCTAAGCAAGGTCCATCACGCGCAGAAGGTTGAGCGCGAGATTAAAAAAAAGGCCGCCGGGATCGCCCGGCGGCCTTTTTAGTGCTCAACACAGATCACGCGCGACTCGCAGGGTGTAGGTAGGATCGCGATGTCGGCGCGCGTGATCTGGCGAGCGCCTGTCTCAGCCGGCTTTGACGGCCTGAACGTTGATTTCGATCTCGATCTTCTCGCCGACCAACACGCCACCGGCCTCCATGGCCTGGTTCCAGGTCAGGCCAAACTCTTTGCGGTTGATGATGGTGGTGGCGCTAAACCCGACGCGATCGTTGCCCCAGGGGTCGACGACCTTGCCCAGGAACTCGGCGTCGAGGGTGACCGGGTGAGTCTGATCGCGGATGGTGAGGTTGCCTTCCACGAGGAGTTTTTTGCCCTCGGTCTTAAAGCCGGTGCTCTTAAATTCCAGGGTTGGGAAGGTCTCCGCGTCGAAGAAGTCGCCCGAGCGCAGGTGATTGTCGCGATCGTTGTTGGCGGTGTCGATGCTGGCGGTCTCAATGCTCACGGAGGTGGTGGCGTCGCCCGGGTTTTCCGGATCGAACTCCAGCGTGCCGGTCCAGTTGGTGAAGCGACCGGAGACTTTGGCAAACATCATGTGGCGAACTTTGAAGGCGATGTCAGAGTGGGAGAGATCGAAGTTCCAGGTGGCGTTGGCCATGATGTGACTCCTGTGAGGAACGCAGTGCGTAGGTAGGCGGCAGTTCGTGATGCGGCAGGTGTTCGCCGCGACACCCATAGTTTGCGCACGGCTTTCTATCTTCCAAATGCATATGGTATATTTAGACTATGAAGCACATCGATTTAAAGACCGTTGATATGAACCTTCTCGTCGCGCTCGACGTGCTGCTGACCCTGAGAAGCGTCAGCGAGGCGGCCCGGCAGGTGGGGTTGAGCCAGTCGGCGATGAGCCACACGCTGGGGCGATTGCGAGAGGTTTTTGGTGACGAGCTGCTGGTGCGAGCCGGGCGTCACATGGTGCCTACCGAGCGGGCCCGCGAGTTGGCCGTGCCGCTTAAAGAGGCGCTGGGAGCGTTGCAGGCGGCGATTTCGGCGCCGGAGGTCTTTGAGCCAGCCCGCAGTCGGCGTCGCTTTGCCCTGGCCACCAATGACTATGCGCAGTTTGTGCTGCTGCCTCCGCTGATCGAGCTGCTCGAAACGCAGGCGCCGGCGGTGGACTTAAGGGTGCGGGAGCTCGGCGCGGCTTCACCGGTCGAACGTCTGGCCAGCGGCGAGCTCGATCTGGTGCTCACCCTGGGACTTCCCGAACATGTGCCGGAGACGCTTTACCGTCGAGATCTCTTTCAGCTGGATCTGGTGTCGGTGGTGCGCGCCGATCATCCCGGCGTCGGTGAGACGCTTGATCTGGATACGTTCTGCGAGCTCTCTCATATCCTGGTTTCGCCCCGGGGAGATGACGAGGGGGTGGTGGATATGACGCTGGCCAAGATCGGGCGTCAACGTCGGGTGGCGGTGGTGGTGCCGCACTTTATGGTCGCGCCGCATCTGGTCGCGACCACGGATTACGTGCTCACCACCTCACGTTGTGTCGCGGAGAGCTTTGCGCAGTTTTTACCGATTCGGCTGTTGGATCCACCGCTGAGCCTGGAACGGGGGACGGTGTCGATGGCCTGGCACCCGCGCACCCATCGGAGCGCGGCGCATAAGTGGTTGCGCCGAATGCTCGAAGAGGTGGCCGAAGATCAGGGGCTTAAGCGTTGAGCTCATCTCCACCGGCCCGGCGAAAGACGGTGGCCAGCGTGTGCCCCAGCTGGTGAGCCTGCTCGGGGGAGAGCGGGGGGAGGTGAAGAAAGATGGCGTCGGCGATCTGGCCGCGCTGGCGCGCGAGCTCCGCGGCGCGCAGGGAGTGGTAGAGCAAGGCGTTGCAGACGTAGGCGCCGCAGTCCTGGCTGAGCTGACCCGGGGGAAGATCTGGCGCGCGAAGTTCCTGGTAGAGGGTGCAGAGGCGAGCCAGATCGAGATGAGGGTGGCGCTGCTCCAGATCATCAGCGCGCAGGGGCTGCTCGTCGGGTAGCCGGGGGTTGAGCGGGCGCTCGACGTTGTCCGGGGTGTTGTTACGGCGATTGAGCGCGCGCGTTTCAAACGAGAGGCGGGTGCGCCGTGCGGCCAGCCCCAGATGGACGAAGAGGGTGGGGCTTAAGCGCTGCTCCGCCGGGCGGGCCTCCAGATGGGCGCGGGCAAACTGAGCGGCGCTGGAGTAGGTCACCGAGAGGAGGTGGGCCTGAAGACCGAGGCCTTCGGCCAGAGCCTGGGCGGTGTCCCAGGATGGGTTGTAGGCGTTGTCGCCAAAGGGTTCAAAGCCCGTGATCACGAAGTGCGTCGAAGGATCGAGGAGAGGCATCACGGGCTCCGGTCTGGTCGGTGGCGAGCGCGGCGACGTTGGGTTCGGCTCAGGGGCCGGCGTCGGATCGGGCGCTGTCGTTGAGTCCGGTGTCTTCCGAATCGGCGTCGGGGCCCACGTCCGCGCCCACATCGGCATCGGGATCGCCCTGGTCGCCGGGCTCTTCGGTGCCTTCGCCGCAGCGCCGGGGGAGGAACGCGAGCTTGTCGTCGAGGATCACGCCGAGCTCGGGGAGACCTTCGGAATCTAAGCACCAGAGCGCGATGGGGCTGGCCTGGGGGTCTCCCTGTTCATCGAAGTTCAGCGGGCCGCTGGCGCCGCGGAAGTTCACGCTGCCTTCGCCGCTGAGGATATTGACGGCGTTTTGCGCGCCGCTCTGGCCCGGTTCAATGAGGGTGCCCTCGCTGAGGCGTTTCATGCCGCGGGCGATCTCGGGGCCGGTGAAACCACCGCCGGCCGCGCCCAGCGCCACCACGTAGAGGGCGTCGAAGGCGTTGGCTACAAACTGGTAGTCATCCGGATCCTGGCCGGGATACTCGGCGCGAAATTTCAGTCGAAAGCTGATGTAGGGGGCATAGCCCGACTCTCCGATGTTTTGGGGGGCGGTGCCCCAGACGCGGCCCCTTAAGGTCTCGGGGGCCTGGGCGGCCAGGTCGGTGTTTCGGGCGGCGTCCACAAAGACGTAGAAGGGCTCGCCGCTCAAGCCGTCTTCCAGGGCGGAGGCGATGTCCCAGGCCTCGCCAGAACCCAGGATGACGACCAGATCGGGTTCTCCGCTCACGCTGGCGTCGGCGATGATGTCGCTGACGGTGTCGAAGTAATCGTCGCCGGTCTGTCCGGCGCTGGCGTTGGCGTAATTGTAGGGAGCAAAGCGGGTGGCATCGCCGCCGGTGACCTCCGCCGGGAGCTGCTCGAGGAGCGCGTGGCGCAGGCCCTCGGCGTAGGTGTCGTCTCGCCGGGCCAGGAGGGCGAGTTTGGGGGCCTCATCGTCGACGACGTCGCGGAGCATGAAGGCGATCAGTTCGCCCAGGCCGATGCCCTGGATGACATCGCTGGCCGAGGTGCGCCAGACCAGGTCGTTGTCGGGGAGCCCGCTGATGGTCGCGGCGGTCGCCGAGGGGCTGATCAGCAGGACTTCGTTGTCGATGGTCAGGCTGGTGGCGATGTCGATCGTCTGGCTGGAGTAGTCCGGGCCGATGATGGCTTCCACGCCGGCGTTTTCGACCAGCTGGGAGGCCCCGGCCAGGGCTTGATCGTCGAGGCCCTGCGTATCGCAGACGATCAGGCCGAGGGGGCGGTTGAGGACGCCGCCGATGTTGTTGAAGTCGCTCTGTGCCAGGCGAATGGCATCGAGGAGGGGGCGGCCAAAGCCAGCCTCGGGGCCTGAGAGGGGCAGGAGCACGCCGATGTTAAAAGCGTTGTCCGCGGAGATGTTGCCAAAGCTCAGCTCGCAGGGCGCGGCGAGCAGGTTGCCGCCGGCGACGCACTGGCCGCTCTCGGAGCAGAGCTGGCCGCCGGGGCAGGGCAGCGCCTCGGAGCATCTGGCAGAAGTGCAGAGGTTGTCTTCGGTGCAGGTGCCGCCGCCGGGGCAGTCTGCGTCGGACTGGCAGGTCTGAGTCTCCAGGACGAGGCTGCAGCCGCTCCAGGGCAGGGTGGCTGAGGCCAGCAGGAGTACAAGGAGCGCAGTGGAACCAGTAAGGCGGCGAAGCAGCGTCATGGCGGAGCCTCAACAGGCAGGGGCCGGCCGAGGTCGGCAGGCCTCAAGAGTCGGAGCAGGTCAGCGGCGTGAATTCTCGGGATTCCGAAAGAATCTCGCCCTCTTCGGGGACTGATGCGTCTTGGAAACACCATAGCGAGATTGGCGTGGGTTGTGGATCGCCATTTTCATCGAAGTTCAGCGGACCGCTGGCGCCCAGGTAGGTGATGGTGTCCCCGGCGAGCAATGAGTTGATCGCTTGCTGGGCCTCGACGGCGCGCGGGGTGATCTCGGGGCCCTGATTGAGGCGGCGCAGGCCACGGGCGAGCTCGGGGCCGGTGAAGCCCTCGGCGGCGGCAGCAAAGGCCAGGGCGTAGACCGCATCAAAAGCGTTGGCCACAAATTGATATTTGTCGGGGTCGTCTTCGATCTTGGATTGAAATTGGGTGCGGAAGGTCAGGTAGGGCAGGTAGCCGGCGTCGCCGATGTTGCGCGGACCGGTACCCCAGATGCGTCCTTCCAACTCGGGATCGGCCTGCCCGGCGAGCTGGGCGTTTTTCATGGCGTCGACGCCGACGTAGAGGGGCTGGTTGGTGAGGGCGAGCTCGAAGTAGTCGATCAACTCCCAGGCCTCAGCGCTTCCCAGGATGGCGATGACGTCGGGCGGGGAGCTCTGGCTGGCGACGACAGCGACGTCTCCGGTGTAGTCGACGGGCTCGCCGACGCCGGAGTTTGTGTAGTTGTTGACCGTGAAGCGATCCTCGCCGCCGGAGGTGATTTCGGTCGGGAGCAGGGGGATGATGGTTTCGCTTAAGCCGTTGGCGTAGCTGTCGTTGCGCCGGGTCATGATGGCGAGCTTGGGCGCGGTGATCTCGGCTTCCGGCAGCGTGGTTTCCAGGGTGTGGGAGAGGAGCCGGGCAAAGGCCTCGGCCTGGATTTCATCGCTGGGGGCAGTGCGGAAGACCAGATCGTTGTCGGCGAGCCCACTGATGGTCTGGGCGGTGGCCGAGGGGCTCATCAGCAGCACGTCGTTGGGGACGGTGATGTCCTGGCTGATGCTGATGGTCTGGCTGGAGTTAAACCCGATGATGGTGCTGACGCCGACGTTGTTGACCAGGTGTTCGGCGGCCTGGCGCGCGGTGGCGTTATTGCCCTGCGTGTCGCAGACGACCAGACCGAGGCGACGTCCGGCGATGCCGCCAAAGCCGTTGATGTTATCGGTGGCCAGCAGGATCGATTCGAGCATCGGCGTGCCAAAGCCGGCGCCGGAGCCCGAAAGTTCCAGGACGACGCCCATCACGAAGGCGTTCTCACTGTCGGTGTCGCCCTCCAGGCGCTGGCAGGGCCCCCCGGTGAGTTGATTGTTCGGGGCGGTGCCGGGGTCGGCGCAGAGGCCCTCGGAGGTGCAGATCTGATTGGCTCCGCATTCGCTGGCGTCGCTGCACTGGTCGAGGTCCAGGGTGAGGCTGCAGCCGGTGGTGAAGAAGAGCCCTCCGAAGAGCGCCAGCGGGAGGAGTTTGGACAGGGAGTGAGACGCACCCATGATCGACCTCAAGAGAGCAAATAAAGAACCAGTTAGCGAAGTGGTTTTTACCGTATCAGAGGGCCCGGGCCAAGACCTCAGGTGCGGCGGAAGGGAGAAGAGCGTTGTGGCGCCGAAAGGGCGCAAAACCTGCGCGTTGTGGGGGCCAAACTGGCAGGAGAAGGCCGGGGGGAGCCGTGGGGGTAGGACGCGAATCCGGAGGATATGTTATAGAGCCGCCATGGATCCGCAGAGAGGGTCGAGGAGCCGGCAATGGTTGGAGATGTGATGCGGGAGTTGGAGCGCTTTGATCGGGTGTTGCGCTGGCGGGTGCGCGTGAGTGCGGTGTGCTACGCGCTCTTTGTGGCGGTGGGGCTGGCGGCCAACTGGCAGGGATGGCTGGATCGGGAGCCCACACCGGTGGTGGCGCTCTTGCTGGTGGCGTTTTTTGTGTGGCCTCAGCGTGCGCTGCCGCGGGGCTTCAAACTCGAGGAGGTGTCGCACGGTGGCGAGGCGCTGGAGGCGTCGCGGGCACGACTCGATCGGCGATTGCGGGCGGTGCGGGGGCTCTACTTTCTGGGGGCGGTGGTGATTCTGGTGATCGCACCCTGGGTGATGGGCAAGCCGGTGTGGGCGGGGATTTGAAGGTGGGGTTTGGTTTGTAAGGGTATGGTTTTGTTGGGGTTATGGGCTTTCTGGTATGAGGGGCCGTTTCGGTGGCCCAAGCGAGCGAACATAAGATGATGAAGCGTGCGTATGTGGGTGTGCTTTCGGCGGTGGTCGTCCTGACAAGTGCCTGTGCGACGAGTGGTGGCTCGGTGGAAGAGTTGAGCTCGGCGCAGTGTGTCAGCGCGCAGGGGCAGCGTTTTCTGACGTACTGCGCGTCGCCTCAGGCCGCCGAGCAGGCCCGGCGCAATCAGGTGCTGGAGCGGGCCCGGCTCGCCGGGGAGTCGATCGATGCGCTGATTCCACTGCCGACCGACGGGGCGCCGGTGTGGGGTGTGGCGAGCGCGCCGGTGACGGTGCAGGTGTTTGCCGACTTGCGTTGTGCGTCGTGTGCGCGCGGGCACGAGATGCTCAAGCAGATGATGGCCGAGCGCCAGGGAGTGCGGGTGCTCTACCGGCACTGGCCGCCGGGGGAGGACCGGGAGCTGCGGGGGGCGCAGGCCGGGTTGCTGGCGGCGGAGTCCCAGGGGAAGTTCTGGGAGTTTCTGGGGGAGGTGTATGCCGCTCCGCAGGACCTGAGTGCGCGGCGTCTGGAGGCGATCGCGCTGAGGCTGGGGCTGGATGTGGAGCGCTGGCGAGAGGATCGCGACGGGGAGTATCGCGCGCAGGTGATCGCGCGCGACCGGGCGATTGGCGAGCGCGTGGGGGTCGAGGGTACGCCGACGTACTTTGTGAATGGTCGGCGTGTGGTGGGGTTGGTCAGCGCCGAGGAGTGGATGGCCGTGGTCGATCAGGAGAGCGCAGCGTCGGAGGCGTTGCTTAAGGCCGGAGTGGCGGCCGAGTCGGTGAGCTGGCGACGTACGCTGGAGAATTATCAGCCGGTGGACTGGGAGGCGGTGGCCGAGGTGGAGCAGGAGGCCGCCGAGGATGAGTTTGAGGTGGCCTGGATTCCGGTTGGCGAGTCACCGGTGGCCGGAGCCGCCGCCGAGGATGCGCGGGTAACGGTGGTGGTGTTTTCTGATTTTCAGTGCGGGTTCTGCAACCAGGCGCGGGGTACCTGGGATGCGCTGGTGGAACACTATGGTGAGCGGGGATTGAGGCTGGTGTACAAGCATTATCCCCTGCCGATGCATCCGCGCGCGGCACACGCGGCGGCGGCTTCGGTGGTGGTGGAAGACGGGGGGGATTTCTGGGCGATGCACGATTTGCTCTTTGAGTCGCGGGAGGACTTAAGCGATGAGCGCCTGGAGGCGATGGCGCGCCAGGCCGGATATCGAGGTGAGGATCTCTACGCGCGGATGCGCAGCGACGAGGTGACCGCGCGCATTCAGGCCGACGTGAACGCGGGTTATGCGGCCGGGGTGCGGGGCACGCCGACCTTCTTTATCAACGGCATCAAGCTGGTCGGAGCCTGGTCGCTCGAAGAACTCGCTCCGCTGATCGAGGATCAGCTGGAGCTGGCCGGGGTGCTCAGCGAGCTGGCCGAGGCCCGGGGCGAAGAGCTCTATCGGGCGTTGGTGGAGGTGAACCAGGAGCCGGCCGAGCGCTGAGGAGTGCCGGGGATGCCTGCGCTGGCCGCCGGGTTCGGGCTGTGCTAGCGTGGGCCTCATCATAAGAGAACAGGAGGGCGCGCGACGTTGTCGAGGCTGTGGACGCGCTGGATCACACTTTTGCTTTAGAAGGCGAGGTGAGCCATGCGAAGAGGTCTTGCGTGGAGTTGTGTGGTGTGGTGGTGGGCCGGGCTCTGCGGCTGCGTGTTGATGTTCGACGGGGAGGCCGCGTTGGATGCTCCGGGAACAGAGAATGGCGAGGCGCCGGTGGCCACCATTCTTCAGGGGCCGGAGACGATGGCGCGGGGGCGTAGCGCGATCTTTGAGCTGGCCTGTGAGCCTGCGGATTGTGCGCTGGAGTGCGCGCGTGATGAGGGGGAGTATGACACCTGTGAGAGCCCCTATATCTGGGAGGATGTGAGCGAGGGGGAGCATCGCCTGAGAGTGCGGGCGCGGGCACAAGCACACGTGGGCGCTGACGTATGGTGGGACTTTGAGGCTCGTCCGGGGGTGGGGTTGGTGGTGACCGGGGAGCTCTCGGTCGATCGATTCTATCGAAATGTGGGGAGCCTGGAGATCGCCTGCGAGGAGGCCGAGTGCGTGCTGGAGTGCGGACTCTGGCAGCTGGGTGAGGGATGTGATGAGGCACAGTGCGCCACGAAGATGTACCTCGATTGCAGTCAGTCACCGGTGGAAGTTGAGGTGATGGAGTTGGGACGCTACCTGCTGGAAGTGGAGGCCTGCCGTCGCGATGGGACGCTCTGCGAGGTGGAGGAGCGACGCTTTAAGGTTGAGGCTCCAAAGTGGGCGATGGTCAGCGCCGGGGGCCGGCATAGCTGTGGGATTCTACAAAATCAGCATCTCTACTGCTGGGGAGCCAATGATTCGGGGCAGCTTGGGGAGGCGGGGGTTACCGAGGCCAGGGCTCCCTTGCGCATTGACGGCCGGTGGAGTTGGGTGAGTGCGGGCGAAGCGCATAGTTGCGGCATTGATGAGAAGGGCAGGCTCTACTGCTGGGGGGGCAATGAACTCAATCAGGCCGCGCCGGGAGAGGGGGAGTGGGTAGGGGTGACGCGCCTGGGGATGCGCAGCGATTGGGAGCGGGTCGAGGTGGGTGCCGAGCATAGCTGTGGGGTGCGCGTGGGTAAGCTCTATTGCTGGGGTTCCGGGGCAGCGGGGCAGGTGGGGCCGGCGAGCAGCTACTCGGAGGGGATGATGGTGGAGATTAATGCGGCCTCGGGGAGCTGGTCAGGGGAGCTGGCAGTGGGGCCGACGCATACCTGTGCAGGGGCGGCCGATAGTGTTTGGTGTTTTGGCGATACCACCCATGGTGCGGTGGGGCATACGTTGGAAGAGGCGACGTTTGGCGAGGCCCTGGAGGTGTCCGGGGCTCAGGGGTTGACGCGGCTGGTCGCTGGGGAGCGATACAGCTGTGGCCGCGACAGCACCGGGGAGGTGTATTGCTGGGGCGAAGATGTAAGAGAGGACCCGGAGGGGGCGGTGATTTCGTTGGCGGCGACGCCGATCGCTGAGACTGCTGCGATCGCAGTGCTCAGCGGTGGGGCTGAGCACATCTGCGGGATCGACACCGAGGGAGGGCTCTGGTGCTGGGGGGAAAACACCTGGCGGCAGATCAGCAGCGATGCCGGAGAGGGAAGAAGCGAGGTGGTACAGGTGGCTTCAACTCGAAGCTGGAGTCAGGTGAGCGCCGGTGGCGAGCATAGCTGTGCGATTGAGCGGGAGAGTCGCAAGCTCTATTGCTGGGGACGCTCCCGGGATGGTCGGTTGGGCTCGGAGATGACCGGCGCCGCAGTGGGGCAGCCGCGAGCGGTGGCCTGGGAGTATTGAGCCGGTGGGGCGTACTGGTGCCAGGCGTGCGAACGAGGCGATTGAGCGCACTGGTGCCAGGCGTGCGAACGAGGCGATTGAGCGCACTGGTGCCAGGCGTGCGAACGCGGCGCTTAGAGCCCCAGGCGCTCGGGCAGCGTTTCTTCCAGATTTGCTTTTGCCCGGGCTGGCGAGTCTCCCAGGGCGATGATGTCAAATTTTCCGAGTTCGGCCAGTGGGCCCACATTGTAGAGCACAAAGCTGCCGCGTGTGTGTTCGGCGCTGTAGAGATCATCGCCCAGCAGATCGCAGAGTTCTTCAAAGGTCATGCCCCGGTGAGATTCGGGGAGGTAGAAGTCGGTAGCGATGTAGTCGGGGCGGGCTGTGGGAGGCTGGCCAAAGAGCCGATCGATGAGATGCATGGGGGTGGAGGTGCCGCCCCAGCGGCCGTTGCACTCGGTGATCTGGGGATGCGCGTCGGGGGAGTTCGGATCGCCGGAGACGATGAAGTCAAAGGAGCAGCGCCCCACGTAGCCCAGGTGTTGAAGTGTGTCACAGACTTTGAGGGAGGCCCTTCCCATTCGCTGGTTCAGTGCCTCGGGCAGGGTTGAGGGGCGACTGCCGAGAAACATTTTTTCGGGGCCTTTGAGGAGCTGTTCGTAGACGCCGTCGAGCCTGGGGGGGCCTTCGGACGCCGGAGGGATCCAGACCTGGGTGGAGGGGGATAGATCGGTCTCAACCCACTCCACGATCAGTACGTCTTCGCCTTCACTCCACTGCGTGCGGGTGAGGAAAGCGCGAACCCGGTTGAGGACCTCGTCGGGAGGAGCGTTGCGAATCTTGCGGGCGTCGAGCACCAGGTTGCCCATCGCCGAGGCGCAGCGGGTGCGCTTGAGGCCGACGCGGTCGCAACGCGTGGCGAGTTCCGAGAGCGCGTTGGCGATGGTCTCAGGAGTCGAGGCCCGCAGGGTCTCGACGATCCATTCTGGCCCGAGCACGTCTTCAACCAGGGTGGAGAGGTGGCTCTTGTCGTTTGCGATCCACAAAATGGGAGGGGGCGGGCCGAGGACGGCGCAGGGCATATCGGCGTGGTTGCTGAAGGCTTCGGCCAGTTCCCAGACGGTTTCAATGGCCATGTAAGGGTGGATGGTTAGCCCGCGCGCAGCGCGGGCGTGAGCGCTCAGGTGATCGAGCGCTTCCGGGGTCCGGCAGGCCCGGGCGATCGCACGTGGATCATCATCGGCGGCCAGAAGGAGCCGGGGGGCTCCGAGTTTGAGAGAAGTCTGGCAGTAGGCCTCGTAGCCGGGCACCGGGGTGGTGCTGGCGGCGAAGAGATCCCGGCTACCTGCGCGCACGCGCGCGCGGTGCTGATACTCCTCGATGCCCACGATGTCGTCGAGGAATGGGATCCCGGTGACGTCTTCCAGGTGGAGTTGAGGCCAGGTCGACGCGTGGTGGTCGAAGCGGTGATGACGATAGGGCTGCAGCCGTTGGTCGAGCTCCCAGCGGACTCGAAGCTCGGCAGCAACGCGTCGGGCATCTTCACGATCGGCAGGGGAGAGGCTGAGAGTCTGCATCATGGGCTCCACGGGCTCGGACTGGTGAGTGCGAGCTTGCCTTATAACGCGCCGGCTTCTGCTGGGGAAAGTCGAATTGGGCCCGCGGGGGCGGAGGGATCGCGGGCGAGGTGATGCGTTGCGTGCGGTTGAATATGATTTTGAAAACCGTTTTCAACGAAATTGACAATCTATTTCAAAACCGATAGACGGGCGCCAGAAGTTCGTAGCGCCTGCCAGGTGGTGGGCGATTTCTCCATAGCATTGAAAGGAATCAGGCATGATGAAAGGACGATGGGCATGGATCGGCACACTGGCCGCCCTGAGCTTGTTGGCTGCACCGGGTGTGAGTTTTGCGCAGGATGCGGACACGGACACCGATGCCTCCGAGACGACGTCTGAGGTGCATGAGAGCGTTGAGGCCGCGGCTGAAGCGGTTGAAGAAGAGGTTCTGGCAAGCGCTCAAGCCCTTGAAGAAGAGGCTCAGGAGTTGGCGGCAGCGGCGGAAGGGGCAGCTGGCGAGTCTGAGCCCCGGCGTCGCAGTGTCCAGGCCAGCCGAATTGATGTGATCGGTGCGGCCCCGGAGGAGCTGGAGTCGGTTCCCGGGTCGGCCTCGGTGGTCACCGAAGAAGAGCTCGAAAGTCAGGTTCCGGTCAGCGCCAATGAGGTCTTGCGTACGTTGCCCGGGGTGCACGTTCAGGATGAAGACGGGATGGGGCTGCGCCCTAACATCGGGCTACGAGGGCTTAACCCCTCGCGTAGTAGCTCGCTGTTGGTGCTCGAAGATGGCGTGCCCATTGCGCTGGCGCCCTATGGAGAGCCGCAGCTCTATTACGCGCCGGCCATTGAGCGTATGGAGCGGCTGGAGCTGGTGAAGGGGTCGGGCTCCATTCTCTACGGTCCGCAGACCGTTGGCGGGGTGTTGAACTACCTGACGGCGGAGCCTCCTGAAGACTTCCGAGTCAGCGCCGATCTTCGCGCGGGTAACTTCGGGTACCTGCATGGTCAGGTCAGTGTGGGCGATACGATCGGTCGGCTTGGGTACTCGCTCAGCGCTCTGCATCAGCGTTTCGAGGGGCACCGCGGCCTCAATCTGAAGCTGACGGACGTGACTGGTAAGGTTCGCTACCAGCTGACCGATGTTTCCAGTGTGGCGCTGAAGTTGCACTTCTACGATGAGATCTCCAACGCCACGTATCTGGGGCTGACCTCGCCGCAGTTTGAAGCGGATCCCTCCGCGAATTTTGCGGTCAACGATGAGTTGCCGGTACGGCGTTTTGCGGCTTCGGCGACCTACAATCACCTTCTGGGTGATCAGGTGCTCTTTCAGACGACAGTGTACGGGCACAACATCACCCGAAACTGGAATCGCCAGGATTATGATCGTGAAGATGAGGGGCGGGACTACGATCGCATCATTGACGGGCAGGGGCGCGATATCACGTCGGCGAGTGCTCGTCCCGATGATGGGAGCGCGATCTATTTTCGCGACACGATGAGCAGTCGCAATCGCGAGTTCTTCATCGCGGGGATTGAGCCGCGGGCGACCATCGATTACGCCATCGGCGATATTGACAATGAGCTTGTGGTCGGGGCGCGAGTTCATGGAGAGCTGACGCTGGAAGAGCGCGTTGATAGCGAAGTCGCCAATCCGGAGAGCACCACGCTTCGCGCCGCGGAGACGCGTCGTGGTCTGGGGATCGCGGCGTATGCTCAGAATCGCTTCATCATCAACGATCGCCTCAAAATTTCGCCGGGGCTTCGTCTGGAGAGCTTCTGGAACGAGCGTGAAATTACCCGAGATCGTGTGGGAGGCACGCCGACCGATCTGGATCCTTCGCGAGTCAATAACGACACGATCGTGGCGGTGATCCCGGGGCTGGGCATCTCGTACGGGCTCAGCGATTCTGTGACGGCTTTTGCCGGCGTGCACCGGGGGTTTGCGCCGCCACGTACCAAAGACGCTGTGACCAGTGATGGCGATCTTCTGGAGCTCGATGCCGAGTACTCCTGGAACTACGAGTTGGGCCTGCGTGCCCAGCTGCAGAATTACCTCTCCACAGAGATTTCCGGCTTCTATCTGGACTTCGCCAACCAGATCATCGCCCCGACGGAGGCCAGTGGTGCGGTGGCCAACGATCCGGTGCTCTCGGCGCTGGCGCTGGTGAACTCCGGGGAGACCACGCACGCCGGTGCCGAGGCGCAGCTGACCTATGATGTGGCCACGCAGGTGGGGTTGGGCTTTGAGCTTCCGCTTTCGGTGGCCTACACCTACGTGCACTCGGTCTATGGCGAAGGCTGGGATGAGAGCATTACGGGCAACAAGCTGCCCTACTCTCCGGAGCATCGGGTGTCGGGCCACCTGCGTTTTGTGCACCCGGTAGGGGTGTCAGCTCAGGTCAATGGCCACTACGTGACGGAACAGTTCACCGACAATGCCAATACCGTGGAGGCTTCGACGGATGGTCTGGTGGGTCGGATTGATCCCTATTTCCTGCTCGATGCGCGCCTGGGATACACGATCAAACCCTGGGGAGTGACAGCGTATGTGGCCGGTAAGAATTTGCTGGATCACCGTTATATCGCCTCGCGAGCGCCGCAGGGGATTCAGCCCGGGATGTTCCGCCAGGTGTTTGGCGGGATCCGTGGCGAGTTCTGATCTGATGGAGAGAGCGAACCGGTAGGATGGATTGTCTACCGAGCCCCCGGAGAGCTGAGCGCTCCGGGGGCTTTTGTTTTGGGGCGTGGTCGGGCGGGTGCCCGGATGCCGGTGCCAGGGTGCCAGGCGATCGATCGTTAGCGTGAGGAGCGGGTGCCAGGCGATCGATCGTTAGCGTGAGGAGTGGGTGCTGAGGAGTGGGTGCCAGGCGATCGATCGTTAGCGTGTGGTGTGGGTGCCAGGCGATCGATCGTCAGCGTGAGGAGCGGGTGCCAGGCGATCGATCGTCAGCGTGAGGTGTGGGTGCCAGGCGATCGATCGTCAGCGTGAGGAGCGGGTGCCAGGCGATCGATCGTCAGCGTGAGGTGTGGGTGCCAGGCGATCGATCGTCAGCGTGAGGAGCGGGTGCCAGGCGATCGATCGTCAGCGTGTGGTGTGGGTGCCAGGCGTTCGAACGTTATTCGATAACGTCGGCTTCATCTTTCGGGGCTCCGGCATCGTCCTCTTGAATAACCGCTTCGGGGTTCTCTTGAGGGGGGCGCCCATCATTGCTCTGGAGGGATGCATCGGAGTCTGAGGAGTCTGGCGTTGACTCCGAAACGTCTTCCGATGCGATGTTCTCGGGGGCGGGAGGCTCCGGGGGGGCCGGCAGGCCGGTGAGTGCAGGCGGGCGTGGCACAAAGGCTGCGGCGAACTGCAAGATCGTGGTCAGTTCGCGGCTGGTGTAGTCGCCGGTGACCGTAACGTAGTCGTCGGAGGCGCGGCATTTCAGGCGCTCGATCAGCCCGGCGATGCCGAGCATGCGGGCGCCGGGGATTCCACCGATGATCTGGCGTTGAAGCGAAGGGCAACGCTCGGCAAAGGAGGCGGCCTGTTCGTCGGAGCGAAAACGAAGATCGATGGTGAGCTTCGGGGAGGCCGGGTGGGTCAGGCTCAGACGCACCGCTTCAAAGCGTGGTAACGTTCCGACGCCGGGCGCGAAGAAGACCAGACCGTAGGCGCTGACCAGGGCGATGGTATTCTGGTCTTCGGCGACATCTTCGATGCGCCGCAGGCCCTCCATCAGCCGGGGGCTGCCAGAGGCGTCGTTGACCCTGGTGTTGTAGTGACCGAACCAGGTCGATTTCCCAACCAGCGCCAGCCCGCGCGATGCGAGGAGGATCTGTCGAGGATCGCGGTAGCGGCCGGTCTCGGGAACGAGTGCCCGGGTTGGGGAAGTGCTATCGGTCCAGGGGGGAGGCTCGGCGAAGCGACCATCGAGAATCTCGCGGAGGCGTGCGTGGTCGTAGCGGTGGCGTACCGCTAAAAAGGTCTCGTGGAGATGGTTGGGGTTGGCTGAGGCCATAAAGATCGCGTCGAGTTCGGCGATCGGATCGAGTCCGGTGGAGTCGAGAAGGATGCGGTAGTCGGGGACCGCCTGGAGCAGTTGTGAGGCTTGCCGCTGGTAAGGAGCACCGCGCAGTCGATCGGTGCGTACCAGTGCGGTCATGCGAGCGTTGCCCGGCCCGTAGTTACGCATGTCGGGAAGATTGCTCGGGCTGGAACGGTCAATTCCCGCTACCCGGCGTTCCGGACTGGCGTCTTCTTCTTGAGGGGCGCTTTCTTCGGTGGCTTCCGCTTCGATTGCCGGGGCTTCTTCGGGAGCCTCGGGAGTAGGGTCCGTGGACGCCGTGGGTTCAGCGGGGGAGGGCGCGTGTGGCTCTGGCACTGGCTGTGGCTGTGGCTCCGGCGGAGGAACCTCCGTATCGGCTTGTTCAGCAAGCTCATCGGATGTCTCCTCGGGGGTAGGGGGGACATCTTCGGTGGGCTCAGCCTCGTCGCCAGGATCTGGTGTGTGGGGAGAGAGCCGGGGTTGCTCCCAGTCGGTAGGACGGCTGCCATCGAAATCGGCGCTTCCGTGGCCGATGCCCTGAAGTTCGGCAAAGCGTCCCATCCATTCGCTTTCCAGTCCGACATCGGGCTCGATATCGATCGTCAACACCGCCAGCGCACCGAGAGCGTGCAGGGCGAGGCTCAAAACCAGAGCATGCGCCAGCCCAAATCGTCGCGAGGCGGGGGGCCTGGGAGAAGCGTTGGGAGAGGGATCGGTCATAGGCGCGAATCTGAAGAAGCGGCTCGTAGGAAGAAGGGGGGCAGGCCCCGTCGAACAGGTTTAACGAAACGAGAGCATCATATATTTAGCACGGATTCGAAGTTGACTAGACGTTTGAGCAGCGGTGCTAAAGCTCTCGGACGTCTACAATGCTATGGCGTTCTATACGCGCTGGTGCGTTGCGGGCGAAACTGGCGATCGTCGATCGGTATCCTTACTATGGTGGCGAGTGAATGTGCGCCTGGCCTCCGTCGTTAGGTTAGCAGGCGATCGCCGGTGTGACCGCGCGGCGCGATGATTTGGACGTTCCCCTCCCCCAGGATAAAGCTCTTATGGCGTTTCGAGACCCCTACCATACTCCTCAACAAACTCCTCAGCACTCGCCACCTCCCGCTGAGAACCACCAGCAGGTCGCCGAAAATAAGCCTTCATCGATGGCCTGGGCTGCGCTCTTTTGTGGGATCGGAGCCTGGGTGGCGTTGCCGGCGATTGCGGCGATCGCGGCGGTGATCTGCGGTCATATTGAGCGCGGCAATATCGCCCGCGGCGAGGCGCCCTCGGCGGGGCAAACGGTCGCCACGGTTGGGATGATCCTGGGTTACATTCAGCTGGGGATGGTGGCTCTGGGGTTACTCCTGGTACTGGGCTTCTTCGGGTTGATGGCGCTGGGGATTGCGCTGGCCTGATCGTATCGCGACGATCTACGCATCATCGTTGTGAAGGGGACGAGTCGTGTGAGGCGCGCGGCGAGATTGACATGGCCAGCGGCGAAGCGTTTATATGCGCCTGACTGCGCCCTTGCGCGCGCTGCGAAGCGTTCGATTAACCGCACAGAATGGAACGAAGCCTATGCGACTCTCCTCGATGTTTGTCCCCACCCGTAAGGAAGATCCGGCTGAGGCCGAGGTCGTCAGCCATCAACTTCTGGTGCGGGGGGGCTATATCCGCATGCTCGCCCGCGGCATTTACGACTTCTTGCCGCTGGGCTGGCGCAGCGTGCGCAAGATCGAGCAGATCGTGCGTGAGGAGATGGATCGCGCCGGGGCGCAGGAAGTTCATATGCCGGCGGTTCAGCCCGCGGAACTCTGGCAGGAATCGGGGCGCTGGGTTGAGTATGGCGCAGAACTTCTGCGCTTTCGCGATCGTAAGGGGGCTGAGTTCTGCATGGGGCCCACCCATGAAGAGGTTGTCACCGATATGATCCGCGGTGATGTGAAGAGCTATAAGCAGCTCCCGCTCAATCTCTATCAGATCCAGACGAAATTTCGCGATGAGACGCGACCGCGCTTCGGGTTGATGCGCGGTCGCGAGTTCGTCATGAAAGATGCGTACTCATTTGATGTGGATGAGGCCGGCGCGCTGAAGAGCTACGACACGATGTTCGACGCCTATCATCGCATCTTTCAACGTCTGGGATTTGAGTACCGGGCGGTCGAAGCGGACACCGGCAATATCGGTGGAAGCCGTTCGCACGAGTTCCAGGTGCTGGCCGAGACGGGCGAAGATGAGATCGTCAGCTGCACCGAGTGTGGCTACGCCGCGAACGTGGAGAAGGCGGAGATCCGCGTGGAGATCGCCGAAGCCGGCGAACCCAGTGGTTCGGAGCTCGCAACGCTGCGCACGCCGAAGGCGCGCACCATCGAGGAGGTTTCGAACTATCTGAAGCGCGGTCCGGAGCTCATCGTTAAGACGCTGGTCTATATGGCCGATGAGACTCCTGTGATGGTGCTGATGCGTGGTGATCATCAGGTCAACGAGATCAAGCTCAAGGCCTATCTCAATGGCGAGCTCCAGCGTGAGGTGCAGGACTTGCGCCTGGCGAGCGACTCAGAAGTGGAAGAGATCACCAAAGCACCGGTGGGTTTTGCCGGACCTGTTGGCGTTGAGGGCGTGGAGATCTTTGCTGACCTGGCCGTGGAGCCGATGGTCGACTTTATTGTGGGCGCCAATCTCAAAGACAAGCACCACGTCAACGTGAACCACGGGCGAGACTTTGAGGTGAAGGCCTTTGTGGACCTTCGCCAGGCCGGCGCGGGCGATATCTGCGGTCGTTGTGGTGGCGTGCTTGAGGCACATCGCGGCATTGAGGTCGGCCATGTCTTCTTCCTTGGGGACAAATACTCCCGGGCGATGAATGCCAACGTGCTCGACGAGGCCGGCGAGCATAAGCCGATGCAGATGGGCTGCTATGGCATCGGCGTCACGCGCATTCTGGCGGCGGTGATCGAGCAGAATCACGATGAAAACGGCATCATCTGGCCGATGGCGATTGCGCCCTATCAGGTGGTGATTTGCCCGCTGCATCTCAAGAATGAGCTGGTCGTCTCCGAGAGTGAGCGTATTTACAGCGAACTCAAGGCCGCCGGGATCGAGGTTATGCTCGACGATCGCGATCTTCGCGCCGGCAACAAGTTCAAGGACGCCGATCTCATCGGGATTCCGGTGCGCATTACCCTGGGCGGCCGGGGAGTGGAGAATGGCGAGGTTGAATTGAAACTGCGCAGTGAGGATGAGCAGACGCTCGTAGCGCTTGGCGACATTGTCGACCGTGTGAAGGTGCTGGTGGCCGAGGCGCTCGTCGGTGCGCGAGGCGAGCGATGAACGAAGAGGCTGGCTTGCGAGCCGATGAGCTGGTGCGTCAGCGCGTGGTCGCCGCGCTGGACTTCGATACCATTGAAGAGGCCGTGGCGCTGGTCGATCTCCTCCAGGACCGCGTCACTCGCTTTAAAGTTGGGATGCGCCTTTTCACACGCTACGGGCCGGCGATTCTCGATGCTCTTGCCGAGCGCGAGGCCCAGGTGTTTCTGGACCTGAAGTTCCATGACATCCCCAGTGTGGTGGCGGATGCATGTGCCGCAGCAGCAGCGCATCCCTCGGTCTTTATGCTTACGGTGCACGCCAGCGGGGGGCAGGCGATGATGCGCCACGCGGCTCGCGGCGCTAAGCGCGGTCGACCGGACTCACCGCCGTTGGTTGTGGCGGTGACCGCGCTGACCAGTCTGAAGTCGCGGGAGTTGCCCTCGTTTGGTGTGGGCATGGGCGTGAGGGACTGGGCCGAAAAGTTGGGTGCGCTTGCGCTAAAGTCCGGCGTGGATGGCGTGGTCTGTTCCGCACATGAAGCCGAAGGTCTGCGTACGGAAGTCGGGGCGCGTCCGGTACTGGTCACTCCGGGGATTCGTTTGGAAGACGTTCATATTGCCGGAGACGACCAGGCGCGCACGATGACCCCCGGCCGCGCCATGGCAGCGGGCAGCTCTTATCTGGTGATTGGCCGTCCTATTTATCAGTCCCCCGATCCGATCGCCGCCGTCGATGCGGTGTCGGCCTCGGTGGCGAGCTGGTTGGAGAAGATCCGATGATTGTTTTTGGTGTACATCCGGTCGAGGAGGTGCTTCGGCGCGCACCGCGATCGGTTGAGGAACTCTATGTGGTCGGTGATCTCCAAGAAGGGAAGTTCGCCCGGATCGCCGAGCTGGCCGAGAACCGGCGCTTCTCGGTACGCAGCGTCAGCGCAGAGGAGATGGATGAACTCTGCGAGGGAAATCACCAGCGCATCGCCGCCCGGGTAGGGTCCTTTCCCTATGCGAGCCTCCACGAGGTTCTGGAACAGGTGGGTGAACGCAGCCCGGCCTGTATTCTCGTACTCGAACAGGTCCAGGACGCCGGCAACCTGGGGGCGATCCTCAGAAGTGCGGCAGCCTTTGGCGTGGATGCTGTGGTGGTGGCCAAAGATCGCGCCGCCGGGGTAAGCGCCGCGGTCGTGAGGGCATCGGCGGGGATGGCCTTTCATGTGCCGGTGGTTCAGGTCACCAATGTCTCTCGCGCCCTACGAGAGCTCAAGGAGGCCAATTTCTGGGTGGTAGGAACCCTGGCCGAAGGGGGCCAGCCGATCTGGGATCAGGACTGGCAGCTGAGAGCCGCGCTGGTGATGGGTGGGGAGCACCGGGGGATCCGCCCCAACGTGGCCAAAGAATGCGATTTTCGCGTGACCGTCCCGCTTCAGGCCGACGTGGAGAGCCTAAATGTTTCGGTGGCGACCGCGGTTGCGCTCTACGATCGGGTGCGATCGCTAGGAAACACGCCGAAATAAGTGATTTTGACAGAATCGAAATAAAGCGTTGCTTTTTGCTTGACAGCTTTCGGGGGGGGCTATATCTATCTGGCCCTGCTGACGGGGCCGCACAAAGCACGACGCGGTCATCGATGTAAGACGTAACCGACAGCGTTTGCTGGCGTAGCTCAATTGGTAGAGCAACTGCCTTGTAAGCAGTAGGTTGCAGGTTCGAGTCCCGTCGCCAGCTTTTTTTCAAGAAATGAGGTTGACTCGGCTCTTGAAACGACATAGTAGATGTCGCCCCTGGTGGGGTTCCCGAGCGGTCAAAGGGACCAGACTGTAAATCTGGCGGCTCAGCCTTCGCAGGTTCGAATCCTGCCCCCACCATGAGAGTTTTACTGACGGTAAGTAAGAATGTCAGTGCGGGAGTAGCTCAACTGGTAGAGCATCAGCCTTCCAAGCTGAGGGTTGCGGGTTCGAGTCCCGTCTCCCGCTCTCAAACATAGCTGTCAACGTTACCAGTCGTTGATAAGCGTCACGCCCTCGTAGCTCAGCAGGTAGAGCACTTCCATGGTAAGGAAGGGGTCATCGGTTCGAATCCGATCGAGGGCTCTACGGCAAAGCCACTGGACGCATGAGCCCCTGGAAACAGGGGCTCAGCGATGTTGTCAGGTGGCAACGTCGTGCGGTCAAACCCGTTGACCAGGCGCTGCCCGTCCAACCCAAGCATTTGTCAAACGCACACTTGGCGAACAACCGCCAGAGGAGTTGAGAATCATGGCCAAGGAGAAATTCGAACGCACTAAGCCGCACGTGAACGTCGGGACCATCGGTCACGTCGACCACGGGAAGACCACCTTGACCGCGGCGATCACTCGCGTGCTCGCTGAAGCGTCTGGCGGCGATGTAAAGGCGTTCGACGAAATCGACAAAGCTCCGGAAGAGCGCGAGCGCGGCATCACGATCTCGACCTCTCACGTTGAGTATGAGACGGAAAACCGTCACTACGCTCACGTCGACTGCCCGGGTCACGCTGACTACGTTAAGAACATGATCACCGGTGCGGCGCAGATGGACGGCGCGATCCTGGTGGTTTCGGCCGCTGACGGCCCCATGCCGCAGACCCGTGAGCACATCCTGCTTGCCGGTCAGGTTGGTGTTCCGGCGATGGTTGTCTTCCTCAACAAAGCTGACATGGTCGACGATGCTGACCTGCTCGAGCTGGTTGAAATGGAAGTTCGCGAGCTGCTCAGCAAGTACGACTTCCCCGGCGACGACATTCCGATCGTTGTGGGTTCGGCCCTTCAGGCCCTCGAAGGCGACCAGGGCGAGCTTGGTGCTCAGGCCATCCTGAAGCTGATGGCGGAAGTTGACGCTTACATTCCGCTGCCCGAGCGCGACACCGACAAGACCTTCCTGATGCCGATCGAAGACGTCTTCTCGATCTCGGGTCGTGGTACGGTTGTTACCGGTCGCATCGAGCGTGGTGTGGTCAAGCCGGGCGACGAAGTTGAAATCGTCGGTCTGCAGGCCAAGGCTGAGAAGACGGTTGTCACCGCGGTTGAAATGTTCCGCAAGCTTCTCGACGCCGGTCAGGCGGGCGACAACGTGGGTTGCCTCCTTCGCGGTATCAAGAAGGAAGATGTCGAGCGTGGCCAGGTTCTGGCCAAGCCGGGCAGCGTGACCCCGCACACGAAGTTCGCCGCCGAGATCTACGTGCTGACCAAAGAAGAAGGTGGACGTCACACTCCCTTCTTCGCCGGGTACCGCCCGCAGTTCTACTTCCGCACCACCGACGTTACCGGTGAGATCATCCTGGAAGAAGGCGTTGAGATGGTCATGCCTGGCGACCGCATCACCGTCACGGCCAACCTGATCACCCCGATCGCCATGGAAGAAGGTCTGCGCTTCGCGGTTCGCGAAGGTAGCCGTACCGTCGGCGCCGGCGTCGTCACCAAAATCATCGAATAAGATGGTTTAGCGCCCCCGCCAGTCGGGGGCGCGAAATAAACCGCGATGGGCCATCGTTGGAGTATTCCCGCGATGGGGGCAGGGCGCCGCGAGCGCCCTGTTCTGGCCTATCGGCCGGTTTAGGCCAGTAGCTCAGTTGGTAGAGCATCGGATTCCAAATCCGACGGTCGGGGGTTCGAGTCCCTCCTGGCCTGCTTCCCGATGATTCGGGAGTTTACGCGCGGGGCCTCTTTATGAGTGCCCCGTCTTTGTTCCCGGCGCCGGTCGCTCATGGATTTGAGCCGCCTTCTTGGCGCCAAACGAGAGCGATTATGGACGTTTCGCGCTTAGTGACGCTGACGTATATCACCACGGCCATCGTGGCGTTCGTCATCTTCCAGAAGACGTATCAATGGATTGAGACGTCGATCGATGCGGTGTCTGACTTTATGGTCATTCCCCCGATCATCACGCTTACGACCGCGTTGGCAGTAGCCTCGGTGGTCGGGCTTGTGCTCTGGATGAAGCGTCATCCCAAGGTGGATCCCTTCCTCACCGAAGTGATCATCGAGATGAAGAAGGTCACCTGGCCGAGCTGGAAAGAGACCCAGCGGTCGACCATTGTTGTGATTATCTTCAGCATCATCTTGAGCTTCTTTCTCTGGGGTTCCGACCAGGTCTGGAAGCGAGTCACCGACTACATCCTGACGATCGGCATCTAAGGACGAACACGCATGGCATCTTCGGACACCAAAGAGTGGTACATCGTCCAGACCTACTCCGGATACGAGAACAAGGCGAAGCTCGCTCTTGAAGAGCGTATTCGCTCGGAGGGGGTCGAGGACGACTTCGACGAAATCTTCATTCCGACCGAGACTATCGTCGAGGTTAAGAACGGCAAGCGTCGTGAGCGCACCCGTAAGTTTTATGCGGGTTATATCTTTGTGAAGATGGTGCTCTCGGATCGGGCCTGGCACGTGGTCAAGAATACGCCCAAGGTCGTGGGATTTGTGGGCGGAAACCAGCGCAAGCCCGCACCTGTGCCGGAGTCAGAGTTCCGTAAGATCACCGAGCGGATCGAAGAAGGTAAGATGTCCGCCGGCCCGAGCTACAACTTCCAGAAGGGCGATAAGATCCGCGTGATCGAGGGCAACTTCAAGGACTTCACCGGCAATATTGAAGAGGTGATGGAGGAGAAGGAGAAGCTGCGGGTATTTGTCGAGATTTTCGGACGTCCGACCGCAGTGGAATTCGACTTCAACCAGGTCGAGTCGGTTGCCGACGAGTGAGAGTCAAAAAAGTTTGAGCAAATGACGCCGGGTCCTTGATCCGGCGTTTTTTTTGTTGTACTGAACCGCTCCCCGCACCGATTGCGGCCGTAGTGGCGCGCAAGGCAAGGTGGGGATTTTTTATGGCAGGAGTTGGTTTGAGCGCGGTGAGGTCATCGTGCCCGGAAGCCAACGCGAACTGCACGCCCACAGATGATGGGCGGAGATGAGGAGCATATGGCTAAGAAAGTCGTAGGACAGATTAAGCTGCAGGTCCCTGCGGGTAAGGCGAACCCCTCGCCGCCCGTCGGTCCGGCGTTGGGCCAGCACGGCGTCAACATCATGGAGTTCTGCAAGACGTTTAATGCGCGCACGCAGGACCAGGCCGGGATGATCATTCCGGTTGTGATCACGGTGTACGGCGACCGTTCGTTCGATTTCATCACCAAGACCCCGCCGGCGGCGGTGCTGGTGCTCAAGGAGCTGGGGATTTCCTCGGGCTCCGGTGTGCCGAACCGCGATAAGGTGGGTCAGCTCACGTATGAGCAGGTCAAGAAGATCGCTGAGATCAAGCTCCCCGATCTGAGCACCGACGACATTGACGCTGCTGCACGTACCGTTGCCGGTACGTGCCGTTCGATGGGTGTGGATGTGATCGGTATGGAGGTGGACAATGCCTAAGCGCGGAAAGAAGTACGAAATGGCGGCGGCGAAGGTCGACAGCCTGAAGCGTTACGAGTTGGAAGAAGCTGTGGCGCTGGTCAAGACGCTCTCGTTTGCGAAGTTTGACGAGTCCGTGGATGCGGCGATCAACCTCAACGTTAATCCCCGTCACGCCGACCAGATGGTTCGCGGCGCGGTTTCGCTGCCTCACGGCATCGGTAAAGAGACCCGCGTGCTGGTGTTCGCCAAGGGCGAGAAGGCCAAAGAAGCGCAGGACGCCGGTGCGGACTTCGTGGGCAGCGATGACTTGATCGAGAAGATCAACGGTGGCTGGACCGACTGGGATGTGACCGTGGCCACGCCCGACATGATGGGCCAGGTCGGTCGCATCGGTCGTGTGCTCGGACCGCGTGGTCTGATGCCGAACCCGAAGGCCGGCACGGTGACCTTTGATGTGGCCAAGATCGTGAATGAGCTTAAGGCCGGTCGCGTGGAGTTCCGCGTGGACAAGGCTGGTATCATTCACATCGGCGTGGGGCGCACGAGCTTTGACGCTCAGAAGCTCAGCGAGAACGTCGAAGCGCTGATCGAGACGCTGGCGCGTCTGAAGCCGGCGAGTTCGAAGTCGCCGTACTTCAAGAGCATTGCGCTGAGCTCGACGATGAGCCCGTCGGTCAAGCTGGACACCGCGTTTGCGCGTGACATGCTCTGATCGTGATGTCTGAAAAAGCGTCGGCTCTGCGGAGCCGGCGCTTTTTTCTGGCATCCGAAGAGATGCAAGCTTGACGGACGCCCTGGGCTCGACTACCAAGGGCGCCGTCAGTCGGGAGACCCCGGCGAACAACGCGAACTCCGACACAAGTCGAAGTCGCGATGACATAGAGTTGCTTTCGACGTCGAAGAAGCAGGTGAGCGCCATCGGGGCGTTCGTAAATCCCGCGGAGACGGTTTTATGCAACGTAGCACAGCCCCCGGCGATGGTGTCGGACAGGCTGGACGACGTTTATGAGACCCTCCGCGCTTTGGCGCCGAGGGTTTTGTTGTTGGATGGCGTCGAGTTTTGGTGCGTAGACTACGTGCCGGGCTCGAAGCGAGAACTTAAGGAGATGCGATGAATCGCGCGGAAAAAGAACAAGAAGTCGCGTCGATCCGCTCCGGTCTCGAGCAGGCGAAATCCGTCATCCTGGCGAGTCATGTGGGTATGGACGTGAACACGGTGAACGAACTTCGTTCGAAGTTCCGTGCCGAAGGCGTCCAGTACCGGGTGGTCAAAAATACGCTGGCGAAGCTGGCTATTGCGGGCACCGACATGGAAGTGATCTCGGATCTGTTTAAGGGCCCCGTCGCCATCGCGTACAGCGAAGAAGATGCGGTCAGCCCGGCCCGAGTGATCAAAGACTTCGCCAAGGATCACAACGCCTACGAGGTGCGTGGTGGTTACCTGGACGGTCAGGCGCTGGATGTTGATGGCGTCAAGCGTCTGGCGGATATGCCGACCAAAGACGAGCTGCGTGCGAAAGTGCTCAGCCTGTTCACGGCGGTGCCCACCAAGTTTGTCCGCACGCTCAATGCTGCGCCGACGTCTTTCCTGCAGGTCCTTACGGCCCGCAAGCAAGACATCGCGTAAAGACCGGAGAGGGCGACCTCTCACCCCCCTGTTTACGAACACCAAAAATGCTCGCGAGATGGCGAGCGCATAAGGAGAGCATATCATGGCTGACGTTACCAAAGAGCAAGTCGTTGAGTTCCTTAGCAACATGAGCGTGATGGATCTGGCCGGTCTGGTCGAAGAGCTGGAAGAGAAGTGGGGCGTGAGCGCCGCCGCTGCTGCTCCGGTGATGATGGCTGCTGGCCCGGGTGCCGGCGAAGCCGCTGCTGAGCAGACCGAGTTCAACGTTGTTCTGGCCAGCTTCGGCGACCAGAAGATCAAGGTCATCAAGGCCGTGCGTGAGCTTACCGGTCTGGGTCTTAAGGACGCCAAGGATCTCGTGGAAGGCGCTCCGTCCAACGTCAAAGAAGGCGTGGACAAGGATGAGGCCGAGAAGATCAAGGCTGCCCTTGAAGAAGTCGGCGCGACCGTCGAACTCAAGTAATCTCGCGCTCCCGTAGAGGAGCGAGATGAACGAAACGCAAATACCCCGCAACCTCTTCAGGTTGCGGGGTATTTGCGTTTGGGGGGATAGGTCGGGTGCCAGGCGAGCGAAGGGGTGCCAGGTGCAGGATCGGGTGCCGCTAGCTCGGGTGCCAGGTGAGCGAACAGGTGCCAGGCGCTAGCTCGGGTGCCAGGTGAGCGAACAGGTGCCAGGCGCTAGCTCGGGTGCCAGGTGAGCGAACAGGTGCCAGGCGCTAGCTCGGGTGCCAGGTGAGCGAACAGGGTTAGCGGTCGGACGTTTTACGAAGTTCTTCGGCCTGCTGTCGGGCGTTTCGGGCCGCCTGGGGGTTGTTGAGTTCGTCGTGAGCCCAGGCGATGAGGTCGTAGGCGCGTGCGCGGCGTTCGGGGGAAGTTTCGCTCTGGAGCGCGGAGGTGGCCTCCTGGAGAGTTTGCTCAGGGTTGGCGTTGGCGCGGGCGCGTTCGGCGCGCTGGAGGGCGCTTGCCGCGGGGGCAAAGGAAAATTCGTCGTCGGCCGCTTCGGCGGGAGCCACGAGGTTGTCTTCGATTGCTGCGGACGGGGGGGCTTGTTCGGCTTGTGGTGCGGCACCCAGGGATGGGGCCGTGGCGAGTTCGCGTTCGGCGGGGGCATCGCGGCGCGTGCCGATTCCACCGCCGCCGCGACCGAAGCCGGTCATGCCTTCGGTCATGGGAGCAGCCGTGGTGCGGGAGCGGGTCCGGGCAGCTGCGGCCGGGGCTTTTGCGCGCGGAGTGGCGTCGGATTCTACGAGTTCGTCGAGTGTGGTGGGGAGAGCGGGTTCGGCAGGGCGTGAAGGTGCCAGGGAGGGCTCGGCGAGGGCTTTGCGGGCGGGAGATGGGCCACTTCGGTCGGCGGTGGTCGAAGCGGGGGCCCGGCGTTTGCGTTGCGCGGGGGCGGGCTCCCGGGGCTTTTGCTCGGCCAGGTTGGCAGCGGGCGCAGCCTCGGTGATTTCGGCGATCTCGGCGATTTCGGCGCGAGGATCGGCTTCCGGAGCCTCGTGTTCTTCTGCCGGGAGGGAGGCTTTAAGGGAGTCTGCGGCGGCTTCTTTTTTGGGGGAGGCCGGCGCAAGTTGGCCGTGTTGGAATTCGGTGGGAGAAGACGCGGCGCGGCCGAGTTCGGCGTGGGGATCGGTGCCCTGGCGAGGAGCGTCGAGGTGGAGGGTGCGCAGGATGCCGGCGATGCCCAGGAGGAGGGCGGCGGCCACCAGGCCCTGTCGCAGGCCGGGGATGTGCCAGGTGCGTCGCCAGAGGGAGGCCCGTGGGTCGCGGGGGCCGCGACGCGGGGCGGGGGCGTGTGCGCGTGCGTCTTCCAGGATGCGGGCGGTGAGTTCGGGGGGAACCTGGGCCGGTGGAGCGCTGTGCTGGTTGATGAGGGCGCGGTGGTCGGTGAGCTCTTTAAAGCGGGCGCGGAGCTCGGGATCGGCGTCGAGGCGCGCGCGCAATTCGGCCGCGTCTACGGGGGAGAGGTCGCCGTAAAGGAGGTCGAGGAGCTCGTGTTCTGGGAGTTGCGGGCTCATCGGGGCCAGATCCAGGTCAGAGAGGCGTCGGCGGTTGATACCTGCATCCCGGTGCGGTCGGAGCGCCGGGGGGTAGGGCTATGAACGGGAACGTGGAGATTTGGATCTAAATTCGTACGCTCCGGGAGCCGAAGCATGACGGACGCGGGTGGGGAGGCGGGAAAAGAGGCGATCATCATGGCAGAACCTCTCCGGCTTCATCGGCGTCGAAGCTTTCCTGGCGAAATTCGGCGAGTTCACCGCGCAGGGACTCCAGGGCGTAGCGCATGCGGCTTTTGATGGTGGGTTCGGGGCAGTCGAGGAGGGTGGCGATTTCGCGAAATTTGAGTCCGGAGATCTCGCGCAGCAGGAAGACCTCGCGTTGGTCCTCGGGGAGTTGCTGGAGGGCGTGATCGAGGCGATCGCGGAAGACCTGTCGCTCGTGGTTCACGGTGGCCGAGCGGGCATTCAGATCGGGGAGCACGTCCTGGTGCGTGGCGCCGTCATCCTGGCCGAGGGGGCGCTGCAGGGAGAGGGTGGTCGCGCGCTGGTGCTTACGGGCGTGATCGATGCAGAGGTTGCGCGCGATGGTGTAGGCCCAGGTCGTAAATTTGGCGTCGGGAGCGTAGGAGGTTGCGCTTTTGACGATGCGCAGAAAGGTCTCCTGGAGGAGTTCTTCGGCGAGGTCGGGACGGCGGCAGCTGCGCAGGATGAAGTTGTAGAGCGGAGTCTGGTGGCGGGTGACCAGGGTGGAGAAGGCCTGGGAGTCGCCGGTGGCGTAGCGGCGCATCAGCTCTTCGTCGCTGAGCTCTCCGGGAGAGGCGTCCCGGGGGGGGCGTCTGCGCGGTCGACCGAGCAGAGACTTGATGGCAGCGAGGAGCATCGGGGCGTCGGGCAGAGGGGAGAAAAAGTGCGCGACGTAGAGCTTAGCGAAGGCGGGGGGGCGGGGGCAACGCGCGGTGGCGCGTTGCCCCCGGGGTGAGGCTATTTATTTGAGTTCATCGGCGGTCTGCCGGGCCAGTTGGCCAAGGGTGGTGCGACTCCCCCAGCCGGGGAGGCGCTGGCGCTCCGTGCTGAGGGCGGCGACCTGCTCGGCGAGTCCGGTGAGCTTCAGGGTGCCGGCGCAGACGACGCCCAGGGTTTTTGCGGACCAGGAGTCTATGGTCAGGAGTTGAGCGACTACGGGTTGGAAGTCGGTGATCTTCTCGCGCTCCATGGTGCCTTTGTAGAGGCTGCAGACCTGGTGGGAGGCGCGCTCAAAGCTGTCGTCGGACGGCAGATCCCAGCCCTCGGTGGTGGTGGGCAGGGCGGAGGCGATCAGGGGGAGGCTGTCGCGTTTGTGGGTGTCGACGATGTAGTTGGCGGCGACCCAGCGCAGCATGCCCGGGCGCTCCTGGATCACTTTTTGGAAGGTGGGGGCGGAGTCTTTGCCTTTGACGCGAGCCAGGGCTTCCATGGCGCCCTGGAGGTATTCGGCGGAGGTGTTCGGGTCGAAGATCGCGAACTCGTAATAGGAGGCGGCCTGGTCGGTGTTGGCGTTGAAGACGGCCTGGGGCAGATCGCGTTTGAGTTCGGGGTGTTCTTCGCGGGCGCGTTCGGCCAGGGCGGCGTCGATGGGGCCCTGATCTTCTTTGGGGAGGGAGGCGCGCATGGCTGTGGCGACTTTACCGGGTAAGAAGGTGGTTTTGAGCCAGGGCGCGACGAGGTCTACCGCGCCGGGACCGGCCAGCGGGACGATCTGGGCGACGGTGGCGTCGCCGAGCTGATTGCGGAGTTCGAGATCTTTTTCGAGCCAGCCCTTGAAGATGGCCTGAGCGCGAGGTTTGGTCTCGTCGCTGAAGTAGTCGTAGAGGGCGTAGGCGGCGTCTTTGGCGCGGGTGGATTGGGAGTCGCCGACGACCAATTCGGCGCCCTTTTCGCGCATTTCGTCGGTGAGTTCGGGGATGTCCTGTTGCTGCCACATGGCCTCGATGGTGGGCATGGCGCCGTCGGCCATGGCCTGTCGGGCGGCGGCATCGTTGGTTTGCTCGAGCACGCGGGGGACGCGGGCGTGATCGCCCTCTTCGATGAGGATCTGGACCGCGCGTACGCGGACCTCCATGGGTTCTTCGGGGCTCTCCGCCCAGGCGGCGAGTTGGTCGGTGCCGCCTTTGGAGGTGCGCCAGACTTCGAGATCTTCGGGGGAGCGCTGGCAGGCGGCGGTCAGCAGAAGGGCTGCCACCAGCAGGAGGGCCAGGGCGCGGCGAAGCGGAGCGTAGAGGTAGGATCGCATAGGTCGGTCTCGTACCAGGGCAGAGGTCAGTTTACATCAGGTCTCAGGCGCGGGGCGCGGGTATCACTGTGGGCGCCAACGATAGTCGTCGCGGTGGGTGGTGTCCACTGCGGGGGACGCGCCTGGTGGCCTGGCACCGTACGTGGATCGAAGGTCTGGCACCGGATCGGGGGTCAGGCGTCGGATCGGTGGTCTGGCACCGGATCGAGGCCAGGCAGTGGATCGGTGGCCTGGCACCGTGACGAGGATCGGTGGCCTGGCACCGTGCCGAAGACCAGGGCTCGGATCGGAGATTAGGGCCCGGCTCGGAGGCCAGGTGTCGGATCGGTGGCCTGGCACCGTGCCGAAGACCAGGGCTCGGCTCGGAGGCCAGGTGCCGGATCGGTGGCCTGGCACCGGAGCGCTGTTAGAAGTCGGCGATCTGGTCGACGAAGTCGGGGCGATCGATGAAGGGGTTGCGGTTGTCCTGGACGGCCTCGACGCGGTCGTTGCGCAGTCGTTCCCAGTCGTCGGGGGGATCCTGGCAGTTCCACTGGCGTAGCACGGCTTCTTCCTGCGGGGGGATGGAGAGTTCGTAGCGCACCGAGAAGTAGAAGTGGGCGCGGGCAATATCACCGCGGTTCTGCATGCGGACCTCAAAGACCGGCTCGGTGCGTGAATCGGTGGAGGGGCCCAGTTTGGAGCCGCCCTCCGACCAGGAGCAGCCGCCGGCGCAGTCGGTGTGGCCGAACTCGTAGCTGGAGCGTGCGCTGTTGGAGGGCATGTAGGTGGGGAAGAGGTGGTGGATGTCACCTTCGGCCGGGAAGGAGCCGGCGCCGTTGGAGCGGGGCCAGGAGTGTTCGGTATTGAAGTTATCGGGGGTGCGGGAGCCGTTGGGGGTGGCGGTGCGCCCGGTGTAGGGACAGTGAATGAACCCGTCGAGTTGGGTGTCGATGCCGTCGACTTCGGCGTACATCAGGTCGCGGGCGGCGCGATAGGTGTACCCGGTGTGGCCGTCGACACGCTCGTGGAGCTCGGCGATGAGCTCAACATCGCTAAGGTCGTTGAGATCATTATATCGCCCATCCTCCAGACTCAGTTCCGGGGCACAACTCCAGGGCTCGGGAGACTCGCCGGCGTCGGAATCATCAGCATCCGGCTCTTCAATGTCGGCGTCGGGGACTTCGGTGTCCGGAACATCGGTATCGGTGTCGAGAAGATCGCTGTCGCCGGCGTCTTCGATGCCGGTGTCTTCGGTGATGATGAGATCAGCGTCGGGCTCGTTGGTCGGGTCGGCGGAGCAGGCGTTGAGGAGTGCAACACAAAGGGCAATGACGCCGAGGCGCGTGGTGTGACGCATGGATGATCCTGAAGGAGAACGTAAGTCACCCGCACGCGCGGCCAGAAGGGCCGCGGTGGCCTGGCGCGCGTGGTCGGAGAGGTGGGAAAGGATGTCAGGGGCGGTGGTGCCGGGGGGGCACTAGAAGTCGGCGATCTGATCGACGAAGTCGGGTCGGTCGACGAAGGGGTTGCGGTTGTTCTGGACGACTTCGACGCGGTCGTTACGCAGTCGCTCCCAGTCGTCGGGGGGATCCTGGCAATTCCACTGACGCAGCACGGCTTCTTCCTGCGAATCGATGGAGAGGCCGTAGCGCACCGAGAAGTAGAAGTGAGCACGGGCCATGTCGCCGCGATTCTGCATCCGCACCTCAAAGACCCGGCCTCGCCCGTCGTTGGAGGTGCCGAGCTTGGTGCCGACGCCGCTGTCCCAGGTGCAGCTGGAGCCGGAGCAGTCGGTGTTGCCGAACTCGAAGTTGCCCCGGTAGCTGTTGGAGCGGGAGTCGGTGGGGAAGAGGTGGTGGATGTCGCCTTCGGCTGGATCGACGTTGGCGCCGTCGGAGCGGGGCCAGGAGTGTTCGGTGTTGAAGTCGTCGGGGGTGCGATCGGGCTCGGTCACCCCGTTGATCACTGCGTAGCCCGGGGTGGCGGTGGTCCCGGTGTAGGGGCAGTGGAGCAGTCCGTCGGCCTGCACATCGATGCCGCCTTCGGGGTCGTACATGAAGTTGCGGGCGTTCTGGTAGTCGTACCAGGTGTGGTCATCGACCTTCTGGAAGAGCGCGTCGATCAGGGCCTGGTCGCTCAGGTCGTTGAGATCGTTGTAGCGGGCGTCGTCCAGATTGAGATCGGGGGCGCAGCTCCAAGGCTCGTCAGGGTCAGTGTCGGGCTGGTCGGCGTCGGCGTCAGGTTCGTCGGCATCGGGTTCGTCGGCGTCGGCGTCAGGTTCGTCGGCGTCGGCGTCGGCGTCAGGAGTGTCGGTATCCGGCCGATCGGTGTCGGTGTCGGCGAGATCGCTGTCACCGGTGTCTTCGGGGCCGACGTCGGCGATGATGATGAGATCGGTGTCGGGCTCAAGGGTCGTGTCGGCAGAGCAGGCGTTGGCCAAGATGGCGAGCGTGACGAGGAGGCCGATAGGGTAGGTGTGACGCATGGTGATCCTGAGATGAAGCGGCGGTCATTCGCGTGATGCCTCGGGCCCGGAAGGGGCGAGAGGGCCTGGTGGGTATGGCCAGGAGGCGAGGAAGGCTGACCGGGGGTTAAAAATCATCGAAGCGATCGACGAAGTCGGGTCGGTCGACGAAGGGATTTCGATTGGACTGGAGCATCTGGATGAGATCGTTGCGTTGGCGTTCGAAGTCATCGGGGGGATCTTCGCAGTGCCACTGGCGCAGCACGGCTTCCTCGCGGCTTTCGATGGGGAGTTCGTAGCGCAGCGCGAAGTAGAACATGGCGCGCGCGACGTTGCCGCGGGTGCTCGGGCGGACTTCGAAGACCGGGTCGCGGCCATCGGTGGCGGGGCCCCGTTCCGAGCCACTCTCGTGCCAGGGGCAGGCGTTGCCGGAGCAGGAGGTGGTGCCGTAGGGGTGGTTGCTGCGCGCGGAGTTGGCGCCCGCGTCGACGGGGAAGAGATGATGAAGATCGCTTCGGGCGGGTTCTTCATCGGCGCCCCGACTCTGGGGCCAGACGTGCTCGGTGTTGAGGCCTCCCGGGGTGTTGGAGCCGTCGGGTTCGACGCGGCGGGCGGTGTAGGCGCACTCGATCTTGCCGTCTTCCCGGGGTTCGATGTCGTTAAACAGGTAGCCGCGGGCGGTGGAGTAGTAGAAGGCGCGGTGGCCGTCGACCATGTTGAAGAGGCCGCGCTCAAACTCTTCGTCGCCGAGCGCGTCGAGATGGCGGTAGCGTCGATCGTTTAAGTCGAGATCGGGATCGCAGGACCAGGGCTCGGGAGGCGCGGGTTCGGTGGGGCCGCTGTCGTCGGCGTCTGACCGGGGATCGGTGTCCTGAGGGGCGTCGGTGTCGGCGTCGACGTCATCGCCGGCGTCGGGCGTGCCGAGGTCGGGGAGGTCGGTATCAGGGGGGAGCGTGCCGGCCTGGGGGTCGACGCAGGCGCTCAGCGCGATGACGAGGAGCAGCGAGGGGGAGAGGAGCAGAGAACGCAACAGCATAAAGGGCCTCAGAGGCAGCGGTGGGCCCCGAAAGTGATAGCACCGCCGACAGGTCAATTCAACGAAGGTTAAAGGAGAGCGCGGGTACGCGGGCCTCGGAGTAGAGGTAGCTGTAGATCCAGAAGCTCATGAGCACGCGTTTGGTGTAGTCGCGGGTTTGACCGAAGGGGATGTTTTCGACAAAGAGGTCGAGCTCCTCGTGGCCGAAGTTCTCCAGCCAGGTGGAGACGTTTCCAAAGCCGCCGTTATAGCCGGCGATGATGAGGGCGGGGTGGTTCTGGGTCTGGTCGGCGAGCTCGCGCATGTAGGCGGTGCCCAGGCGGATGTTGAGGGTGGGGTTGAAGAGAAGGTCGAAGGAGAAGTCGTGGAGGCCGTCTTTTTGCGCGATGCGCCGGGCGGTGGGCTCGATGAGCTGGAGGAGGCCGCGGGCGTTGGCCCAGCTCTCGATGCGGGGGTTAAAGCCGCTTTCTTCGCGCATGATGGCGTAGACGATGGCCGGGTTCAGGCCGCGCTCTTCGGCATAGCGGGTGAGGGCATCCTTGAAGGGTGTGGGATAGGCGATGGACCACATGCGGCGGGTGGTTTCGGAGGGGTAGGCGTCCATCCAGCCGTCGATGTGGCGTCGGGCCAGGTCGTGGGAGAGGGGGTAGGCGTGGGCGGCATCGAGGAGGGAGGCCAGAGCCCAGAGGGTGGGGTGGTCGGAGCGATGGCGTTTGCGCAGGGCGGTGAGCTCGTTTCTGGCGAGTTGGCTCAGGCCGAGGGCCAGCAGGTGGGAGCCTTTGAGAAAGCCCGGGTCGTCTTTGAGGGCGTCAGGCAGGGGCAGCGGGGCGGCGTCCTGACGGGGGGGGAGTGTGTCTGCGCAGGCCGGTCCCAGGGAGGTGCAGAGATCGGCCCGGGGGTGGTCGCCCCGGACTCTGGCGAGCTGGTTGAAGCTCAAGAGCGCGTAGTAGCTCATGGGGTGGGCTTGCGCGACCTGGAGCCAGGCGCGGGTGGCCTCGTCGGTGCGTCCGGCCTGGTGGAGGGCGCGGGCACGGAAGTAGTGCAGGCGGCCCCGGGTGTAGAGGTCGTCTTCGCCGGTGTCCTGGAGGTTATCGACGTGGTCGATGACGGACTGGAAGTCGTCTTTATCGAAGAACTCGCGCACGAGCAGCCAGTGCGCGTCTTTGGCCATGTCGCCCTCGGGGTAGCGTTGAAGCTGCGCGGTCAGGCGGGCGCGGGCCTCGTCGAGGCGATCTTCGGAGCGCAGGATGCGTCCGGCAAAGTACATGGCGTCATCGGCGTAGGAGTGGTCGGGGTGTTCCTCCCAGATGCGCTCAAAGAGGGAGAGGGCGCCCATGCGGTCGCCGGTGTTCCAGCGGGCGCGGCCGCCCAGGTAGAGCGCGCGCAGCTCCCACTCGGTGTCTTTGCACTGGTTGAGGATGCGCTCGTAGACGGGGATGGCGTCGGAGTGCTGGCGGAGCTTGGTGTGGGAGCGGCCGATCAGGTAGAGGGCCTCGCAGCGCTGGGAGGCGTCTTCGGGCCAGCGGGGGAGGGCGGCGTTGAGGTCGCGGATGACGCGCTCGCTCTGGTGGCGGTCGAAGCGAGCCTGAGCCAGGGCCAGGGCGCGTGCGGGGGAGGCGTCGTCGAGTTGGCGGCGCTGGGCCTGGGAGAGGTGGGCATCGAGGGCCTGAAGGCGCGCGGTGGCGCGGGTGGCCGCGTTGCTTAAGGGGTTGTGCTTGCGGATGGCCAGGTAGTGCTCGATGGCTTTTTGAGGTTCAGCGCGGGCCTCCAGCAGTCCGGCGAGCTCCTCACGTGCAGCCAGGGCGCCGGCGGTGCGGGGGTAGGACTTAATGTAGAGGGAGAGGACTTCGATGGCGCGTTCGCGATCTTCGGGCTGGTTGGCCTTCTGAAGGGCGCTGGCCAAAAGGCGTAGTGCGTCGGGGAAGAGGAGGCTCTCGGGGGGGACGGCCGCGGCCTGGAGGGTGGCGGTGTGTGCGTCATCGGCTTTGAGCGCCGCGCGGGCGTGGAGGAAGTGCACATAGTCGGCGAGCACTTCGAGGTCGTCGTCCAGGTTCTGAAGATGTTGGAGAGCGACGCGGGGATGGCCGGCCTCTAGAGCGACGTAGGCGGCCAGAAAGGTCATGCGGGGTTCGTCGGCCAGAAGTTCCTGGAGGCGGGGTTCCTGGAGCTTTCGGTGGGCGGAAGTCCAGTTGTCGCGCTCGACCTCTTCGATGACCGGAGCGAAAGGGGTTCCCGGGGCGACGGTGGGGATCTCGAGCGGTTCGGGTTCGCTGCCGGGGAAGCGCTCAATGACACGAAAGCGCGCGCTGTTGCCCGCCTCTCGCGGTGTGGACTGAGCGAGCCGGGTGGGCGGTGCCTCGCCGCGGGCGTGCTGGGCGTGGGCCTGGGGGAGCGCCAGGAGGCCTGTGGTCAGGAGGGTGAGCGCGGTGATGAGGCGGATCATGGGAGCTCGTAACTCGTAAAGAGGGGGCAACAGAGATCGTGTCAGCGCGTGGGGGGCGGAGCCGATATGAGGTCAACCATGCAGGGGAGGTGGTTTTGTTCCGCGGGTCCGGGCGCGTGCCGAGGCCGATGGGCAGGTGTGGCAGGACGCGAAGAGGGCTCAGGGTAAGGCAGGGTCAGGGGAGAGGAAAGAAAAGAGGGGGATGAGGTTTGCGATCGGGCCCGTGGGGACTAGCTTTGCGGGTCCGTGCTCCGGAAAAATGCAGAGTCATAGCGAGGTGCCGGGGGTAGGCTGGAATGGATGCGTGGGTGAATGAGGAGGGTGAGATGGGTTCGTGGGAGCGATCATCGGGGGTGTTGTTGCATCCGACGAGTTTGCCGGGGCCGGATGGGGTGGGCAGCCTGGGGCGTTATGCGCGTCGGTGGGTGGATCGGCTGGAGGAGGCCGGGCAGCGCTGGTGGCAGGTGTTGCCCTTGAACCCGCCGGGGCACGGGGGATCGCCTTATTCGGCAAGTTCGGCGTTTGCGGGCAATGCGATGCTGATCGATCTGGAGGCGTTGGTGGAGGCGGGGTGGCTGGCGTCGTCGGAGCTCAAGGTGTATCGGGCGCTGTGCGCGCGGGGGCAGTCGGAGCGCTTTGATGTGGATGTGATCGGGGAGGCCAAGGGGGAGCTTCTGGAGTTGGCGTATCGGGGCTGGCGAGGTGGCGGGGGCGAGTCGGGGGTGGGGTATCAGAAGTTTGTGCAGGGGGCGTCGGGGTGGTTGGAGGATTATGCGCTCTACACGGCGTTGAAGGAGCGTCATGAGGGGCGAAGCTGGCAGGCGTGGCCGGCGCCGCTGGTGCGGCGAGATCCGGAGGCGGTGGAGGAGGCGCAGCGCGGGCTTTCGGCGCGGATGGAGCGGGTGCGTTTTGAGCAGTGGGTGTTTTCGGAGCAGTGGAAGACGTTAAAGGCGTATGCGGCCGAGCGCGGGGTCTGTGTGTTGGGCGATGTGCCGATTTTTGTAGCGATGGACAGCGCGGAGGTCTGGGCGAGTCGCGACCTGTTTGAGCTGGGCGCCGATGGGGCTCCGGAGGCGGTGGCCGGGGTGCCGCCGGACTATTTTTCGGAGACCGGGCAGCGCTGGGGCAACCCGCTCTATGACTGGGGGCGGATGGCGGAGCGGGGGTACGACTGGTGGGTGGGGCGTGTGAGGCAGGTGATGACGATGGTGGATGCGCTGCGCATCGATCATTTTCGGGGGTTTGAGTCGTACTGGCGGATTCCGGCGGACGCGCCCACGGCGGTGGATGGACGGTGGGTCAAGGGGCCGGGAGGCGCGGTGTTTAAGGCGATCGAAGAGGCGCTGGGGGAGGTGCCGATGGTGGCCGAAGACCTGGGGATCATCACCGAAAAGGTTCGTGCGCTTCGCGACGAGCTGGGGCTGATGGGGATGCGGGTGATGCAGTTTGGGTTTGAGGGGGAGGAGGATCATCCCTTTTTGCCGCATACCTATCCGCGCCATTGCGCGGCGTATACCGGCACTCACGATAATGACACGACGCAGGGGTGGTATGAGAGTCTGGATGAGCTGGGGAAGCATGGTGTGCGTACGTACGTCTCGCATGCCGATGAGGGGATTGTGTGGGCGATGATCGAGATGTTGTGGGCGTCGAAAGCCGATCTGGTGGTGGTGCCGGTGCAGGATCTCTTTGAGCTCGGGAGTCAGGCGCGGATGAATGTGCCCGGAGTAGCCGAGGACAACTGGAACTGGCGGATGAGCGAGGCGATGCTGGAAGATGAGCCGGTCTATGAGCGGCTGGGGCGGTTGACGAGGGAGTGTCGGCGCCGGGGCAAGGGGAAGTAAGGTTCCGGGGTGACGAGTGAGCGAACGTGCTCGGGTGCCAGGCGAACGAACGTGAGTGGAGTGTCGGTGGCCGTGTGCTCGGGTGCCAGGTGATCGAACGTGAGTGGGGGGCAGGCGATCGGGTGTCGTGTGCTCGGGTGCCAGGCGAACGAACGTGAGTGGGAGGCAGACGATCGGGTGTCGTGTGCTCGGGTGCCAGGCGAACGAACGTGGATAGGTATGTCGGGCATCAGATGATCAGGGATGCGGGGATGTGGGATGTGGTGTAGGGGGGGGCATCTGGGCGCCTCGGGTGCCAGGTGATCGAACATGAGTGGAACGAACGAGTGCCGGGCGATCGTTTGGCGCGATGAATGGACGTTGAACTCAGTGGAGGCGTGATGATCGTACGATGGGTGCACGAGACGCAGGGGCAGGGGATGTATGAGATCACCGACGAGGTGGCGCGGGTGGTGGCCAGCTCGGGAATGGAGGAGGGGCTTTGCACGCTCTTTGTGCGGCATACCTCGGCGAGTTTGACGATTCAGGAGAACGCCGACCCTTCGGCACGCCGCGATCTGGAGCGGTGGCTGAAGCGGCTGGTGCCGGAAAATGATTCGCTTTACACGCATACGGCCGAGGGGCCCGATGATATGCCTTCGCATATTAAGGCGGCTCTGACGTCAACGAGTCTGGGAATCCCGATTGACGGGGGGCGTCTGGTGCTGGGGCGCTGGCAGGGGATCTTTTTGTGGGAGCATCGGGATGGCCCGATGCAGCGCGAGCTTGTGGTGCACGTAGGTGCGTAGGCCTGTCTCGTGACGAGACAGGTGGTAGTTGGAGTGTTGTATGGGCGCAGTGTGCGGTGAGGTAGGTGTGCGGTGGTTGAGCCGCGGAGGGCGCCTGAATAGATGGTGGATCGGGGTAGGGGTGATGCTGGCGATGCTGGCCCCCGGGAGTGCTTCGCAGGCCGAAGAGGGGCTGGTGGCGGAGCCGGCAGAACCCGGGGATATGGCGATCCGGGAGGGCGAGGCGGCGCCGGGTGCAGAAGGGACCCAGCTTTTTGTGTCGGTGCGGGATCGTCAGCGCGAGCCGGGGTGGGCGGCGCGCACCTGCGGGGCCCTGCAGACGAGTGTGGCCGCGGAGTGTCTGGCGTTGCCGCAACGACAGCTTATTAAGATGGATCGGGGGGTGAGGTTGGCGCGGCGTTCGGGGCGCTACCGCTATCACGTGCGTTTGGAACGTCTGGAAGACGGGGCGCTGAGTGTGGAGGTGTTGGACTGGGCCCTGTATGAGCGCGATGAGCCGGTGGTGTTTGAGGCGATGCGTCTGCCGGGGGAGGGTGGCGAGCTGGGATGGGTAGAGCGCACCCTGTACGACCATGTACTGCAGAGCCCGGTGGAGGAGCCCCGGGGAGCTTCGCCCCGTTACGGGCGAGCGACGCTGGAGGTTGGCGCGGCGCTGGGGGTTGGTACGGCCTGGTATTGGTTGAACACCGATATTAACGCGACGGATTGGGATTACACGCTGTCTACGCAGGTGGAACGCCATCGCAGCTTTGCAGGCTGGAGGATGGATTCCAACGAGATGTACCTGAACTCGCCGCTGCATCCGGTGGCGGGAGGCGTGTACTACACGCTGGCACGGGCCAATGACCTGCCGCTGTGGGAGTCGTTTGTGGCCGCGATGCTGGCGACACTGATCTGGGAGGTCGCGGTTGAGTATAAGGAGATCGTCAGTCTCAACGATCTGGTGTTGACCGGCGTGGCCGGGGTGCCGTTGGGGGAGGCATACTACCAGCTGGGGCATTATTTCAGGCGCAGTTCGGCGACGCCCGTCAATCGGGCGTTGGCCTGGGTGTTTGGGGCGCCCTCACAGTTTCATGACTGGGCTGATGGACGAGGTGTATCGCCTTCGGGAGAACTCGACGCGATGGGGTGGCCGAGTGATTCGTGGCGGCGGTTTCGGTTGCGCCTGGGGGCGGGAGCCGCCACGCCGCGGGCCCGCTGGGAGGGGGGAACGCCGGAGGGGGCGCGTCAGGATGTGCACCTGGAGGCGGGTTCGGAGCTGGTGTTTTTGCCGGGCTATCGGAGTGCCGGGCGGCAGTTCGGCTGGGAGGTGGGGACCCTGGCGACCCGGTTGCGAGGGGAGTTTGCCGGGGGGACGGCCGGAGTGCATCGATGGGGATTTGAGGGGGGCGTGGATCTGGCCGGGTGGTATGGGCAGTCGATGTTGCGTGGTGAAGATGGCGGGCGCGGGCTGGGCGCGTTTCTGGGCACCGGGATGGGGTTTCGTCACGAGGAGCATGTTTATGGAGACGAACTCGATCGTTTTGGGATGATGCATCTTCCCGGGGTTGTCGCCGAGCACTGGGGCGCGCGTGGGCGGGTGGGGTGGCGGCTGCGCTATGGGATCTCGCCGGATTTTTCGGCGATCGATTCGCGCGTGCTGCCGGAGTATGCGCCGGATGGCAACATGGAGGGACAACGCGGGTCGTTGGCCGAGGGTTACTATTTTGGGTGGGGACTGACTCAGGAGCTGGGCCTGGAGTTGGATATTGCCCGGGTCCATGTTCGGGCGGATTGGCGGCAGCATCGGGTCTGGTCGATTCAGGGCGTCGATCGGTTGCAGGAGTCGATCGAGGATGAGCTTGAACTCTACGACAGGGTTGATGTGGGGCGGTTGGAGCTGATGAGTTCGTGGCCTGTGGAGCGTGTGCGCCTGGGGACGGTGTTGGAGCGGCGTGGGCGCCTGGGGAGGATTGATGATCGGGAGCGTCGGGTGCAGGAGTGGCGGGGGATGTGGATGTTTGAGCTGGTGTACTAAGCGGGAGGAGGGTGCCAGGCGTTCGCACGTGTGAGGGAGCTGCCGCCGGGTGCCAGGCATTCGCACGTTTGAGGCGTCCGTTGTTCGACAGTCCCGGGTGGGGTGCTCAGGTTTAGAGCCGGGAAGATCCGCGACAACCTGGGGAGAAGGGGGAGACGATGGAGCGTCTGGGGGGACGGCTGCTACTCGTGTGGCTGGGGCTGATGTGGGCAAGTGCGAGCGGGTGGGGGTGCAGCACAAAGGCGCAGGCGGAGGAGGCGCAGAGCGGCCCCTACTGGGTGCAGTCGGTGCAGGTGCTGGAGGAGGTAAGCGGGGAGGTCGCGCAGCGACCGGGGTGGGTGCCGGAGGCGCAGCGGGTGGAGGAGTGGTGGTTGCGAGCGTTGCGCGAGAGCGAGCAGGGGTTAAGCGGACAGGGGGGAGTCAAGGGATTGAAGAGTCAGGTGCGCTACCAGGTGCGTCTGGCGCAGGCGTTGGAAGGGTCGGTGCTGGTGGTGCGGGTGGAGGGGCAAGCCGAGCCGGCGGTGAGCCGCGAGAGGGAAGAGGCGGTGTCGATGCGGGCGCAGCATGTGGTGCGGCATCCGCTGGTCAGTGATCGGCCGCCGGAGGCGTTGTTGGGAGCGCTGGGGCGTACGCTCTTGCGTCGGGGAGTTGAGGAGGTGATGGCGGGGTTAAGGGCACAGGCGCGGGTCTATCAGGCGTCGGCCGGCGAGCTTGGGAAGTGGTGCGCGGATGACGGAGCGGAGGCCAGTGCACGGCTACTGGCGGTGCAGCGTGTGGTGGCGGGGGCGGTGATGCAGGCCGAGGAGGCGTTGGCGGAGGCGGCGCGGGGAAGCGATGAGGAGGTGGCTTTTGCGGCGGCCGAGGCGTTATGGGAGCTGGAGTCGCGCGGGGCGGCGCGGGCCTTGACGGAGTTAGCCGAGCGGATGAGTCGGGAGCAGCGCTATGATGACTTGATCGGTCTGTTGCCCCGACTTGCGACATTGTCGACGCCCTGGGTGGCGGTGTATCTGGAGACGCTGGCCGAGGCGCATGATGTGGCCCGGGTTCGGGAGCAGGCCCGGCAGGCGTTGGAAGTTCGGCGAGAGCAGGTCCAGGCCGATGCGACGCCGAAGACGGGAGAGGATGGGTGACGAGGTGAGTTCGATGGTGGTGCGATGCGAGGAGCGGGCAGACGGTGCGGTGTGGTGGGTGGAGATCGCCCGCGAGGAGCGTTTGAACGCGGTCAATTTTGAGGTGATGGAGGCGTTGGAGACGCTGCTGGATCGGGCTGAGCGCTGTGCAACGTTGAGGGTTCTGGTGGTCGGCGGGTCTGGGCGGGCGTTTGCGTCGGGAGGGGATCTTCAGGCGTTCGCCGACCTTCGGACGCGTGAGGATGCCGAGGCGATGTCGGGACGGATGCGTCGGATTCTGGAGCGCCTGGAGGCGTTGGCGTGCTGGACCGTGGCCCGGGTCAATGGCGACGCCTACGGCGGCGGGGTGGAGTTGATGTTGGCCTTTGATCTGTGTGTGGTGGCGGCCGGGGCGCAGCTGGGGCTGACGCAGGGAAGGTTCGCGTTGACGCCGGGGTGGGGCGGGTTGACGAGGCTGGTTGAGAAGGTGGGGCGACATCGCGCGCTGCAGTGGTTGGGGCTGGCCGCGGTGGTCGGGGCTGAAGAGGCCCAGCGCTGCGGGCTGGTGGAGGAAGTCGTTCCGAATGAGGCGTTGGATGCGCGGGTGATGGCGTTGGCCGAGAGCTTTCTGGAGAGCGACCCGGCGGTATGGCGAGCGCTGAAGGTAGGGGCCGGGCGGGCGGCGCGTCAGGAGCGCGAGCGCGCGATGGCGGGAGAGTTCGAGGCGTTTTGCGATCTCTGGGCGGCGGAAGCGCACTGGGAGCGGGTGGAGCGCTTTATGGCGCGGAAGAAGAAAGAGCGAGTGTAAGGGGGGCGGGGAGCTTGATCGGGTGCCAGGCGAGCGAGCGGGGGGGATCGGGAGGCACTCGGAGGAGTTCTGGTGCCAGCCGAGCGAACTTTGTTCCGGTGCCGTGTTCCGGTGCCAGGTGAGCGAGCGGGGGGGAATCGGGAGGCACCGGGAGGAGTCCTAGGACCATGTTCGGTCGTGTGCTCCGGGGGCAGGTGCCTGGCGTTCGAGTATGGCGATGTGGTCACGCGGGAGTAGGAACGCAGCCGAGTTCTGGTGCCAGGCGAGCGAACCGTGTTCCGGTGCCAGGCAAGCGAACCGGGGCGCAGCGGAGAGAATCCAGGCGCAAATCTGGCTTCCAGGGGAGTTCCGTGGGATGGGTGGGAAGCCTGGTCCGGGTGCCAGGCGTTCGAACGCGCGTGAGTTGGTGTGGGTATGGCGAGCAAGGCGGAGAGGATGTTGCAGCAGGGTACACCTTTTGTGGTGCTGGAAGGGTTGGATGGCGCAGGGACGACGACGCAGAGTGCGGCGCTGGCCGCGCGGTTGCGGGCCGAGGGGTGGGAGGTTTCGACGAGTTGCGAACCTTCGGAGGGGCCGATCGGCACGCTGATCCGGCAGATGCTCACCGGTCGCGTGGTGGTGCCCGGTGAGGATGGGGCGCGTCCGGTGGGGCGAGAGACGTTGGCGCTGCTTTTTGCGGCGGACAGGCTCGATCATATCGAGGCGCAGATCGAGCCGGCACTACGGGCCGGGAAGGTCGCGATTTCGGATCGCTACTACCACTCCAGTCTGGTCTATCAGGGCGATATCGACGGGGAAGAGCGAGTCGACTACGGATGGGTGCGCGAGCTCAACTCAAGAGCGCGGGTGCCGGATGTGACGATTTTTCTGGAGGCGCCGGTGGAGCTGTGTATGTCACGGCTTTCGGGGCGTGGAAGTCGCGATCTCTATGAGACGCGCGAAAAGCTCGCACGCCTGGAGCGGCGCTACGATGAGGTGTTGACCATGCTTTCGGCTGAGGGGCAGCCGATTGTGCGGCTGGATGCGGGGCTGGAGCGGGAGGAGATCTCCGAGGCTATCTGGACAGTGGTGCAGTCGCATCTTCCCGGTTGAGGGGCGGAGATGAAGTCACTCCGTGCCTGATCGGTGGCCTGGCACCTGTGCGCAGATACGAACGGTAGCCTGGCACCTGTGCACATCGTTTGCGAAGCATGGTGTTGTACCAGGGTAGCGTCCGAACACCAGGCACCGGTTCAGGGGGACAACGGTGCGGATGTGTCTTCTCGGTTGAGGGGGCGGAGATGAAGTCACTCCGTGCCTGATCGGTGGTCTGGCACCCGTGTGCAGATACGAACGGTGGCCTGGAACCCGGGCGCATCGTTTGCGACGCGTAGTGTTGTGCCAGGGTAGCGTACGAACACCTGGCACCGGCTCAGTTACGCCGTGTGGGTTTGTGTCGCCATTGTCTTTTCATACACCCGCAGGGTTTCGTCGGCGGTTTTGTCCCAGCAAAACGTGCGGGCGCGGGCCAGGCTTCGTTCTCCGAGGTTTCTGGCGAGGGGAGGCGCGGTGAGCAGGCGCTGGAGCAGGCGAGCGAGATCGTCGGGGCTGTGGGGATGAAAAAGCAGCGCGGCCTCGCCGGCGATGGAACGCATGGGCTCCAGGTCGGAGACCAGGGTGGGGCGGCCCATGGCCATGGCCTCCAGGATGGGCAGGCCAAATCCTTCGACAAGTGAGGGAAAGACAAACGCGGTGGCGCGGCCCAGGAGGGCACGTAGCTGGTCGTCGTCGATCAGGCCGGTCAGGTGGATATGCTCGCTTACCTGGCTGGGGCCAATGTGTGCGGAGAGTCCCTCGCAGTCGCCGATGAGGACGAGCTGAGGCTGCGGGGTGTGGCGTGGCAGGCGGGCGAAGGCGTCGATGAGGGTGTGGAGATTTTTGTAGGGCTTGTGGTTGCCGATGGCCACAAAGAAGGGAGGGGCTTCGGGCTGACCGAGCCAGCGAAGTGGGCCGGTGATGGGGGGCGGAGCGTCGAAGAAGCGCGGGTCGACGCCGTGGTGGATCACGGGGACCGGGATCTGATGGCGGCCCAGAAGTTGATGGGCGCGTTCGGCGGTAGGGCGGCTGATGGCGATGACGGCGTCGCTGGCGCGCAGCGCGTGAGGGATGGCGGCCCGGGCAAAGGTCTGGATGGAACGAGCCTTGAGCCAGGTGGGCTGAGAGGCGTCCGGATGATCCAGCCAGACCAGGTCGTGGAGGGTGGTGACGATACGGGCCTGCGGCATCACCCGGTGGGCGTAGCGGGGCAAGATATGAAAGAGGCTGTGGTAGAGCTCGGGCTGGCCGAGCTGGCGTACAGCGTCTTCGAGGGCGCGATGGCCGATGAGGTGGTTTTTGAGGTTGTCGGGGGGGCACTCGCTGGTGACCTGGGGCAACGCGAGTTCGGGGTGCAGGGGCGCGGTATGCGAGGGGTGGCGCAGTAGCGTTAGCTCGTGACCGGCCTGGATTGCGCGCGGTGCCAGGTGAGCGATCAGGGCTCGAGCGTAGCGGCCTACACCGGTGGGGTTGGCGCTCAGGCAGCGGGCGTCGATGAGAATACGGGCCATCGGTCAGGCTCCCGGCGAGGGGGTGGGGTCGTGGTTCAGGCCGAGTACGCGGCGGTAGGCCGCGAGGGCCGAGGCGGCGCAGGCGCGCCAGGTGAAGGTTGCCGCTCGCTGGCGGCCTCGGTGGCTTAAATCCGTGGCGAGTTGAGGGTCGTCGCGGAGTTGGCGCAGGGCATTGGCGATGGCGTGTGTGTCATGGGGGTCGACCATCAGCGCGCCGCCCTGACAGACTTCGGCCGGCGCGCCCTGATTGGAGGTGATGACCGGCGCGCCACAGGCCATGGCCTCGAGTGCCGGCAGGCCGAATCCCTCGTAGAAGGAGGGAAAGAGGAAGGCCATCGCCGTGCTGTAAAGCGCGCGCAGCTCGTTGCTGGAGACGTAGCCAATGCGAATGACACGCGACCCCAGGCGAGGATCGGCCAGGAGCTGACCGAGCTCTTGATTTGAACTCTCGTCGAGGCGTCGCACCAGCACAAAGTAGATGGTCGGGTCGTCGGCAAAGGCTTCGATAAAGGCCCGCAGCGCCCCGGGGTGATTTTTGTATGGCGAGCCCTGGCCAACGACGAGGACAAAGCGAGAGCGGGGTGCCAGCCAGCGGCCCAGGAGAGGCCAGGCCTGTGGGGCGGGCATAGGGGAAAAGAAGGGATCGAGACCGTTGTAGGTCACGCTGACGCGGCTTTGCATCGCGGGGAAATGCTCTTCGATGGCCCGGCGCGAGGTGTGGGAGACGGTCAGGATGTGGTCGGCGCGGGCTACCGAGCGTGGAATAAAGGTTTGATAAAAGGTGCCGGTGACCAGCTTTCGCCACCACACGTCGGTGCAGTAGTCCGGGTTGAGCAGCCACATGATATCGTGGAGGGTGAAGAGCGCGGGCACCGGCAGCTGGCCGGGTAAGATGTTAAAGGGGGAGTGAAAGAGATCAACGTCGCGAAAGTCGATGGTGCGCGGCAGCAGCAGTCGTGTGGAAAATGAATTGGGGGCGGCGGCAAACGTCTGGCACCTGACCCGGGGGTGGTCGACCGGGACCGGGTTGTCAGGGTGGGTCAGCAGGCGCAGGCGCAAGCTCTCGTCGAGCTGGAGAAGCTCGAGGATGAGGTTGTATGTGTAGCGCCCGATACCGCTGTGGCGCCCGTTCAAGTAACGGGCATCCAGCATAATGCAGGCATCGGTGGGGGCGGAAGATGTGGTTTTTTGGGTCATGGTGCGATACTCCGGGAGCACTCATAGCACGAAGCCTGTTAAGGGCAAGGCGGCCGTGAGGCGTCGGCGGGTGAGCGCGTTGGAGACGATGGTTGGAGAGGCAATAATGAGCAGCAGGGCAGTGAAGTTGGCCGAGCGGTACATGCGCGGGGTGGTGGGGCGATGGCCGGGCTGGCTGGTGTTGATGAGTCTGGTGCTCACGCTTGTGTCGCTGACGCTTATTGCCACGCGCTGGAACATCAACAGCGACTTTCGGGCGCTGCTGCCGAGCAGCTCGGAGGCCGCCCAGGCCATGGAAGAGGTCGGTCAGCGGGTGGGCTCGGGATCGTCACTGTTTGTGGTCATTGATTCGCCGGATAAAGAGGCCAACCTGGCCTTTGCCGAGGTCTATGCCGAGCGTCTGCGCGAGCTGCCGCAGATTGCGTTGGCTCATTACCACAACGACAAGGCTTTTTTTGAGCAGCATCGCCTTCTTTATATGGAGGTGGAAGATCTGGAGGAGCTGCACCGGCAGATCAAGCGCCGGATTCGGGAGGAGAAACGCGCGCAGAACCCGCTCTTTGTGCCCCTGGGCAAGCCGCGAGAGCGCGATGATAAGTTGATTGATACCTCGGAGATCGAGGCGCGCTACGAAGATCTGGCCCATCAGAGCTACAAAGAGTACCTGATGGCCGACGATGGCTACTCGTTGACCATCGTGGTGCGTTTTGTGGAGACCTCGACCGATCTGGCGGCGACCAACCAGTTGCTTGATCAGGTGCGGGGCCTGGGGCAGGAACTCGATCCGGGGAGTTATCATCCGGATATGAAGCTGGAGTACGGGGGCGGGCTGGTATCGCGTCAGGCAGAGTATACCTCGATTGTGGGGGATATTCAGACCTCGGCGCTCTTTACCATGCTGGGGCTATTTCTGGTGATTGCGCTCTATTTCCGCCGGATCAGGGCGGTGTTTTTGGTGCTGGGGCCGCTGGTTATGGGGGTGCTCTGGACGCTAGCTTTTGCCTTTGTGGTGCATGGTGAATTGACCACGGTGACGGTGTTCATCTTTGCGATCTTGCTGGGGCTGGGGATCGACTTTTCGATCCATCTGCTCAACGGTTACGACCGGGCGCGGGCGCAGGGGTTGGCGCCGGTCGATGCGCTCTGGGCGTGCTATAATTCGGTGGGGCGGGCGACGGTGATGGGGGCGACGACGACCTTTGCCACCTTTGTGGTGCTCTCTTTTGCTCAGTTTCGGGGGCTGAGTCAGTTTGGCCAGGTCGCCGCGGTGGGGGTCTTGATGACGGTGCTGGCGATGGTGGTGACGATGCCGGCGCTGATTTTGACGCTGCAGCGTTGGTGGCCCCATGAGCCCGGGGAGGTCAAGGGCGAGCGCCTCATCGAGAAAGCGGTGCGTCAAGGCAAGATCTTGCGCTACTCGCCGTGGGCGTTGGGGCTGGCCGGAGTGGTGACGGTGTGGGCCGTGACGCAGATCCCCGAGGTGAGGTTTGAGGAGAATTTCCGCCGGGTGGGACAGGTGATCAAGCCCTGGGAGCGTGGCGAGGCGACGCCGCAAGAGGTGGCCGATCGCGAGGCGCGGGCGAAGGGACGTCAGCAGGCGCGGCGAGTGGCGCAGCGGGCGCTGGAGGTGCGCGAGGAGATTGCGCCGCAGACCTATGTGGCCGATCGCGAGCAGTTGAGCACCGGGGCCAAGTACACCAGCGCGCTCAAGGGGCAGCAGTCCTCCACACCGACGTTGTTGCTGCTGGATGACGCCGAGGATACTCGCCGCCTCTACGCACATATGGAGGCGCAGCAAGCCGAGGGGGAGCTTGATACGGTGAGTTCGGTGGCGTCGATTTATGCGTTTATGCCGGGGAGCGCCCGGGAGCAGGCTGAGCGCCTGGAAGTGATCGAGGCGATGCGAGCCACCCTTGATGAGGATCTGAGCTTTTTGAGCGCGTCTCAGCGAGAGCGCATCGATGAGATGCGCGAGAGCCTGGAGGTGGACGCGATTACGATCCACGATCTTCCGGAGTGGACCAAGAGGTTGTTTCGGGAGGCCGGGCCGCAGGCGCGGGAGCCTGCCGCGGGCGAAGCGTTTGCGTTTGAGTACCTGATCTACGTCAATGAACGCATCGATCATATGGTCGGGGAGCAGGCGCGACGCTTTCTTGGCGAGGTGGAGGAGGCCACCGACCTGGAGGGGATCGATGTGAGGGTGGCCAGCCAGTCGTATATTTATACGGCGATGCTCGATGAGATTAAGGAGGACGGGGCCCGGATGTTGGGGATCGCGCTGGTGATCGTGTTTGTGATCCTGTCGTTCTTTTTTGGCAGCGCGCTGCGTTCTGCGATCGCGCTCAGCGCGCTGGGTGTGGGGGCGGTGTGGATGTTTGGATTTTGCGGGTGGTTTGGCATTAAGCTCGACTTCTTTAATGTGGTGATCTTACCGGTAGTCATCGGCATCGGGGTGGATGATGGGGTGCATTTCTATCATCACTACCTGGAGGAGGGACGAGGGAGGTTGCCGGAGGTGATCGATCATGTGGGCTCGGCGATCGGGATGACGACGGTGACCTCGATCATCGGGTTTGGCGGGCTGGCGATCACCAATTACGCCGGGCTGCAGTCGCTGGGGTATCTGGCGATTGTGGGGATCGGGGCAGCGTTTTTAGCTACGGTGCTGGTGTTGCCGCCCTTTTTGTGGCTGGCCGAGCGTCGTGGATGGGAGCGGGTGCTGGGGCGCGCGCGCGATTGAATGTCCGGTGGTCAGGCGGCGTCGTAGATCTGGGGTCGGCGCTGTCGGCCAACTGTTGAATATAACCCGCGCCACGATGTGGCCTGAGGAGCGAGGATGGGACAGAGACAAGCGTATGCCGGGGTGGTGACGATGCTGGCCGTGTGGGCGATGAGTGCGGTGCCGGCGACGGCTCAGGCTCAGCTGCAGGGGTGGAGCGAGGGGTCGGCAGCGCGTCAGGTCTCGATGCGGGAGTTGATTCCGCGGATGAGTTCGGGGCAGGCCTATTCGGAGCGTTACGGGTTTTCGGTGGATCTGGAGGGAGGGGGGCATATCGGGATGGATTTTACGATCTCGAATCTAGGGATCCGCAGCGGCTACGGGGCGGCGCAGGTGCGGGTGAGGCTGCCCGGTCAGGAGCGCTATGAGTATGGCGAGCGGGTGGGGCGGGGCGATTGGACGACGGCCAGTGATCGTTTTGCGCTGGATATCGCCAGGACGCAGGTCGAGGCCCAGGGAGCGGATAGTTTCGTGCTGCGCCATGATGGCGATGTGAAGGTCGAGTTGACCTTTCGCAACACGATGCCGATGTGGCGCCCGGGCACCGGTCAGATCCGTCAGGGGGAGGATTATTACCGTTTTACGCTGATTTCCCCGCGGGCCAATGTGGAGGGGCGAGTGCAGATCGACGGGACCTGGCATGAGGTGCGGGCGGAGCGCGCGGGCTATGCCGATCATGTGGCAACCAATGTGGCCCCCTACGATCTTGCCAAACGGTTCTCGCGTTTTCGCGACTACAACGACGATGTGTTTGTGATCTGGCGTGAGATCGAGTTGACCGAGCAGTTCGGCGGTCGGACGCTAACCTGGGCGATGGTGGGGGTGGGCGATCGCATTGTGTTCAGCGATGCGGCGGCGACGCTGCGTCCGGGCAATGTGAATGCGGACAGTGAGACTGGCTACCAGGTGCCTCAGGCGGTGCAGATCGAGGGGGAGAGCGGTCAGGGGCAGATGCGTTTTGTGATGCGAGGCGATCGGGTCAAGAAAAAGGATCTGCTGGCGAGTTACGGGCGGGCAGCCCGGCTGGTGGCCTCGGCGTTGAGCAAGCCCTGGGAGTACACCGTGCATGGTGACTACGCGCTGGAGGTGGAAGTGGGCGGGCGTACGGTACGGAAGCGCGGGCGGGCGCATTACACGGTGGATTTTGTGAATCCCTGAGCGAGGCGTCGGGGTGCCAGGCGATCGAGCCGGGCGTCCTGGTCAACACGGCGCAGGATCGTAGGTTTGCGGGGACAGGCCGGCGAGGGTGTCGGAAGAGAAAGACGTACAAGTGATGCGCTCAGGGGCGAACAATCCTGCGTGGCGATGTGTTAGTTAAGCATGGCGCGCGAGGGCGTCTGAGAGCGAGGACGGAAAGCACTTCAGCGATGGGGTTGGCCAGATGAGCCCGGTGTTTGTGAGGCCTGAGAGCGAGGAGTTGGCGGAGGCGGGGGCTGTGGAGGTGGGGCTCAGTGGGGCGCCAGAAGATGTCGAGGCGTTGGCATTGGCGGAGGTCGCCGCTGAGCTTCCGCTGGATGACTTTAAGGCCTTGTGGCAGGTGCTGGGGCGGCTCCCGGTGGATGAGATTTTGGAGGTGGTTGCCGAGCAGCTCTCGGATGCGCCGGATCGTCGGCGTGAGGTGCTCACGGCCTGGATGGCGCAGACGCTGGGGTATTCGCGGGTGTGGCGCCGGCAGAAGACCCTGGTATCGGAGCCACTCTGGGATGTGTTATCGGCCCGGGGCTACGCCGAGTTGAGTGCGCGTGGAGAGGAAGCCCTGGCGATGATCGGGCGGTCGATGAGTCCGCATCGCACGTATTTGCATCCGATGGCGGCTCTGGCGACGCTGGCGATCTGGCGTCATAGCAAGAGCGAGGCGTTGGTGGAGGAGTCTCGTCAGCGATTGCTGGGGCGCGCGCTGCCCGATGAGTTGGCCTGGCTGTATGAAGTTGTGGTGATTTTTGAGCGCGATGAGCGCCGTACTCGTGCGGGAAAAGATGAGGTGGAGGGGCGCGGGTTGATGGAGCTGGTCGAGCTGTGTGTGGAGGGCTCGTACTGGGAGTTGAGCGCGTTGCTCAGCGCGTTGATGGTACTTCGGCTCCGGGGGCGGCGCTTTTCTCCGACGGTGGAGAATCTGGTCCGGGCGTGTGACGAGGCCGCCGAGGTGCATCCTCAGGAGCATGCGAAGTGGTTACAGGTGATGGCGGATGCGACGATCGCCGGGCAGCTTAGTTTTGCCTGGCTGGAGCGTCCGATGCAGGCGGCGGTGCGCCTGAGTCTGGAGACGCCGGAGCGTCAGCAGCGGTTACGCGATTATCTGTCTCGGCGGGCGTTTGATGCGGATTACGGGCGTCTGGAGACGCTTTATGAGAGTTGGCTTTCGAGTCTGTGGCGGGAAACAGGGCGTGCGGAGACGTGGCTTTTAGAGGAAGTGCGTCGCACGGCGGAGTATCATCCGGCGCGAGCGCAGCGCTTGCTGGAGCTTGTGGTAGCGCGTCGGGGCCGGCGTCGGCGAGGGGTGGGGTCCCGGGCGTATCGTGTGCGGCTGGCGGTGGAAGAGCTGGGATTGGGGGAGCACCTGGATCGCTTTGAGGAGGAGCTGATCGGGCTTTATGTGCGCAATCTGGCGTTAGAGAGCCATGCCGCGCAGCTGGTGCGTCGGGCCGGGGACCGGGTTGACTGGGAGGTGAATCCCTATGCCGAGGCCGAGGACCTGTCGATGTATCTGGTGGTCAGCGATTATGAGCGGGCGTTTGATCAGCTGACGTGCAAGTTTGATGGGGTGACGATGTCGCATGCTGATAAGCATGCGGCCGCCCGGGTGAAGTATTTTGTCCAGCGTCGTCTGGACCCGAATCGTGTCCATCGCCTGGTGCAGCGGGTGTTTACGCCGGTGGAGTGGCTGGGGAGCGGGCTCAGTGAGATTGGAATTGTGCGCCAGGCTGTTGAGCGGGGGATGGAGCGGTTTGAGGCGCATGTGGCATCGCAGGATTTGAGGGCGGAGGTGCTTGAGGAATTTGGCGATGCCGGGGTTGAGGTTGAGAATTTCGAGGCGATCGCCGAACTGCCGGTGGAGCGCATTTTCGGGTTGTTGCGTCGGCGACGTCAGCGTCGCCTGTTGTTGGGGGCGGTGGCCGGTGGCGTGTTCGGTGGGCTGGCACCCTTTAGTTGGGGAGTGTTGTCGTTGGCCGATGTGCCGGTGCTGCTGACGATTACGGCGGATATATCCAGTCGTTTTTGTTGGTACTTTGGGTTTGATCCGCGTGAGCACCGTGATCTGCCGATGGAGATTCTGGCGGTGGCGCTGGGGGGCAGTCGTCCCTCGGCGGTGGAGCCGATGTTGGTGCGTCAGAACCTCAACGAGTACGTGTTGCGCAAGTCCGTGATGGTGGGGGCGGTGGCGCACGGTGGGCTGACCCAGTTGGCGGGGCGAGGTCTGGCCCAGGTTGTGGAGCGGCAGTTGGGGCAGAAGGCTGCGCGTCAGGCCGGCGATCTGGCGCGGCGTGCGGTAACGCGCAATCTGCAGCGCCGCGCGGTGGAAGCGGTGCCCTCGAAAACGCTTCCGGTGGTGGGGGCGCTGCTGGGGGCGTCATTAAACGCGGCGCTGATCTACGATCTGGTGGAGGCGGCACAGGCGGTACTTACCGACCGCTTTCTGGAGCGCAAGTATCCGGAGTGGTTGCGGCAGATCGGGCTTGAGGAGTCGTCGGAGAGCCTGGCCGGTTGAGACAGCTGGAAAGGGGGGAGTGGGGCGGAGGACGGTGGAGGATCGCAGGGTGTTGTTGCGCTCTGGTGCCAGGCGACCGAACCTGTGCAGGGCCCGGCGATGTGGTGAGAATGGTCAGACCGGCGGGATTAGGTTCGGGTGCCAGGCGTTCGCTCTGGTGTTCGCAGCGGTGGCCTGGGCTTCGGGTGAACGACGGGCCCTGTGGTATGGGAGTAATGTGAAACTGACGATCGAGGCGCGACGATGCCCAGTGCATTTTTTAAATGGATCGACTGCACCGATAAGACGCGACCGCGGGATCTGCGACGGCCGGAGGGCACAATTGTGCGTCTGGCACAGCTCACAGACCTGCATGTCCCGGGAGAGGTCGAGTTGGTCAGCCGGCTTCGCGATCTGATCTCACCGCATGTGTCATTGCAGAATATCTCTCATGAGATTTCGGCGATTTCTAACGAGGTGGGGCATCACTACCGCTCGACGCGCAGGCTCTACAATAATCTGGTTAAGAAGACGCTGGTGGGTCTACATCGTCTCGGGGTGGATCACCTGGTGATCACCGGTGATCTGGTGCATTGCGGGTTGGCCGAAGAATTTCTCGATGTGCGCGCGGCGCTGGAGGTTAGCGGGTGGTGGGGCGAGGAGCGGTTGACGGTGATTCCTGGCAATCACGATCGTTTTAACATCTATGAGAGTTACCCTTCGGAGCCGATGGAGCATTTCTTTCCGGTGGTGACGCCCCAGGAGCCGATGTTCAAGGAGTTGCCCGGCGGGGTGGCATTGCTGGCGCTCGATAGCAATCGCGATCCGATCGACGATCGACATTATCTGGAGCGATGGTTGCCCAATACGGTGGGGCGAATCTATCCGGAGGCGCTGGACTGGATCGAGCGCAATCGTAGCCGGGTGGAGGGGCGCCGCCTGGTGACGTTGTTGCATCACCATATCAGCTCGGACTGGTATCCACGTACGGCGACCGGAGCGTTTGGTGGGTTGATGGAGCCGGCAGATGGGGTCGAAGGGCTGGTCGAGGCGATCGAACTTATCGACCCGTACTCGGTAATCTTGCATGGCCATAAGCATGATGTGATGCCGGTGGATTATTCATACGGCAGCCATCAGGTGGGGAATCCGGGAGGTTTTGCTAATGCGTTACGCTTTAATATCATCGACTTTAACGTGCACGGAGAGCAGGTGATGACGCAGTTGGAGTTGCGTCCCTGAGGAGGGGCGGGTGCCAGGCGATCGAATTCCGGTGGTCGTGGTAGGAGTGTGGAGCGCTGTGATAGGGTCGGTTTTCTGGCAAGGGCAGAAACGGGTGTGAGGGAGTGGCGAAGATCGTGGCAGGCAGAGAGTCCATAACGATCGCGGTTGACGCGATGGGGGGATATCACGCGCCGGCAGAGATTGTGGCGGCGGTGGCCGAGGCCAGCCTGCGCCGAGAGGCGGGGGCGGCGGTGAACTTTTTGCTGGTGGGCGATGAGATCGCCATGACCGAGGCGCTCTTTGAGCTGGATCATAATTCGGAGCGCATTCACCTGTATCACGCGCCCACAGTGATCGGGATGGGGGAGCGTGCGCGGTCCGCCGTGGAGGCTCGCCCGGATGCGTCGGTGGTGCAGGCCTGCAGCCTGGTCAGGCAGGGAGAGGCCGATGCCCTGATTTCGGCGGGGCATCCCGGGGCGGCGGTGTTAAGCGCAAGCCGTCAGTTCGGGCTGGTGCCAGGGGCACGGCATGCAGCGCTGGCAAGCGTGTATCCGACGCCGCGGTTAAGAGGAGAGGCCGCGGATCCCTTTAGTCTGATTCTTGATGTGGGGGCGAGTTTGCGGGCGACGCCGGATGAACTGCTGAGCTTCGGGCTGATGGGCTCGGCGTACGCACGTATTGTCAGTCGGAATGAGCGTCCGCGGGTGGCGCTGTTGTCGACGAGCAGGGAGAGTACGATGGGCACGCCGGAGGTTGTGGAAGCCCATGAACTTTTAAGTCGGCATAAGGGGATCAATTTTTACGGCAATATTGAGGGGCATGAGATCCCGCGGGGTCTGGCGGATGTGGTGGTCTGCGAGGGATTTGTGGGGGATGTGGTCATCAAGATGTTGGAGGGGGTTAGCGAGGCAGCGTTTGACCTGGCGCGCTCGGCCTATCACGAGAAAATGGCCTGGCGAATGGGGCTCAGTCTTTTGAGCGGGGGGCTGCAAAAGCTCAAGCAACTCACTGATTTTGAGGCGTATGGTGGAGCTCCGCTGCTGGGGCTCGATAAGGTTGTGATCCTGTGTCATCCGCGCTCCGGGCGTCGGGCGGTGGGTAATGCGCTCAGACTGGCGATCAAGAATGTACGCGCCGAGCTTCCCGAGGCGATCGCGGCGTCGTTGAGCGGGGAGCCCCGGGCGCGACGAGGGTAGAGACGTGTCCGAGTTGTCGATCCGTCATATTTATCGGTGGGATCTGGATAAAACGTACCTGCGTACCGAGTTCGACTCGTTGCGCGATTTGATCCGCACTGCGCTGCAGACACCGGAGGAGAAGGTCAATGTGCCGGGGGTGGTGACGTTGCTCAAAGAGCTGACCCATCAGAATGATGGCAGCCGGGCGATGGTGACGTTTATCAGCGGGAGCCCCTCGCAGATGCGTCCGAAGTTGGAGCGCAAGTTTGAGATCGACGGGATTCGTCCGGATGTCTTTATCCTCAAGCCGACGCTGCAGAACATTTTGAAAGGGCGTTTTCGGGCGGTGCGGGGGCAGGTGGGCTACAAACTGGAGAATTTGCTCAAGGTGCGAGAGGGGGGGCCGGCGGCGCCGGAGACGCTGTTTGGCGATGATGCCGAGCAGGACGCTTTTATTTATTCGCTGTATGCCGATCTGGCCGGGGGGAAAGTCGAGCGGGACGGGTTGTTTGAGATTCTGGATCGGGCACAGGTTTACAGCGCGACGCGGGCGTCGATTCTGGAGCGGTTTGCGCGGATGCGGGTGGATGGCAATGTCGGGCGAATTTTTATTCACCTGGATCGGCACAGCGCGCCGGGACGTTTCTGGGTGTACGGTCCCCGGGTAGTGCCGATCACGAATTATTTTCAGGCGGCGCTGGTGCTCTACGCCGATGAGAGTCTGGCGGTGGAGCCGGTGTTTCGAGTGGCCGCCGGCATGATGTTGGAGCACGGATATGGCGTGGGAGAGTTGGCCAATTCGTTTCAGGACTTGATCCGTAGGCGCCATCTGGATCGCGAGGCGATCGATCGGCTGGCCGATGAGGCCCATGGGAGTGAGGTTCTGGAGCAACTCCCGGTGGGGTTTGTGGAGCGATTGTTGGGACGGGTTCGGGCGCTGGCCCCACGGGGGCGCTCCGGTGCGGGGCGCGCGTGGGAAGGCCCTCCGGACTATCTGGGGGTGCTGGAGGCGGATCGGCGTTTGAGGGAGAAGATCGCTGTGGAGCCGGGGTTGTTCGGGCGTCGACAGTGATATGGTTGGGGCGCGCTCGGCGACGGAGTATCGGTCTGGTGCCGATCTGGTGCCAGGTGAGCGATCCTAATCGCGGGGGTGGCGCGCTCGGCGACGGAGTATCGGTCTGGTGCCAGGTGAGCGATCCTAATCGCGGGGGAATGTTGTGCTGGCTGGAGGGAGGGCGGGGTAGGAGAGAGCAGGGAGAGGGAGGAGACTGTCACGAAGTTTTTTCCAGAAAGTGGTTGACGCTCTCTCAAACAGGCTTATAGTACCCAATGTGTCCTACGGAGGACGGTCGGCATGCACTCCCCCCAGGCCGTTAGTCAGGTGCTTGTCCTATGACTAGTCTATCTCCTCCGGGGGCACACTTCTTTTAAAGTCCAGTAAACTGGACGAAATCCCGAGCTCCGGCTCGGGATTTTTTATTTTAAGCATGAAAATTTCGTGGCAGCCTTGGCGCCTGGGGTCGAGAGGCCCTGAGCCGGGGTGCGCGCGGGTGCGGGCAGTCCGGGGTGGGAGAGTCGAAGAGACCAGGAGTGGCGAGTGGCCATGCGAGCGATCGTTGAAGGTGTACGTGCAGGGGTGATTGGTGGGGTTGTGCTGGCGCTATGGAGCGCCGCGGTGGTCTGGGGCAGTGTCGACGGTGCGGGGCTGAAGTACGCGCTGGTTGCGTACGGGCTTCTGGGGCTGTGGCAGGTGCTCTACGGCGCGGGTCTGGGGGCAGTGGTGGCGATTGCCGCCGGGGTGTGTCGGCGGATGGGCGTGTGGCCTGTGTCGGAAGGCGTGAAACGTCCGGATGTGGATCGTCGCGTGGCCGCCGGGTTGCTCACGGCGCCGATGGTGCTGGCAGGGGTTGGCGGCGGAGTGATGGGGGCGCACCTGATGGTGACGTCCAAGATGGTGCGGGTGAGTTTTCAGGCTCTGGGTCTGGGGCTTGTCGCTACGGGAGTGCTGGCCGGGCTGCTGCTGGTCTGGCCGCTGCTGTATGGGGCGGTGCTGTGGATGCTGGAGCGCGCCGGAGCGAAGGTGGTATGGAGCCGGCTTGTGACGGGGGGGTATGCGGTGGGGGCGGTTGCCGCGTTGGTGCTGGGGTACCGTTGGGCGGTGGGGCTGAGCGTGTGGGATGTGACCACGTTGCGTATGGGGGTGATGGCGGTGGCACTGGTGCCGGTGGTGATGGCTGTGACGGCGAAGGTGCAGTCGGAGCGCCGGGGGTGGGTCTACGGTGTGCCTCTGGTAGGGGCGATGCTGGCGGTCGTGTTCGGTGGCCTGGCACCGGGGTGGTCGGTGTCGGATGCGGCGATGCGTCAGGCGACGTTGCGTGATGGGCCGCTGGTGTCGGTGATTGCGCCGCGCCTGGTGAGTGTGGGCGATGGCGGGGGAGATGCGTTTGCGTTTGATGATTGTGAAGAGGGTGAAGACTGCGACGTGGAGCAGGAGGCGGTGGCGGTAACCTCACCGGAGCACCCGGCGCGTCGGGCGGTGCAGTTGGCAGTGGCCGCCGGTGATAAGGCGCAGAACGATCGCTTTGAGTCGATCCCCAAACCCCCGAAAAACCTGGTGTTTATTCTGGTGGATACGTTGCGTCAGGTTCATATGGGCTACGCCGGATATGAGAGGCCGACAACGCCGCGCATCGACGAGTTGGCCGAGGATGCCACCGTGTTTATGGATGCGTACGCCAGTTCGCCGCATACCCCGCGCTCGGTTCCGCCGCTGCTGTTTAGTAATTATGCCAGTGAGATGAAGTGGCGAGGGGCGCAGTATAATTACCCCAAGGTTCGGCCCGAGAATCTGGGGCTGTTTGAGGTGCTTGAGGAGGGGGGGTGGCGTAACCTGGGGTTCTCCAGCCATTTCTATTTTGAGGAGAAACGCAATGTGCACCAGGGCTTTGAGCGCTGGGACAACGAGGGCGCGCTGACGATTGCGGAGTCCAACGATGATATCGCCGCGCCGCGCACCTGGGCGAAGCTGGAGCCGGTGATCGAGCAGCTGGGAGAGGCGCATCGCGAGCAAGGCGAGGAGGCTAAGCCCTTTGCGCTATTCGTGCACTTTTTTGAGCCGCATGCGCGCTGGATCGGTCATGACGAGTATGATTTCGGGCGTGGGGAGACGACACGTGAGCGTCATATTAACAATTACGACTCGGAGATCGCGTTTACCGATGCCTACGTGGGACGTGTGATCGATAAGCTCAAGGAGGAAGGGCTTTATGATGAGGTGGTTTTTGTGATCACCAGCGATCACGGGGAGGCGTTTAATGAACACGGGCACTACTTCCACGGTCAGACACTGTACAACCCGGTGATCAATGTGCCGTTGCTGGTGCGCGTGCCCGGGTGGTTTGGACGTCAGGTGGAGGGGCCGGTCTCGATTATTGATGTGGCGCCGACCGTGGTGGACCTCTTTGGATTGACGATTCCCACGGAGTTTGGTGGTCGGAGTCTTACGGAAGTGATGCTGGGGCGTGGCGAGGTGCCCGAGCGGCCGGTTTTCTCGGAGTTGCTGCCCTATACCAACTGGAAGGAGCATCATCGCGCCGTGATTTATGGGGAGGAGAAGTTGATTGTGAACTTCACCCTGGGACTGGAAGAGTACTTCGATTTGAGTGTCGATCCTGGTGAGCAGACGAACCTCGCCGGGGAGCGTCCGGAGCGGGTGAAGGTGTTGCGCGAGATGATCGAGGCGCGCATGGCGCGCTGAGTGATACGGGGGGGCGCCTTGTCGGCGTTGGCGGTGACGCCTAGAACAAGGGGGAAGAACGAGCGATTCAGACCAAAGCGAGGGCGATGATGAAGTGGAAAGCGGTAGTGGCGAGCGTGTTGGGTGCGGCGATGATTCCGGCGGTTTCGACGGCGGAGGTCGCGGTCTACGACTGGCCGGATCTGGAGACGCCGGTGTTGGTGGATGCCGGTTCGGGGGTGGTGTTGCTGGGGAAGGACGGGGCGCCGATGCGGGCGTTTTCGTGGCGCGGCAACGAGGGGGAGCGCGATCAGGCGCTGCGGCTGGTGGATATGCTAGGCGATGGGACGCCGGAGATTGTGGGAGCGGGGCGTCCGACGTTTGTGTTGCGGGCGAACGGGGAGCCGGTTTTTGAGATTGAGAAAGGCTGTGATCAGGTGATCGTGGCCGATATCAGCGCGAGTCGGGGGCTGGATCTGGCGTGTGTGACGGGACGAGAGATCCGGGCGTATACGGGTGACGGACAGTTTGCCTGGGGGGTGGAGCCGGGCGTGCGCCTGGAGTGGTGCCAGGCAGAAGATGTGACCGGCAACTCCAAGGCGGACTTCGAGTGCAAGGTGCGGGGGCGTGAGCAGTATGTGCGCATCTCGGATAGCGGGGAGCCGATTGGTGAGCCCGTCGGCGAGGCCGGGATGAGCGGGGAGGCGCCGGCGGTCAACCAGGCGCAGGCCTCCTCGGATGCGCTGTTGAAGGAGGGGGGGCGTTTTGATTTTGATGGGGACGGCAAGGCGGAGGAGCGTCTGGTGGTGGAGGAGGGGAGTCTGAAGGTCGTGGGGGCGGCCGGGGAGGATGCGCCGCTGGCTGAGGTTTCGACGCGTGGGAAGGTGGAAGCGGCGCTCATCAAGGAGCTTGATGAGGGTGGTGGCGCGACGCTGGTGGCAGTCAGCAAGGAAAGGATTTACGTGATTGACCACGGCGAGGAGGGCGTGCGGGTTCGCGACTACAGCGCTGATGCCTCACGTTACCGGCGAGTGCCCTTTGCGGATCTGGCCAGCGTGTATGCGAACGGATTCGAGGATAGCGCGGCCGCGCAACAGGCGGTGCGGGACATTGGGGACCGCATCAGTCAGTGTTACGCCAGCCGCCTGCGTAGCAATGCGTACGCGGGCAGTGGTCGACAGATTGTGCAGCTGACGGTGGGGGAGGATGGCAAGGTCAAAGACGTGATGCAGATGCACAGCGACGTGGGTGATGGGCAGGTGGAGCGTTGTGCTCGTCAGGCGTTGGAGCGTGGGACGTACCCCGGGGCGCAGTCGGGGACGGCGACGCTCAACGTGAATATTCTGTTTACGTTTCGCGATGAGGCGCGCTGAGCGTTCGTGGGGGGGGGCGGTGTTCGGTGCCAGGTGCTCGAGCAGCGTTTCATGGTGACTGTGGAGTCTGTGGGGAGGCTGGATGTTCGGTGCTGGATGTTCGGTGCTGGATGTTCGGTGCCAGGTGAGCGGATTAACGCGTGTACGCTCGTGGTAGCGAGGGGCTTCGGTGCCAAGCGTCTGGAGCAGTATGCGTATGCAGTCGGAAGCGTAGGGATTTGGTGCCAGGCGTAGGTGTAACACCCCATTTCTGAATGACGGATGCGTATGTGAGTTCTGCTGGGTGCAGGTCATCTGCTGAGATCATATGTGTCTGTGGGCTCGCGGCTAGTGGGTTGCCTCCGGCATGTGGTGTCGAGTCATGGAGTGGGGTGTCGTGCGTGTGGGGGAGACTGGTATGGTGCCAGGCGAGCGAGGACGGTGCCTGCTTGGGAGCGCGCGCAGGGGTCGAACGAATGGACAGGCTTATTCAGCAAAGGAAGGAGTCGAGAATGTCGAAAGCCAGGACGGTAAGGGCGCCCCGGGGCGCGGAGCTGAGTTGCAAAGGTTGGGTGCAGGAGGCGGCTCTGCGCATGTTGATGAACAACCTTGATCCGGAGGTTGCCGAGGATCCGGATCGGCTGGTGGTATATGGGGGTAATGGTCGGGCGGCCAGGTCCTGGGAGAGCTTCGATCGCATTGTAGAGACGCTTCAGACATTGGAAGAAGATGAGACGCTGCTGGTGCAATCGGGTAAGCCGGTGGCGGTGTTTCGGACTCATGCGGATGCGCCACGCGTTTTGATCGCGAACTCCAATCTGGTGGGGAAGTGGGCGAACTGGGAGCACTTTCGAGAGCTCGAGCGCCAGGGGTTGATGATGTATGGCCAGATGACGGCCGGCAGTTGGATTTACATCGGGACGCAGGGGATCTTGCAGGGGACCTATGAGACGTTTGCCGAGGCGGCACGGCAGAAGTTCGGAGGGGATTTAAAAGGGCGACTTGTGCTGACGGCCGGGCTGGGAGGAATGGGCGGCGCGCAGCCGTTGGCGGCAACGATGAACGGTGCGGCGTGTCTGGTTGCGGAGGTTGATGCGCAGCGAGCTCAGCGACGCGTGGAGACACGTTATCTGGATCGTGTCAGCGAAGATCTGGAAGAGGCGCTCAGATGGGTTCTTGCCGCCAAAGAGGCCGGGGAGGCTCTTAGTGTGGGGGTGGTTGGCAATGCGGTTGATGTCTACGAGGGTTTGCTGGCGCGTGGTGTGGTGCCAGACGTTGTGACCGACCAGACCAGCGCGCATGATCCGCTTTATGGATATGTTCCAGCAGGGATGACGCTGGCGGATGCGTTGGTGATACGTGAGACAGAGCCTCAAGCGTATATGCAGGCGTCGAAGGCGTCGATGGGCCGTCATGTTGCGGCAATGGTTCAATTTATGGATGCCGGTGCGGTGGTTTTTGATTACGGCAATAATATTCGCCAGGAGGCAAAAGAGGCCGGTGTAGAGCGGGCGTTCGATTTTCCGGGATTTGTGCCGGCGTTTATTCGGCCGCTGTTCTGTGAGGGGAGTGGGCCCTTTCGTTGGGTGGCGCTGTCTGGAGATGAGGAAGACATTTTTCGTACGGATGAGGCGCTTAAGGAGCTTTTTCCGGAAAAGGTGTCGTTGCACCGGTGGCTGGACCTGGCTCGAGAGCGGGTGGCATTTCAGGGCTTGCCGGCACGTATCTGCTGGCTTGGATATGGCGAGCGAGCGAAGGCGGGATTGAAGTTCAATGAGATGGTGGCTCGCGGGGAGTTGAAGGCTCCGATTGTCATCGGGCGTGACCATCTGGATTCGGGGAGTGTGGCGAGCCCAAACCGAGAGACCGAGGGCATGCTTGATGGAACTGATGCGGTCGCGGATTGGCCGATTCTCAATGCGCTGGTCAACGCCGTAAACGGGGCGAGTTGGGTGAGTTTCCACCATGGGGGGGGCGTGGGTATGGGATACAGCCTGCACGCGGGACAGGTGATTGTTGCTGACGGCAGCGAAGCGGCGGCGCGCCGGTTGGAGCGGGTCCTGACGAGCGATCCGGGGATGGGTGTCGTGCGGCACGCGGATGCAGGATACGAGCGTGCGAAAGAGGTGGCGAGGCAGCGCGGGGTGCGGATTCCCGGGGTGACGGAGTGATGTAGCGAGTATGGGATGGGTGCCAGGTTAGCGATCATGGGGAGCTGGTACTCATCAAGTGGGGGAGTCGTATCCAGAGCGTTTTAGTCTGCGTATGTTGGCTTGAGCGGGAGGAGGCTACGTGCCCTGAGAGTGTGAATGCTCAGGTGTTTGGTTGTCGCTGCATCTACGTTGTGGTGCCAGACGAATGAATGTTTGAAGCTGCCCCGAGGAAGAGTTAGGGGCTTGAGCGCGATAAATCATCGCGAAGTGGCGTTGAGATCTGCGGTAGATATGAAGAGCGAAGGAGTGAATATGGGATATATCATTCGGGCACAGCAGCTTTTGACCATGCCACAGGACGCAGCGGAGTTGGCGAGCTATGGCGATGGAGGGGAGGAGCGCGACAATTCCATCGTCGGATTGATCGAGGATGGTTGCGTGGTGGTGGATGGGGAGAAGATCGCGTGGGTAGGGCGCTGGGATGAACGCCCTGCGAAGGTGCGTAGGGATGGGGTCGATGTGTTTGAGACGGCGGTGGCGATGCCCGGATGGATCGACTGTCATACGCATGCGGTGTTTGCGGGGGAGCGTTCGCGGGAGTTCGCCTGGCGTAACGCGGGCAAGCCCTACGTGGAGATTTTGGAGGAAGGGGGAGGGATCTTAAATACCGTTGATGCGGTTCGGGAGGCATCCGGGCAGGCGTTGGCCGAAGAGCTGATACGACGAGCGTTTCTGTCGGTACGGCAAGGGGTAACGACACTGGAGGTGAAGAGCGGATATGGCCTCACCACCGCCGACGAGATCAAGAGCTTGAAGGCAGTGCAGCGCGCTCAGAAGGATGTGCCCTGTGAGCTGGTCGGGTGTTTTCTGGGAGCACATGCGGTGCCCAGGGAGTATCGAGAGCGCCGAGAGGCGTATGTTGAGCTGGTATGCGAGGAGATGATTCCTCAAGTAGCGCGCGGGGGCTATGCGGCGTATTGCGATGTGTTCTGTGATCGCGGAGCGTTTAGTGCAGAGGAGGCCGAGCGAATTCTCCGGTGTGGTCAGGAACACGGTATGGTGGCTCGGATTCATGCTGATGAGATTACCGATGCCGGCGGGGCGCTTGTGGCGGCGAAAGTTGGAGCATCGAGCGCGGATCACCTCGAGTTTGTGAGCCAGGAGGGGATTGAGGCCATGGCGGAGGCGGGGGTTGTGGGGGTGTTGATGCCCGCGGTCAATCTGTTTCTGGGAACGATCGATCACCTGGCACCTGCGCGGTCGTTGCTGGATGCGGGATGTGAAGTGGCGTTGGCGACGGATTTTAATCCGGGGAGTGCAATGACACAGGATCTTGGGACGATTCTGATGTTGGGTTGCACATTGTATAAGCTGACTCCGGGTGAGGCCCTGCGCTCAATTACCGCGGGGGCGGCAAAAGCGTTGCGTCGGGAAGATATCGGGAGCATACGAGCAGGTGCTCGGGCTGATGTGGCCTGTTTTGATGTGCCACATTATCGCTATTTGACCTATCACTTTGGGCAGACGCATGCAGAGGCTGTGATCTATCGGGGGAACTTTGTGTACTGGACTGAGGAGGCTGATGTTGAGGAATAGACCAGTGTCAAATCACGGTGTCTGTTGGTGGTTTGTGTCCAGCCGGGAGGAATGGTGCCCGGGGGAAATATAGAGGGCTGGCCTTGACGCCACATCGCGTTGGCTGCGCGGTAGGCGTCGGTAACCTGGCGAACGTGTTGGCGATAAGTCTCTCGTTTGAGCGGGCAGCGGGTGTGGCAGAGGGGACGTGGGGAGCGGGCGGATTGCTCAGGCTGGGCAAAAGGATTTTGGGTACGGACCTTGTGCGCGCCGAGGGGCGGGGTGGCGCGAGTCGAGGGGGGCTGGTCACGAGTATGGCGCTTTAATGCACGGCGGAGGAAGCGTTGACGCTGGTGGGGAGGGTAGGAAGCCAGTGCGGGAAAGGGGGTTAGAGTAAGTTCGATAAGGTGTTGAGCCTGGAGTTCGTCATCCACGCTGTGATCTTTGCGGCGGCGCAGTGCACGCAGGTGCGTGCGATCGAGCCAAAGTGCGTCGATCTGGGCGTCTCCGAGGTGGGCTTGGTAGGAAGAGACGCCTGGCCAGAAGCGAATATGAGAGACAAGGCCGGCTTTAACCGGGTTGTTCATGGTGTAGCGCCATTTTTCAAGCATGGCGGTGTCGTCGAGGATAGGTTCCGCGCTGTAGCGTCGGGAGAAGAGTGCGCCGGTTCGGTTGAGTTGTCGGTTGATATCCTTTGCCAGGTTAGACTGGAAGTAGGCCATGAATCTGTGGAGGTTTTCGCGGGGGGCGCGCACCGCCATGTGAAAGTGGTTGCTCATGAAGACGTAGAAAAATATCTCGACGCCGAAGCGTTTGGCTGAGCGGGCAAGCCAGGCCAGGATGAGGTTATTGACCTCGGGCGATGGGGTCAGAAGAAAACGCTCCTGGAAGCAGCGATTGGTGATGAAGTAGCAGGTGTCGGGATGTTGAATGCGGAGGGGGCGTCCCATGGTAGCCTCAAGGTGTGGAAAAGGACTCTGAGAGACTTCATGAGATTTATTATCGTGTGGGGAGATGTAGGTTTGCCTGAATGGCAGAGAAATTTGAAAGCGGGGACGTCGGGTGGGCTGGCACCGGGGGATGGATAAGGTGTGAGGAGAGAGTTGAAAGTCGGTTTCTGTAGAACCAGGAGTCAGCAGTAGCTTCGAACGAGAAGTCTGACGTGGAAGAGACGCGATCGAGCGCCTGGCACCGTTTCAGAAGACGGCGCGGATGTGCTCGGTGAATGCCAGCGTGGGTTCAGCGCTTGGGGCTGCGATGCTGGAAAGTGAATTTAGAAGATGTCGAAGAGATAAGGCCTGGGGGCAGGTTGAGGTGCGGTTCGTGCAGATAAGCACCAGATGTATGCCTTGCGTTGGGGAACTCTCCACTGTTCCCAGGTACAGTCGGGCGGGGCGGAGAGATGAAGGCTGGGGAGAGGTTGTCAGGGGGAGAGCGTTGCGAACAATCGAGGCTATGTCGGTTTCTTCCAGGTTGTTTGCAGGTTTGTCAGAGAGAACTTTAGGGAGAGAGGAGATGTCTTCGGAAGATAGATTCGAGGGGGAGGAGAGTTGCGGGCTCCAGGTGCCTTGGTAGTGGCCAAGACGAACGAGGAGGCCTTCGGAGGTGATGCCGATGTGGCGCCAGCCAGAAAAAGTGTTTGGTGATGGAAGAAATCCGAGTCCGCGGCCTGTGGTAAAAAATGATTGAAGCGTCTGAATGGCTCCCAGATGTTCGTTAGATGAGAGCAGTGTAGAGGAGGGGGAAGGGAGGGTTGAGGTGTTGGTAGCTGTAAGTTCGAGGATGCTGGTCGAGAGAAACGAGCGCAGAGCGCGGGATGGTGAGTCGTGGCGCTTCGTTGAGAAGGGTTGAGTTATAATGAGAAGTTCTGGTGGTTGTTTGGGCTGTTGATAGGAAATCAGGGTGAGGTCCTGCTTACGGGACCAGTGCCAGCGTTGGGGGTTATCGGGAAGTTCGGCGGTTAGGTTTGCGCCAAGAGAAACGCGAACGCGTGAACTGAAGGTGGTTTCAGGGCGAGTTTGAGCGAGTTGGCGGTAGCGATTTTTAGTGTGCGTGGAATCTATGTGAGATGATTCAGTGCCAGGTGAGGGGACGGAGGTAGGGAAGATTGCAGCCGCATCAAGGATGGGGATGGGCAGCGCGCGCGGGCTATCGGAAGGGGAGCAAGCGGTGGTTAGCGCGCAAAAAAGAATGAACAAGTGATGTTTCAAGGGGCACCTCCGATATGAGCGTGTAAGTGCCTTGTCAGCCACGTCAGCAGCCCTGTGAGTGCCTCGTCGAGAGTGTCAGGAGAGAGTGGTGTATCCCATTCATCATAGATGTTTAGCAATGTGGCCGGAGAGGAGAGGTTGGCTAGAAGGTTTTGAGCAAGGTGGAGCATAGGCGTGATGCCGTCACGTTCGATCGTTTGGCTGGCACCGTTACCGTCGCTATGGAGATCGAATACGTAGATGGCGTCGGTGGGGCTCAACAGGTGGTTTGATGGGGGAGAGGTATTCGGGGGAAGGTCGCAGAGATGGAGAGTGGTTCCGATGGCGGTATCGGAGCCGCGGTAGAGCAGTGGGAGCACTGCCCGAAGGGCTGCGCAGAGCAGTCGAGCTTCGGCCAGCGTGAGGGCAGATGCGGGGTCGATGTTCGGGAAGATACCAAGTGCGCGAGTGCGTAGGCGTGGAGCCTGAGAGGTTTCGTCGCGAGAGTAGATGCGCTGGCGGATAGTATGTGTGTGTGGTGCCAGGCGAAGGGTTGCGCGGTGGTGGAGCATGCACTGTACGGGGAAGTGTCCCAGTCCTATGGGGAGGTCGCCCAGGAAGCGTTTTTCAGGAATTAGAGAGGCGCTTGGACTGGCGATGAGCTCGACGACAACTCTACGCTGAGGGGAGGTGATATCGTCGCCCAGGAAGGGCTCTACGATGATGTCGCCAACATCAAAGGCACCTCTGGTTGCGTTATCGTCGGAGTAGGAAATGACGATATGGCGGCCGTGTGCGGAGTCGAAGATGCGTCCCGGGTAATAAAGGAAGCGGGCACTCTGGGCGTCGATGCGGTCGAGTTCTAAGAGGGTGGAGCGCTCGCGCAGAGCGACGTGGTCATGGGAGGCAACGTCGACATTCGCAACCGGAGGAGGAAGTAGGGTGGCGGCGGGAGCGTCGGACGAACTCAGAGCTGATTCGAGCGCGCGAGCATAGAGTTGGTTTTGATAGTGGCGCGAGTCTGAACGAAGTGTTTTGCGTGGATCGAGGAGTATCTCACCGCGGCGCGTGAGTTCGCGTAGCAGGGGAATGATGTCATTTCCGAAGATGTGCAGGAGCTCTTCGATTTCGGTCCAGTGTTGAGTGAGTTCGCTGGCAAGGTGCCGACGGATGATGGCACCGGAGGGCGGGCGCAGGAAGGGGCGTGGGAGGTGTGTGAGCCAGGCGGGAGATTCGGTTTGGTGAGGGGGGAGCGGAGCCAGGTTATCGGACGGAGAGGGAGTTGCAGGTGCTGAGATGGGAGGCGATGTGTCTTCGGGAGGAATCGATGAGAAGAGTGCCAGGCGTTCGATCGGGTTGGAGAGCGTGATCAACGCAACTGAGGGCCTCTTCTGGTGGGTGGTGAGAGCATCTTGGGACTGTTGTGGGAGTGTAGGCCGATGGTGTGCGCCAGCGCGTGGAAGACGATCGATTTCGCGTGCTACGGCGGTAGCGTGGCCTTCGATGAATATGACGGTAGCGTCGAGGGGAGTGTCCGTGTGATGCAGGGGCTCCTGATGCAGGGGCAGAATAGCGCGACCGAGGTGGCGGCGGTCGTCACCGGCGGTGCGCCAGTGCCAGGGTACGGACAGAGATTCGCAGGCTTCGATGAGCTCGTTAGCGTTAAGAGCGGAGCCGTCTGGGAGGGTGAAGTCGTTGAGGTTGTAGAAGAGTTGGCGTCGGCCTAAAGAAGCGGATTGGTGGGTGGATATGTCGGTGGGTGCCAGGCGTTCGGACGTCGGTGGGGTAAGGGTAAAGATACGGGGGATGGCGTCGACGCCACATATGGAGCGGGCAAAGGACGCCAGGTTGTCCATGGACGCGGCGGCGAGGAGCAAGAATACGGGGGCCATTGGTTCGCCCAGGGTCTCGACCTCGCGCAGAGAGCGCAGGCGCAGATCGAGGCGGCGCATGGCGAGTTGAGCATGGGTTTCGATGGGGCCGCAGAAGTTTTCGAGATCATCGACGACGATGAGTCCCAGGTTAGAGAGAAGGCGGCGATAGGTTTCGACGTCGGCCAGCAGATGGGTGGTCAGTTGTTGGAGATCGCAGATGAGGACGTCGGGGATGATGCCAGTAGCGAGATCTTCGATGAGGCGAGCGTCGAGGCTTCGCACACGTACGTTCCATCGCAGAGTTGAAGGGGTGACCAGGTGTCGCAGTTGCTCGAGAGTGCGATGGACGTCTTCGGAGCGTCGGGTGATGAAGAGAGTGCTCTGTGCATGGATGAGCGCGGTGTTGATCGCGGCGAGCATGCCCAGGGTGGATTTTCCAGCCCCCTCCGGTGCGATGATGAGTTGATTGCGGTGGCGCAGTTGTTTGGGGAGGGATGACTTGTGCTCGCCGAGGGCAAGAGTGCGAGTGTCGGCCGGGGGCTCCAGGTGGACAAAAGAGGCGCGGGATAGGTGCAGGAGCACATCTTGCTGCATGTCGGTGAGGCCGCCTGCTTGGGGGAGAAGTTCGAGGAGCAGTGGAGAGATGAGTTCGGTGGCCTGGGTAGAAATCTTGTGTGTCGTCAGCGGTGGAATCGCTCGCGGGGGCGCGCTTAGCGGAGGGGGGGCCAGGTTGAAGGAGCGTTGGAGATGCGCCAGAACGTCGTTCCAGTCGGGGGTGGTGTTCGTGCGCGGTGCCAGGTCATCGGTTGGGCTTTCGGGGGATGCCGGGCGGTAGATGCCCTTGAGGGAGAGGTGAAGCCCCCAGGAGGAGATGGCGACCAGTGCCAGGGCAAATGAGGCCAGTGCAGGGCGATAAGGAGAGCCGGCTAACGCGACAAAGCTAAGGGCCAGCAATGGCAGTACTGCCAGCGGGAGCCAGCGGGCCCAGGCCCGGAAGGAAGGGTCCAGCTCCGCGAGGTTGGTGACGCCGAAAGTGTTAGTCCAGGATGACAAGGTGCCAGGCGTGCGGACGCGGGCGATAAGGTTGAGACCAATGTCATTCCAGTGTGCCAGGCGAACGAAGCGGGCGATGGTCCACCAGAGGAGGAGCCAGCCGGTGGTGGCGATGAGAGCTTCGAGCCAGGGGTAACTGTGGAGCGGAAGAAAGGGGGCTAGTTCGGGGCGATGTCCAATGGCCAGGTAGGTCCAGGTGGGGAAGTTGGGCGGGAGGTCGAGGTGCCAACGGATCAGGGGTTCAAGTACCCAAGACACCAGATAGAGCGCGGTGGTGATGAGTGTCGCCCAGAGAAAGCTAGGGCCGAGAGAGGGCACAAGTAGGGGGGGCGGCGCTGGCGAGGCGCTTTTGTTAGTGTCTGCGTTGCTGCCCCGAAGGAGGTTGAACAGGGCCCGGACGATGCGAAGAGGCAGGGATATCATCCAGAAGAGCGCGCGCAGGGCGATGCCGAGAAAGGTGTAGCGAAGCTCGAGTTTGAGAGGGTTGAGGCGAGTGTCCGGGGTGCGAGCCAGGGTATGGTTGAGCTCGCGTTGCATCATGTGGGCTGACCCGAGCAGGGTGGAAAGCAGCGTCAGGATGAGAAGTGCCACCAGTCCTGGCGATGCTGTGCTGAGCAGATCGAGCGTGGCTGCGGCGGCGTGCCAGGCAAGCTCGAACGTCAGGGACAGCAGGAATCGAACGTCTGTGAGGAGGGCCAGGGTGATCATGAATGCTCTTCATCGGACGGCAGTGGAGCGGTCTTACCGGTGCCAGGTGATCGATCGAGGGGGGGATGTGTATGGGTGCCAGGTGATCGGTCGAGGGAGGGGGAGGTCACGTCAGGGGATGGTTCGAGCGCGTGACGGGATGCAATGGTTAGCGAGTGCTTCTGCCAGGGTGAGGCGCTGTCGGGGAGTTCCAGACGATCGAAGAAGGTTTCGTGACGACGCAGCGTTTGGATGCTGCGTGCGTTGATGCCCTGGACCAGTGAGATCATGAAGGCCGTGTTGGGCAGGATGTTGGCTTCGATAAGATCGAGGGTTTCGGTGGTGGGATGGGCGTTGGGTGCCAGGCGAGCGCGCTCGAATGCCGGGAGCAGTTGGGGGTGTATGAGAAGTGCGGTGTTGGCGAGGGTACGAATGCCCGAGGTGTCGAAGCCCTCAAAGCCGGTGAAACGGGCACCGAAGCCCAGATTGGCGTAGTGGAAGGCGACGAAGTGGGTCAGGTTGGTGCCGACTCGGGCTTCAAAAGCCGGTTGAGCGCCCAGCGGGGTGGCTCGGAGTTCTTCGAAGTGGTCTCGTCCGAAGGCGAGGAGGGCGTGGGTGTCGGCCAGGCAGGCTTGATGTCGCCAACGCTGGAAGCCGCCGGCCTGGCTGAGGAGTGCGGGGAGGGTGGCATCGATGTCGTTCCAGGCCGGGAAGTGACGCAGGTAGTGCTCCAGAAGGTGCTCGGGGGCCAGGAGGCTGAGCGGTGCGTCTGGAGCGTTTGGGTCTGATTGGAAGAGGGCGCGGAGATCATCGTCGAGGCGGGTTTGCGGCGCGAGTTCGGGAGTCGAGGAGGGGCGAGCTCCGAGTGATTCTGCGTGTTGGCGAAGCAGGCGTTCCTGGAGTTCGACGCTCTGGATGAGGCGGAAGGCGCGGTTGCGGTCTGCGTCGACGCTGTCGTGGAGACGATCGGCGAAGTTGCGCTGTGCCAGGGCGTGGCTCAGGAGCAGGCGGGCGGCGAAGAACGAATGGATGGAGGGGGACTCGCTAAAAAGTTGTCGGGAGCGTCCGTGGACGACGTTTCGGACCGCCTGGTTGAGGGCGTTGATGGCGTTGCGAACGCGGTCGAGGTGCTGGTGCAGATGGCGGTGTAGAAGCCAGGCAGCGGGGAGGAAGAGTGCCAGGCCACCGATCAGCCAGCCTCCCGGGCCCAGGAGGGGTTCGATAAGGTTGGGCTGTTGGTGAAGGTTGAGCGCGCGGGCGAGGGCGTGGGCCAGCGGGGCGCCCAGGGCCGGGGCGATGATCGCGAGGAAGATGGCGCCGACGAGCAGGGGACGCAGATCGGGTTTTGATTCGGCGGCGGTTAGAAGATCGCGTCGAGCCTGGGCGATGGGAGTGGGGTCGGGGAGGCTGTGGCGGAGGCAGAGGCGTTGAGCCTGGATGCGTTGATGCTCGGCCTCATCGAGGAGCGTTCGGGAGTGTTGGTGAAGGAGATTAAAGCCAGCCAGCGCGGCGGCGAGGCCGCCTTTGGAGGCGCGTTCGTCGATGAGGACGTCGGCGTTTTTTCGGCTTAAGGCAAGGGAGCGGTGCAGGTGGGCGGCGGCCTGCTGGCGGAGGCTATCAATCATCTGATCCATTTCTCCGCGCTGGCGCGTCAGGCCTTTCCAGGCGGAGTGGACCCGGTCGAAGAGGTGATCTTCGAAGGTGTTATCGAAGCGATTCGCAAGCTCGGCGGTGGTGGTATGGGCCGAGAGATGGATGCGGTCGTCAACGTCGCTGGCGAGGCGGTCGGCGGTGGCGGCAGCCAGGTGGTCGAGACGTTGGCGGGGCGGCTCCAGGAGGGCATCGGGCAAGGGAGGGATGCTCTCCAGGGGGAGGATCGGGGAGGTTTCGAATGTATCGGTCTGGCGAGGTGTGGAGGAGCGCAGGCGGAGGAGGGCTTCGCGTGCCAGGCGATTGGCCAGATATTCGCGGGCCCGTTCGGCCGGGAATTCGATTTTTACGCAGCTAAAGGTCGCGAAGATATCGTGGTCGCCGAACCCTTCGGCGGTCTGGCGAAGCCAGGGGTCGCGGCCTAGCTCGTTGCGGATCTGCAGGGAGATAAAGTCGTGCGTCTGGCGCAGGGCATCGTCCAGGCCCAGGACGGCGCCGGCGTTGACGCGGCTGTTGATGAAGATCTGGGGTACGCAGCGGTGTCCAGCCGGGAGGGCTTCGACCCAGCGGCGGAGGTCGTGGACGGCGGCCAGGATGGCGGCCTCTTCGGTGAGGTTCGCGTCGGGGTGATCGGCGCCGAAGGCGTCTGCGGGGTGCGGGGTCCAGAGGATGGGGACGATGGAGAGGGAGCGATCAAAGCCCTGGCGGCCGGTATCGAGCAGGGGGCGATAGGCGCGGATGAGTTCTTGATGGATCGCGCGCAGGATTGGGCGCAGGGCGCGTCGAGTGAAGGGATCTTTGGCTTCGGCGACCAGGTAGACGGTCAGGCGTGGGGGTTGACGCGATGCCCGACGTCGGTAGGAGGTCAGGTGATCGAAGCTCAGGAGGTGCCGGGCTTCTTCGTTGACGGCGCTGCGCAGCTTCGTGAGACGGGCTTCACTGCGGAGGTCATCAGGATGGAGTGAGATGCTCTGGAGGAGCGGTCGGTGACCGAGTTCGTCGAGTTCGAAGTTTAATCCCAGGGAGCGCAGGCGCTGCAGGAGAGGACGCTCGCGAGCGGCATGGGTGGCTTCGATATCTACGAGGGTCTTTTGAAGCGCGGGCGAAGGAGTGGCGGGGAGAGGGGGGCCGTCGACCCAGCGGTTAGGGCGGTGAGACACCGGGGTGTGTTCGAGGTCGCCTTCGTGGCGAAGCAGGGGGTGGAGGACGAGTTCGCCCAGAAGTTCCAGGCATTGCTCTGCGGAGGTTTCGGCGTCGACGCGTCGGCGCTCTTGTAGCGAGAGCATGGGATCTTCGTGGCGCTCTCGTTGCAGGTCGAGCCAGATGCGGAGCAGCCCCCGGTGGACGAGTTCTCCGAGTTCTTTGAGGGCGGAGGCGGAGGCGTTGAGATCGAGTCCGGGGGAGTCGTCGTGGTCGAAGAGGCCCAGGCGATAGGGGCTCAGGTCGAGAGGGAAGAACTCGACGGATTCTTGTTTTTGGAGTTCGCCGGCGACCCAGCCGGAGGTCTCCCAGTCGATGCTAAGCAGGCGCCGCGGGGAGAGTGGCGAGGTGAGATCGCCTGGCACCGGGGCGAAGATGGAGGGGATGTGGATGGGGGGTGGGGGCTGTGAGTCATCGGGCAGCGCGGCCGGGGGGAGGTGACCCAGGAGCGAGGGGTGATGGTCATCTTCGTGCCACCAGGTGTGGGAGAAGGGGAGGCTAAGATGGGTGTCGGTGCCAGGTGTGCGATCGTGGGGCAGGTGTGGGGCCAGCCAGGGCCATGGCGAGGGGTCGCGGCCCTGAGTGTAGGCACGGTAGCGGGCGATGAGGTTGAGCAGAAGGCGAGGGCTCTGGCCGTGGAGAACGCGTTCGACGATGGGGGTCAGGAAAAGGTCGACTTCCGGGTCGCGAGTGGCCAGGCGGTGGAGGCGTTCGGGGGCGCGGCGAGGATCGCTGTCGAGGGGATGCCAGGAGAAGAAGCGTCGTCGACGGATGGAGTGTCTGTCATTTTTCTCGACCGCGCCGTGATCGCGGGGGACCGCGAGTTGGTAGGTGCCGTTGTGGAAGCGGATGAGGCCCAGGGCGCGGATGATGGCGAAGTGAAGGGCCAGAGTGGGCAGGTCGTCTTCTCCGGCGGCCAGGGCGATGCGGGCGAGGGGGGCTTCGGGGAGGCGCCAGCGGTGCTCTTCGCTCGTGGGGTCTGGGAGGACGGAGAGGAGTCGGAGGTTTTTGATTGAGGGATCGTCGCTGGCGGCCTGAGAGAGCCCGCGCCATTCCTGGCCCAGTTTTTCGAGCAGGGCCAGGCCAAAGCGTCCCACCCCGATGACCAGGGTGGGCTCGGGGTAGATGTGGGAAGAGTTGGGAGAGCGCTCGGCCATAGAAGATCAGTTCTGCAAGGAGGGGAGTGCCGGTGCCAGGTGATCGATCGATGCTTCGGTGCCAGGTGAACGATCATAGAATTGGTGCCAGGTGCGCGATCGTTGGCGATCGCTCACCTGACACCGGGGAGCTGTGCGTCGATCGCTCACCTGACACCGGGGGGGCTGTGCGAGTCGCGGAGTTCGGTGTCAGGCAAGGGGAGGCGTCTGGAAATGGGCCACCTGGTCAGTCGAGCTTTTCGGTGGAGGGAGTTGGGGCTCCGGGCACGGGCTCTGTGGTGCCGATCCGCAGGGTCTCCAGGGTCTGGTGGAGTTCTTCTTCGGCCAGGGGGCGGAAGAGGGAGCGGAAGGAGGGCGGCACTGAGGTGGAGCGTTCGGGCTCTTCCATGGCGCGCCAGCCTTCTTGAAAGCTGCGGAGGATTTCGACGCTCTGTCGCAGGTTTTCTCCGGCCTGTGTCGGGTGGAGTCCGGCGGCGTTTTCGCCGGCGTCGCCGCCCAGGGTCAGGCGCTCGGTTTCGATGTTGCGGAGGTGAGCGAGGAGGGCGTCCAGGGCTTCACGGAGGCGGTTGAATGCGTCGGTGAAGTCGCGCAGTTTGAGCAGTTGGTTGGGGGAGGGGGAACTGCCGTACTGGGTGCGCAACTCGTCGCGATTCTTTCGCCACTGGAAGGGGAGTTTGACGATCTGTTGGAGGACTGCCGGAGCCATGCCTTCGCGTACCGCGGCGAGCAGTTGGAGGTAGGGCAGGTATTTGACGCGCTCGGCGTCCAGGAGCTCAGGCAGGGTGTTGATGGCCGGTGCCAGGCGATCGCCCAGGGCTTTGAGATGGTTGGTACCGGAGGCGGTGGCGCTTTGCAGGGGGCTGGAGAGCTGAGGCTCTCGGAGCCAGTAGTGTCCGTCGCGGAGCAGGATGTAGCTCTGTGCGGAGAGGGGATCGCGCAGGGTCCAGAGCGCGGCGAAGTTCACGATGTTTGCGCGCATCTGCTCCTGGCGGTGGTGTTCCTGGGCGGTGTCCGGGTCGAGGTCGGGCAGGGAGTCTTCCCAGTTGCGGTCGACGTGCAGGACTTTGGAGCGTTTGGAGAGGTTTTTGAAGCGGTGGTAGTGCTCCTTCATCTCGTCCATGCGTCCGAAGACGTAAAGGGGGACGTTGAGCACGGCGCGGTAGAAGACGATCTGGCGGGGGTTGTGCCAGCCTTTATCAACCCAGCGCATGCCGCCGAGGTTGGCGCCGTTGAGGGCGCGTTCGACGGTGGTGTCTTTGAAGTCGGGGGAGATGGCGGCCAGGAAGACGTGGTTGGGGCGCACGCCACCGTGCTGGTCGCGAGATTCGTCGTAGCTGACGAGGAGATCGGCGCGCTCGTTGACGACGCGGCGGATTTTGTCGCGGAGGTAGTCCTGGTGGATGGGCTCCATCAGGTCGAGCTGGCGCTCTCGGGGCTGGGCGCGGTAGCGGGCGACGACTTCGGTGATGGCGGCGTCTTTACGCTCCTGAATTTTTTCCAGGTTGCTCATGTAGAGGGCGCGGTAGGCGACCTCCAGTTCCAGGGCCTGTGCCAGGGTGAGGCCGTCGCGGCGGGCGGGGTCGGTGCTTTTGGGGTCACCGCAGAGGGTGCGCATCAGGTGGAGGTGGGCGTAGCCTTTGAGGGCATCGAAGAGCTGGTTGAGGGTGGCGGTGGTGGAGCCGGAGCCGCGGAGGCTTAAGTCGCGCACGGTGCCGCTGAGTTTGGCCTGGATGCGGGGGTTGCTCATGGCCAGTTCGGGCATCGGGGCGATGCGGTCGGCGTAGAAGAAGTCCCACATGCGCCGGCCGTTTTCGATCTGGAAGGCCTCGGCGTCGAGGACGAACTGGTTGGTGGAGTGGTCTCCCTGCTCGCGGAGTCGCTCGAGCTGACGGGTTTGATCGCGCTGGAAATCGTCGAAGCCCAGTTCAAGCACGCGGAGGATGCGTACGGACTCGGCGAGTTTGTCGCGCAGAGCCGTGCGTTGTTCGATGAAGTGGGTAAGGAGTTCGCGGGAGGCGCGCTCCATGGCCTGGTCGATGAGACGCCGGATGAGATCGGGGGCGTCTTTTTCTTTGATTTTGTCGTCGTCTTCGATGCCGTCGAGTTCGAAGGGGACCGGCGCGGGAGGCTGTCGCATCTCGGTGCGCAGTTCGTCGCGCATGGCCAGGACGGCGAAGCGTTTGGCGGCCAGGCTGACGTCTTCGGTGTCCTGGGCGAGGAACTTCAGTTCCAGGAGTTCTTCGAGGCCGGGGAAGGCGATGCCGTGCTGGGTGTAGCCCTGTTCGAGTACGCGGAGTCCGCGGCGTTTGAGATCTTCGGCCCAGTACATGGCGCGGCCGACGAGATCGCGGGCCAGGGTGTTGCGCTCGATGGAGACTTCGGCTTCGAGCTCTTCACTGGCGGCGTCCATGGCACGGCGTGCGGCGGAGAGGAGTCCGGGTTGTGCGCCGGCTTTGGGGCCGCAGAGGGCCTCCAGGGTGAGCGCGCCGATGGAGAAGTTCATGCCGCGATCGGCGAGTTGTTCGCGGTCGGGGGTGACGCGCTCGGGGTCGAGGGCCCAGGTGGCGTTTTCTCGGGGGATTTCGCCCAGGCGGTGGCCGTGACGGAAGATGGCGAGGAAGCGTCCGGCGGCGTTTTCGTCGGCTTCGCATCTGGCGAGCAGGCGCACGCGTTTCTGGAAGAGGCGGTCGCGGAGGACCTGTCGGATGCCCTCTTCTTTTTTAATAAAGTCGGCGGTTTTGACGGGGCGGGCGTTTTCTTCGTCGTCGCGCTCGGTGACTTCGTAGAAGGGCTCGGGGTGGGAGCGAAGGGAGCTGTAGATGGGGTCGGCGGGGATGGCGCCCAGGAAGCTCTGGCGCATGATGTTGAGCGCGGCGGCACGGCTGCAGTAGTCGGCCAGGCCGTCGACGGGGACCTGGAGCACGGCCGCGCCGTAGGAGCCGTAGAAGCTGGTGAATCCCGGGATGCCCTTGGCTTCGAAGTCATGGGGGACGAGGAAGCGTTGGTGCTGGGTGTAGTTGTCGTAGTCTCCGGCCTGTACGGCGAAGAGGGGGGAGAAGAGCTGGAGGTAGAGGCCGTCGGCGGCGGCATCGACCGGGCGGTCGACGGTGAAGCTCTCGGGTTTGTCGATGAGGTAGAGGAACTCGAAGGGTTTCTGGCGGACGCGGCGTTTGGAGTGGTCGGAGGGATCGTAGTGGAATTCGATGCCGTCGGTCGGGAAGAAGCTGGACTCGGGGGAGCCGAGTTTCATCAGGTGTTCGACTTCTTTGAGGGCCGCGTAGGAGTTGGCGAAGGTGCCATCTTTATTGGCGCCGGTTTTGTCTTCGAAGACTGCCGGGAGCACGCAGACGCCGAGCATGTTGGGTTTGCCCAGGGCCCGGGCCTGGTCGCGGAGCATGTAGGCCAGGGGGAGGAAGGAGCCGGAGCCGGTGCCACCGGCGATGGAGAAGCAGAGGATGATGCGGATCTCGGAGGTGTCCAGGCGGCGGTGGCCATGTTCGTGGCGCTTGAGGGCTTCGAGGAGGCGGCGAAAGCGGGGGACGAGATCGCCATGTTTCATCTGGTAGTAGGAACCCAGGCGAGACTCGATGCGGATCTGGCCGGCGCCGGCGGTGTCCCCGGCGCGGAAGCGGTAATCTCTGGGGACCCACTGGGTAAAATATTCGTCGGCTTCCAGGAAGAGTTTGCCGCTGGCGAGGTTGGCGTAGGCCTCTTTTTCGAAGTCGCTGATCAGGAAGGATTCGTCGGCGTCTTCGCGGTGGAGTTCGAGGTCGTTGATGTTGGTATCCACCAGGGCGAACTTCGTGAGGTCTTTGAAGCGCTCGGAGTAGTCGGGGCGCGACTTCAGGTGTCGAGCGATGCGCATGGCGATCTGGCAGCCACATCCGCCCAGGCCGACAAAGAGGGTGGGGCAGACATTGCTGGGGCGCGTGAGAAGCTCGTCGACAACGAGGTTTTGACGGTTCGCCATGGTCGGGTGCCTTCCAGGGGAGCGGGATAGGGGTGCGGTGCTGCCGGTCCGGATAGGGATACGGCGCAGCGGTGGAGCCCCTCGCGTGAACAGCGATGTCCGTCCGTGGTGTTGGCGAGAGGTCGTCCGTGACGTCTCGAGATGAGAATGGGGAGAGTATCGGTGAAGGGGGGAGGAGGGGCAAGAGATTTTCGGGGGGAAGGGGAGGGATCTGGTGCCAGGTGAGTGTACGTGCTCGGGGGGAAGGGGAGGGATCTGGTGCCAGGTGAGTGTACGTGCTCGGGGGCCAGGCGAATGGGGGCCAGGCGCGCGAACGCGATTGAAGAGGTGGGGGCTTCTAGGTGACTGAAGATTCATTCATCTTCTAGTCAGTTGCTGACTGAAGATTCATTCATGAGGGATGTTTGTTGCTGACTGATGATTCATTCATTTGATTGCCTTGGTTTAACTGAACGGTGAGTCGGTTGTAAGGGTTTGTAGTGACTGGCGTGTCATTCTGTTTTTGTGGGTTTGTGAATGGTTGTTCATTCAATGTTTTTCAATATTTATTGCTTGTCATGATGAATTTAGTCCTCTAGTGAGTAGACGCTCAGCTAGACCGGGGGAGGAGACTAACCACCAGGAGACGAGGAACCTGTGCGAGATAACTGGACGACGGTTGAAGCGAAGGTTTTTGTTTATTTTCAGTCGGTTGTGTCGGGTTTGGAGGCGGCTGAAGGGGCACGGGAGGCGGGAGCGACGGTGGTGTGGGCGTCGCAAACACAACCTGAAATCACAATGGAGTCCGGTGATTGGCGGAGAATTCTCGCCGATGAACGTCCAGACGCGTTTCGGTCGGTCTCGGGGGTAATTCTCGCGGCGGGGCATCGTTTCGATGTCGACGCACTGCGTCGCAAAGTGCAAATTTTGAAGTCGGGTGGTGTGGCGGTCTGGGTGGAGGTCTGCTCGCTGGAAGAAGCGAAGCAGGCCGAGCGCTTTGATGCCGACGGGGTGGTGCTGTGCGGATTGGAAAGCGGGGGGCTTTGTGGAGAAGAGTCCGGGCTGGTGCTGCTGGGGCGAGTGCAGCGCGAGGTGGGGCTGTCGGCGGTGGTGCGGGGAGGGATGGGGCCGGATGCAGCGGCGGCGGTGATGGCGTGCGGGGCTTCGGGCTACGTGCTGGAGGAGGCGTTGTGGCTGTGTGAGGGGATGGCGCCGTCGCCGGCGGCCCGAAAGGTGTTGGAGCGCGTGGGGGCGACCGATACCCGGTGTCTCGGGGTGACGCTAGGAGCACGCTACCGGGCCTGGTCGTTGCTCGCGACTCGGCCCACCCGGGAGCTCGCCGCACAAGAGGTTGAGTTTTTGGAGGGGGGAGATGCCCGGGGGTATCTGGCGGAGGTGGAGGCGCGGGTGTTCGGGAGGTGGGAGGAGCTCGATCCGAAGCGCGAGATCTGGCCGATGGGGCAGGGGGCGGCGCTGGCGCGCGTCTTTTATGAGCGCTACGGCACTGTGGAGCGGGCGGTGCGCGGGGTGCAAGAGCATGTGACTGAGGTGATGGGCGGGTTGGCTGCTGATTTTCCGCTTCGTGAGGGAGCGGGAGTGGCGCGGGTCAATGGCACGCGCTTTCCGATACATCAGGGGCCGATGGCTCAGGTCAGCGATACGCCCGGGTTTGCCCGGGCGGTGGTGGAGGCCGGGGCGTTGCCCTGGTTGGCGCTGGGGAATATGCCGACTGAGGTGGCGCGCCGGGTGGTGGATGAGACAGCAAATGCGCTGGGGGCGGCGCCCTTTGGAGCGGGGATCATCGGGCTGGAGGCCAACCCGTATCGCGACGGCCATATCGAGATGATGATCGAGCAGGGAGGGCGTCGGGGGAACTTTTCGGGGTTGGTGGCCGCCGGTAGCGCCGAGCAGGCCATGATGCTGGAGGCCGGGCAGGTGCCAAGCTATCTGCATACGCCCACGCCCGGGGTGTTGGCGGCGGCGCTTCGGCAGGGGCATCGTCGCTTTATCTGGGAAGGCGCGGAGGCCGGGGGGCATGTGGGAACGCTGGGATCGCTGGCGTTGTGGCAGCTGGGGGTGATCGCCATGGAAGAGGCGCTTGCCGGAGGGGAGGCGGCCGACGCGTTTGCCGTGGTGGTCGCCGGGGGGATCAGCGGTGCCGCGAGCGCGGCGGCCGCGGCGGCGATGCTCTTCGGGTTGCATCGCCGCGGGGTGGCGGTAGGGGTGCAGATGGGGACGGCGTATCTGATGTGTCGGGAGGCGGTGGAGAGTGGGGCGGTGAGCGCGACGTATCAGGAGATGGCCGATCACTCGCCTGGCACCGTGATCATGGGGGAGACGGTGAACACTCCGACGCGGGTGTTGATGAGTCCGGCAGCCCGGTGGGTGTTAGGGCGTGAAGTGGAGCGGCTGGCTGAGGGGATCAAGCTGGGGGAGCGCAAGCATCTGTATGAGCGCGACAATCTGGGAGGGTTGCGCGCTGCGGCGAAGTCACAGCGCATCGCCGAGGTGGTGGCCGGGGTGGGAGCTCGTTTTGAGACGTTGAGCCGGGAGGAGCAGCTTGAGGCGGGGCTTTTTCATTGCGGTCAGGGGGTGGTGCTGTGCCAGGCGCAGACGATCGCGCAGTTGCATGAGGAGGTTACGGAGGGGGCGAGGCGCTGGGTGGAGGCGCGTCTTCGTCGGAGTTGGGACGTCGAGAGGTTGGTGCGGGTGCCAGGCGATCGGGTGGAGGTGCTCGATGATGGGGTGCCAGGTGAACGGGCGGATATCGCGATGGGGTGCCAGGCGATGGCACCGGCGAGTCAGGAGCGGACTATGACCACGAGCGAAGGAGCAGGGATGCGGCATTCGACGAAGGTTGAGGCGATTGATGGCGAGCGCGCCGTGGCGATCATTGGCATTGGCGCAAAAATGCCGGGGGCGCTGAGTGCGATGAAGTTCTGGGAGAACATTTTGTTTGGGGTGTCGGCCATCAAAGAGGTGCCGGCTGACAGGTGGGATCCGGCGCTATATTTCGATGAAGATCCGGGGGTGCCGGACAAAACGTACAGTAAAATTGGCGGGTGGGTTGAGGGGTTTGAGTTCGATCGGCGCCGTTATCGGATGCCTCCGAAGGTTGTGGCCAGTGTGGATCCGACGCAGTTGCTGTGCCTGGAGGCGGTGCATGATGCGTTGGAAGATGCCGGGTATCTGGAGCGCACCTTTGATCGCGATCGGTGCGCGGTGATTCTGGGGAATGCGTTGGGAGGTGATCTGCGGGACGAATCAACGCTGCGGATTCTGTATCCGAAGATGGATCAGGCGCTGCGTGGCGCGTTGATGGAGCTTTCCAGTGCCGCGATGGGGGCTGCTGAGCGGGAGCGCCTGCTGGAGGAAGTGGAGGCGCGTTTTAAGGCGACGCTTGGTGAGGTGAGCGAAGATTCGATGCCGGGCGAGCTGGCCAATGTGATTGCCGGGCGAGTGGCGCAGGTCTTTGATCTGCGGGGGCCAAATTTTGTGACGGACGCGGCGTGTGCGTCGAGTCTGGCGGCGATCGAGGCGGCGGTGAGGGGGCTTCGCGCCAAAGAGTACGACATGGTGGTCTGCGGGGGCGCGGATCGCTCGATGGGGCCGACCAGTTTTGTGAAGTTTTCCAAGATCGGTGCGCTTTCGCCGGATGGGTCGCGACCTTTTGACGCCGGGGCCAACGGGTTTGTGATGGGGGAAGGGGCGGGCATCGTGGTGCTTAAGCGCCTGAGTGATGCGGTCGCCGATGGCGATCAGATTTATGCGGTGATCCGCGGGGTCGGGGGTTCCAGCGATGGGAAAGGCAAGGCGATTACCGCGCCCAACCCCGCGGGTCAGCGCCGGGCGCTGGAGCGGGCGTATCACGATGCCGGGGTGGGGCCGCGTTCGGTGAGCCTGATCGAGGCGCATGGGACCAGCACGCCGGTGGGGGATCCGGCGGAGGTGGCGAGTTTGAGGGCGGTGTTGGATGCCGACGGCGGTGAGTGGGCTGCCGAGACCGTGGCGCTGGGGAGCGTCAAGTCGATGATCGGGCACCTGAAGTCAGCGGCCGGGGCGGCCGGAGTGATCAAGGTGGCGATGGCGCTCAAGCACCGTGTGCTGCCACCGACGCTGGGGGTCGAGGAGGTGAACTCGGCGTTGGAGCTGGAGGGCTCGCGGGTGCGGGTGCAGACCGAGGCGCAGCCCTGGGAGGTGTATGAGGGGCAGGCACGTCGCGCGGGGGTGAGCGCGTTCGGTTTCGGCGGAACGAATTTTCATGTGGTGCTCGAGGAGTTTGAAGGGGGCGCGGGCGGACCGGGTGCCAGGCGTTCGATCGCGAGCCGGGAGCACGGGAGTGAAGTCGGAGGTCCGGGCGAAGCGGTGATGTTGGCGGTCGGTGGGGAGGTCGTCGCGCTGGAGGAGCGTGGCGGTGCCAGGGGGGCGAGCGCTTGTGGTGCGCTGGAGGAGCGTGGCGGTGCCAGGGAAGCGGTGCCGCCAGGCGAAGGGGTGCTGGGGCTGTGGGCGGCGTCGAAGCGTGAGTTGGAGGAAGAGATCACCCGGGCGCAGGAACATCTGGAGCGCGGTGGCATCGGGGCGCTGACGCCCTGGCTCTTGCCGGTACGCGAGCAGGGGGCGGGGCTTCGGCAGCCGGTCCGGGGGGCGGAGAAGGAAGTGCGCCTGGCCATTGCGTTTGAGGGCGTTGATGAGCTTCGCGCTCGTCTGGAGCGTGCCCGAAACGCTGCGGAGCGTGACAAAGGCTGGAGGGTGCTGGCCCATCAGGGGATTGTGCTCGGAGAGCGGGTTCTGGCGGGTAAGGTGGGGATGCTCTTTCCGGGGCAGGGGACGCAGTATCTGGGGATGCTCTCGGAGTTAAAGTCGCGTTTCGATGTGGTGCGCCGCACGTTCGAGGAGGCCGATGAGGTGATGATGCCCGTGATCGGGCGGCGGCTCAGCGATGTGATCGATCCCGGGCCGCTGGGGGATGCGGCGGCTCAAAAAGCTGCGTTTGAAGCGCTGACGCAGACCGAGATCACTCAGCCCGCGGTGCTTACGGCGGATATTGCGCTGTACCGTTTGCTCGGGCGACTGGGCATTGCTCCGCACGTTGTGGCCGGGCATAGTCTTGGTGAGTACGGGGCGTGTGTGGCCGCCGGTATCATGAGTTTTGGAGATGCGCTGCGCACGGTCGCGGCGCGTGGCACCGAGATGGCGCGGGTTACGCCGATGAACGGCGATACCGGGCTGATGGCCGGGATCAACGCGGCGGTCGAGGTGGTGCAGCCGGTGCTCGACGGCATTGATGGCTACGTGGTGTGCGCCAATATCAACTGTCCCACTCAGACGATCATTGCCGGCCTCCGGGAGCCGGTGCGCCGGGCGGTGGAGACCTTTGAGGCGATGGGTTACCAGGCTCCGTTGCTCCCGGTGAGTCATGCCTTTCACTCCGAGGTTGTGGCCGCGGCCAGTGGTCCCTTACGCCGGCATCTGGCGACGATTGAGGTGAATGCGCCAGCGACGCCGATTTTGACCAACGTGACCGGAGGGTTTTATCCAGAGGGGCCAGGTGCGGAGGACGCGATTCGCGATCTTTTGGCCGAACAGGTGGCCGCGCCGGTGGAGTACATCAAGGTTGTGGAGACGATGTACGCAGCCGGCGCGCGGGTCTTTGTGGAGGTGGGGCCCAAGCGCGCGCAGACGTCGTTTGTGAGCAGCATTCTGGAGGGGAGAGAGCACCTGGCGGTGCATACGAATCATCCGAAGAAGGGCGATGTCGCCTCGTTGTACGAGGCGCTGGCGACGATGTGGGCATCCGGAGTGTGGCGCCCGGAGTGTGACCAGGAGCTGGCTGCTGTGTGGGTGTCAGGCGAGCGAGCGGTGGTTGCTGTGCCGGTGCCAGGTGAGCGAGTGGAGGCGGCCGGTGCTGCGGATCAACTTCGGGTTGTGCCGGTGCCAGGCGAGCGATCGGAGTCGGCCTGTGCTGCGGACCAACTTCGGGATGCCCCGGTGCCAGGTGAGCGAGTGGAGGCAGAGGGGGGCGGTAGTGTGGATCGAGCCTCGATCGATGCGGAGCTCTTGCGTGTGCTGTGCGAGCAGACGGGTTATGAGCCCGAGGAGATCGAGCAGGATTTTGAGCTGGAGGCGGACCTTGGCGTCGATACGGTGAAGCAGGCCGAGATCATGGCGCGGGTACGCGAGCTCTATGGTCTGGCGCGCGATGAGAGCTTTCGGCTCTCGGAGTATCCGACGTTGGGTCGGATGGGGGATTACGTGGAGGCGCGTCTGAGTGAGGGCGGGGTGCCAGGCGAGCGAGTGGAGGCGGCCTGTGCTGCGGATCAACTTCGGGATGCCCCGGTGCCAGGTGAGCGAGTGGAGGCGGCCTGTGCTGCGGATCAACTTCGGGATGCCCCGGTGCCAGGTGAGCGAGTGGAGGCAGAGGGGGCCGGTAGTGTGGATCGAGCCTCGATCGATGCGGAGCTCTTACGCGTGCTGTGCGAGCAGACGGGTTATGAGCCCGAGGAGATCGAGCAGGATTTTGAGCTGGAGGCGGACCTTGGCGTCGATACGGTGAAGCAGGCCGAGATCATGGCGCGGGTACGCGAGCTCTATGGTCTGGCGCGCGATGAGAGCTTTCGGCTCTCGGAGTATCCGACGTTGGGTCGGATGGGGGATTACGTGGAGGCGCGTCTGAGTGAGGGCGGGGTGCCAGGCGAGCGAGTGGAGGCGGCCTGTGCTGCGGATCAACTTCGGGATGCCCCGGTGCCAGGTGAGCGAGTGGAGGCAGAGGGGGCCGGTAGTGTGGATCGAGCCTCGATCGATGCGGAGCTCTTACGCGTGCTGTGCGAGCAGACGGGTTATGAGCCCGAGGAGATCGAGCAGGATTTTGAGCTGGAGGCGGACCTTGGCGTCGATACGGTGAAGCAGGCCGAGATCATGGCGCGGGTACGCGAGCTCTATGGTCTGGCGCGCGATGAGAGCTTTCGGCTCTCGGAGTATCCGACGTTGGGTCGGATGGGGGATTACGTGGAGGCGCGTCTGAGCGAGGGGAGGGTGCCAGGCGAGCGATCGGAGTCGACCGGTTCTGATGAGGAGCTTCGGGATGCCCCGGTGCCAGGTGAGCGAACGGAGGCTGAGAGGGCTGATGCGGCAGTGCCTGGCGAGCAGATACCGCGCGTGTCACTGAGCGATATGCGGCCTTACACGCCTCATCGCCACGCCATCGCTGCCGACGTGGAAATTACCGGCTGTGCAGCCGGGCTTCCCGGGGCCGGAGCCATCTTTCGTTCCCGGGCGCTAGACGAGCTGCTGGCGGGCGACAATATGATCGGGCAGGTGCCCCAGAAGGCCCGCCAGGCGATGGTCGACAATCACATCGTGCGCCTTCAGAAGCACGAGGGCGGCGGCGGTGAGATGCGCCCGGTCACCGAACTGGAGGAGGTGATTAAGCTGGCCGGGGTCGGGGGAGAGTTCGACCTTGGCGAGTGGGGAGTGCCCGAGCGTTTGAGAGCGTCGCTCGATCGTACGAGCCAACTGGCGTTTGCCGCCGGGTTTGAGGCGCTGCGTGATGCCGGGCTTCCCCTGGTGCCCCGCTATCGCGAGACGACCACGGGCAAGCGGGTGACCATTGGCTGGGCGCTGCCCAAGGCGGTCGGCCGGGAGACCGGGGTGATTTTTGCGTCGGCCTTTGCCGGGCAGGATGCGCTTATTGAGGAGTTGCGAGCGCAGCGGGAGCACGATTATCGCTTCAATCACCGCTTTTTGCTTCGGGTGTTGGGGATTGCCAATTCGCGTTTTGCCGAGTTTGTGGGCGCGCGCGGGCCGAACACCAAAATCAATAATGCCTGCGCCTCGACGACTACCGCAGTGGCCATGGCTCAGGACTGGATTCGTGCCGGGCGGTGTAGGCGTGTACTGATTTTGGCGGCCGATGACGCCAGCGGTGATACGCTGATGGAGTGGGTGGGCAGTGGTTTTCTGGCGACCGGTGCGGCGACGACTGAGGATGATGTGGCCCGCGCGGCGCTTCCCTTTGATCGGCGTCGTCACGGTATGATCATCGGGATGGGCGCGCTGGCACTGGTGGTCGAAGAGGCCGGACAGGCCGAGGCCCGGGGCATCGAACCGGTGGCCGATGTGCTGGCCACTCGTTTCGTGAACAGCGCGTATCACCCCACTCGCCTCGACGTGGATCATATCGCCGGTGAGGTGGCGGCGCTGGTAAAAGAGGTCGAGGGGCGCTTTGAGCTGAAGCGGGAGGAGATCGCCGATCGCACCGTTTTTATCTCGCATGAGACGTACACGCCGGCGCGAGGAGGGAGCGCGGCGGCCGAGATCGCCGCGTTGCGCCAGACCTTTGGCGAGCGCGCCAATCAGGTGGTGATCGCCAACACCAAGGGGTTTACCGGCCATGCGATGGCGGCTGGTATTGAAGATGTGCTGGCGATGAAGGTTTTGCAGCGCCAGCAGGTGCCGCCGATCGCGAATTTTGCCGAGCCCGACCCGGAGCTTGGGGATCTTCGTCTGAGCCAGGGCGGGAGCTACCCGGTGGATTATGCGTTGAGGTTGGCGGCGGGCTTTGGGAGCCAGCTGGCGCTGGCGCTCTTTCGCTACCGCGCACGTTGTGAGGCGCGGGTGTTTGCGCCCGCGCGCTATCGGGCCTGGCTGAGCGAAGTCAGCGAGATGGAGCATTTTGAACTCGCGCTTGAAGATCGCGTGCTCCGTCTTCGGCCGGCTCGCCCGATGGATCCTCCGCGGGGTCCGGGGCAGACGCAGACCCGGGTGCCAGCGCTTCGAGCCGAAGCGGTGGCGTCTGCAGCCGGGCTGCAGGCGACGTCGGCTTCGAGTTTCGCCATGAGGCCCGTTGCCATCGAAGCTTCTGCGGCGCCTGCGACCGATGTCCTGGGGATACGGCGAGAGCTCGCCGGACGAGGTGTGGCGCTGGTGGGAGGTCCGGTGCTGGTGGCGGAGTTGTTGCGGCGCCTGTTGGAGCGGGCCGGCGCCCGAGTGGTACGCCTGGCCAGCGATCGTCAGCGTGGACCGCTGGATGAGAAGGGCGTCAATCTGGGGGATGAAGATGAGATCTTGCGTCTCTTTGCTGCGCGTGAGGTCGATGCGGTGATCAATCTGTTGGGAGTCGGCAGCGGCGATGATGAGGCTGCCGAGGTGTATTGGGCCGCGCGACACACATTCCATGTGGCCCGGGCTTTTGCCGCGCTTCACGAGGATCGGTCGTCTGGCACCGTGACGGATGTGCGCCCCGCCTTTGTCAGCCTCACCTTGATGGGCGGGTGTTTTGGGCTTAGCCCGGGAGACTCGCCGAGTGTGGCCGGGGGGGCGGTCAGCGGATTTACCAAAGCCCTGGCCAAAGAGTGGGAATGGGCCCAGGTCAAGGTCGTCGATGCGCCCGGAGCGCTTGATGAAGGGATGGCAACGCGGGTGCTCGAAGAGTTGGTTGGTGGCAGTGATCGGGTGGAGGTGGGACTGGCCGAAGGGATGCGCCATCGCCCGGTGGTATTGGAGCCCGAAGATGTGCGCGCGCCGAGTGGGAGTTGTCGCGGGCCTGATGCCGACTCGGTGATTCTGGTCACCGGAGGAGCGCGTGGAATTACGGCCGAGGTCTGCGTTGATCTGGCGCGCCGCTTTGGTTGTGCCCTGGCGTTGGTGGGGCGCACGCCGCTTGATCATCCCGATCCGCTCAGTGTCGATCTCAAGCAAGAGGCGGTACGAGTCAAAGCGGAGCTCAAGGCCGCCGGCAAGCGTGTGACGCCGGTGGCCGTGCGGCGGGAGTTGCGCGGGCTGGTGGCGCAGCAGGAGATCGCTCGTAATCTCGGCCGGATGCGTCAGGTTGGAGCACGAGCGCAGTATTTCAGCTGTGATGTGGCCGAAGCCGCCGGTGTGCAGGCGTTGATCGGCCAGGTTGAGCAGGAGCTGGGGCCGGTGACCGGTGTGATTCACGGCGCCGGAGTCGAGGACAGCCGGTTGCTCGGCGCCAAGGATGTCGCCGCCTTCGATCGCGTCTTTCGGGGCAAAGCATTGGGAGGCGTAAATCTCTGGCGCGCGCTGCGCGATCGGGGGCTTCGCCATTATGTGGCGTTCACCAGTGTGGCCGGTCGCTTTGGTAATGCCGGGCAGACCGACTATGCCGCGGCCAACGACGCCCTGGCCCGGCAGGTGATGCGCATCAACGCCTTTGCGCGTCAGAGCGGACGCCCGGTGCAGGCCCTGGCCATCGACTGGACTGCCTGGGATGAGGTCGGGATGGCAGTGGAAGGGTCGATGCGCACGATTCTGGAAGCCAGGGGGGTGGAGTTTTTACCCCCAGCGGTGGGGGCGCCGATGGTGGGCGAATCGCTGGCCCGAGGGCTTACCGGGGAGTTTGTGGTGGCCGGCGAGTTGGGAGCGCTGGGTGGGGAGCACAAGGATCGATCGCCTGGCACCGTGACGCCGATGCCCCGCGATCGATCGCCTGGCACCGTGACGCCGATGCTCCGCGATCGATCGCCTGGCACCGTGACGAGCTATGCGCTGGTGGATCGGGTGGTGGCGAAGTCGAGGGACGAGGTGAGCGTTGAGCGCATCTTCGATCCGCAGCGCGATCTCTTTCTCCGGGATCATCGCTATCAGGGCAGTGAACTTGTGCCGGGGGTGATGGGCTACGAGCTGATGAGCGCAGCAGCCATGGAGCTGAGCGGCGAGCCGGTGGCGGAGTTGCGAGATGTGCGATTTGAGCGCGCGTTGAAGTTAGCTCACTCCGAGCCCATTCGGGCAATGGCAGTGGCCCGAGTGGTTGCGCGCGAGGCGGGGCGCGTGGAAGTCGAGGTGGTCGTGCGCTCGGAGCGCGAGGCCCGCACCGGGCGGATGATTCGTCAGGAGCATTTTCGGGCCCGGGTGATTTGCGGCGCGGCGCCCGAGATGCCATCGCCGGTGGGTGAGTGTGGTGGGGTGGGGGGAGATGCTCCGCGCTGGTGCCAGGCACCCGATCGCGACGCGATTTACCGGCGATTTTTTCATACGGGGAGTTTTCAACTTCTGGAATCGGGGGGGCTTCATCATGACGATGCCATCGTTGCTTTTGGGCGTTTGACTCCGCACAGGCTCATGACCGGCGCGAAGGTTCAGCGCTGGGTAAGCGAGCCGCTGGTCCGTGAGCTCGCCATGCAGTCGGTGGGGCTGTGGGGGCTCTTGCATCATCAGCGCACCTTTTTGCCGCTGGGAATCGGGCGAAGCGTCACCCTGGGGACCTCGCAGCCGGGGGAGCTGCTGACGGTGCGGGCGAAGAGACGCGCCGATGCTTCGGCGGATACCATCGCTTTTGATGTGGAGGTGCGTGGGGAAGACGGACGCAGACTCCAGGTGATGGAGAAAGTCGAGATGATCGCGCACTCGCCGCTCGCTTCGTCTGATCGCCTGGCACCCGGGGGCGAGGCCCGTTTTCTGGAGGTGGGTCTGAGCGCTGAGATGGCCGGTGTGCTGCTGAGCCGTGCGGGGCAGTCGGAGGAGGCGGTGCTGACGGCGTCTGAGCGCGAGGCTCGAGATCGACTTCGCAGCGAGCAGCGCCGCGGGGAGTGGCTTGCCGCCCGGGTGGCCGCCCGAGAGCTGCTCAGACGATATGCGCTCTGCTTTTATGGCGAGCGGGTAGGTCTGGAGGAGGTCTTTGTGCATAAGACCGACGATGGGGAGCCTCAGCTGTGCTGGCGGGATGCTTCCCGGGCCTGGTCGCTACCGGCGTTGAGTCTGACCCACGCGTCGGGCCGCGCCCTGGCTGTGGTTACGATGCCGGGCAGCGGAGAGCGGATTGGTGTTGACATGGAGCCGCTCGAGGCGCGCTCAGAAGCCTTTGGTCGCGCGTACTTCACCGAACAAGAACGCGCTCTGGGCGTGGGAGAGCTGGCTTCGGGGCAACGTGAGACCGCGCTGTGGACGATTAAGGAGGCAGTGTCCAAGGCGCTGGGAGTTGGGTTGCAGCTGGCAGCGGCCGAAATCGAGGTCGTGTCGGTGAGTCCCAGGCCCGTTGCGGTGCCAGGCGACCGTACATGCTTCGAGGCGCGGGTTCGGCTCTGCGGCAAGGCGGAGGAGCGTCGTCTGGAGCTCGATATCAAGACTCCGGCGGTGGAGCTGAAACTCCAGGAGGGGGCGGTGGTCTCCATCGCCAGGGCACTTCCCGAAGATCTCATCCGAGCGCCCGGACGGGAACGCGTTGCCGGCCTGCCCAAGGGGAAAGGATACGATCGAGGGTCTGGCACCGGAGCAGGGGGGAACGCCGTACGCACACCTGGCACCGAGCCTTTGTCTGGCGGGATGCTCGATGATGAGGGTGTGGCTGCGATCGCGGCGCTTCTTCGCCATCGAGGTCTCTGGGAGCAGACCTCGTCAACATCAAAGAGCCCGTCGGCCACGCGTTCGTTGAGTTCCTGGAAGGCCTGAGTTCTGCGGTGATTGTGACGTTGAGCAAGGCGTCTGGGACGCTTGAGGCGTTTGTGATGAACAACGTATTTGAACCATGAGCAGGAGCAGCGCATGACACAGTATGTGGTTGAGATCGATGGCAGATCGCAGCGTCTTGTGCAGTTGCGTGAGAGCGGTCGGGCGCGTTGGGTGGCCGAGCTTGATTCGGGCCGCGTGGTCGAACTGGAGCTGGTGGGGCGATCGCCAGAGGGCGGGGTGTGCGTTCGCCTGGAGGGTGTGGAGCACACGTTGGAGTTCGACGCGGTGCCAGGTGAGCGATCGCGGGGAGTCGCGTCGCGCATCGTTCGGGTGCCAGGTGAGCGATCGCGAGAAGTTCGGGTGAGTTCGGCCGCTGATGTGGTGCTGGCGGCGGATGTTCTGGCGCCACCGGGCACGGGAGAAGGGGAGTCAGGGGAAGCTACTCTCTTCTGCCCCATGACCGGGGTGGTCCTTGAGGTCAGCGTTCGCCCCGGTCAGCAGGTACGTCGGGGGGATCCGCTGGTGGTGGTAGAGGCGATGAAAATGGAGAACACCCTCTACGCGCCGCATGAGGCGGTGGTCGAGGAGATCTGCGTGAACGCCGGAGAGACCGTGCGTCGTGGCCAGGAGCTGATTCGCTGGAGTGCCGGAAACCTCGGTAACGCGATGCCGATGAAGGAGCAGGTATGAGTGAGACTCAAGAGATGTTGAGGTTGGAGGCCGTCACGTCGACTTCCGTGAGCGTCCGTCGAACGCCTGGCACCGATACTGCGTCACCTCCGCGATCTGCGCGAACGCCTGGCACCGATGCGGAGACGCCGCAAGAGCAAAGGTCCGGCACCGAGCGTGTGCTGGCGGCCCGCACGAAAGTCAGCATCGCCCTGGCTCGGCTGGAGCGTCTGTTTGATCCGGGGACTCTGGAGGTGATTGGCGCGGAGGTCACCCACCGCGCCGAGGGGTTCGGTCTGGAGAAGCGTCGCATCCCCGGCGACGGGGTCGTTACGGCCAGCGGTCTGGTAGAGGGGCGGCCGGTCTTTGCTTACGCTCAGGACCGCACGGTGCTGGGGGGGAGTCTGGGACAGGCCCATGCCCAGAAGATCGCGCGCTTGCAAGATCTGGCGCTGCGCGCGGGAGCGCCCTTTGTGGGCATCAACGACTCTGGTGGTGCGCGCATTCAGGAGGGCGTGGATGCGTTGGGGGGCTATGGCGAGATCTTTCGGCGCAATGTGGCGGCCTCCGGCGTTATCCCCCAGATCAGCGTGATCGCCGGGCCTTGCGCTGGTGGTGCGGTTTACTCGCCGGCGCTCACCGATTTTGTGGGTATGGTGGATCGGTCGAGCTTTATGTTTCTGACGGGGCCGAAGGTCGTTAAAACGGTGACCTTTGAAGATGTGACCGTCGAGGAACTCGGAGGTGCTCGTACCCATGCCGAGCGTACTGGGGTGAGTCATTTTCGCTGGGGCAATGATGAAGAAGCCATCGCCCAGGTGCGTCGTCTGCTGAGCTATCTGCCTTCGAACCATCGGGAGGAGCCGCCCTTTGTCGCTCCGACAGATGATGTTGAACGTATGGACGCGGCCCTTGGCACGATCGTCCCGGGTGATCCTCGCAAACCTTATGATGTGCGTGCGGTGGTGGAGCTGGTGGTGGACCGCGACTCCTTTATGGAGGTTCAGGCCGGCTGGGCCCGCAATGTGGTGGTGGGGCTGGGTCGGTTGGGGGGACACGTGATCGGGATCATCGCGAACCAACCCCTGGTCAAAGCCGGCGTTCTCGATATTGATGCCAGTCGCAAGGCGGCGCGCTTTATACGTACCTGCAATGCCTTTGGGATTCCGCTGGTGAGCCTGGTGGATGTGCCGGGCTTTTTGCCGGGGCGAGAGCAGGAGTACGGCGGGGTCATCGATCACGGAGCTAAACTTCTCTACGCCTACTGCGAGGCCACCGTGCCCAAGTTGGCCGTGATTCTGCGCAAGGCTTACGGTGGGGCCTACATTGTGATGAGTTCGCAGCATGTGGGCGGTGATGTGAACTTGGCCTGGCCCCGTGCGGAGATCGCGGTCATGGGCGCCAGCGGGGCCGTGGAAGTGCTCAATCGTCGTGAACTCGCTGCGGCCGAAGATCCGGAAGGTCGAGCGGCCGAACTGCGAGCCGACTATGAGGAGCGTTTTCTCAACCCCGATATCGCCGCGCAACGCGGTTATATCGATGCTGTGATCGAGCCCTGTGAGACACGTCGCCGTCTCTACCGGCATCTTCGGGTGCTGTTGAACAAGCGTGAGTGGACGTTGCCGCGCCGTCACGCCAACGGCCCGCTCTAGGGCAAAAGATCGAGTGCCAGGCGTGCGCACGCCTGGCACTCGATCTCTGACACTCAAACTCAGGAGGGGCTGTGCGGAGACCTGGCACCTGCGCGATGCCGGTTCGTCTGCGCGCGGAGACCTGGCACCTGCGTGCGCCGCCGGGGCGTGTGCGATCGGTGACCTGGCACCGGTGCGTCTGCGGTGACCTGGCGCCGGTTCGTCTGCGCGCGGAGACCTGGCACCCGCTTACCCCAGTAACGCGGGTGCTGAGGCGATCGGTGGCCTGGCACCCGATCAACCCACCCGCCACCCGGCCATGGTATCGGGCTCGCGGTCGGTGTGCATCGCGATGAGTTCGCTGCGCCGACGAAGAGCGATGAGGGAGGGCTCAAACGCCTCGTCGGGGGCGCCGAAGTCGTCAAACTCACGCTGAAGTTCAAAGACGCCGATGCGGTTGCCCTCGGCCGGTATCGCGTAGAACGAGATGCCGCCCTGGGCTGTGGCGTAAATTTTTGCCAGGCCGCGGCGCGGATTTGCGCGCAGCGTCGCGATACACTCGCGCTCGTGGTTCAGGCGTAGGCGGCTGCGGTGGACGTTCCGTGTGGCGTCGAGGACCAGCTCGGCCGTCTCGTAGTAGTCGTGTCCGGGAAGGCCGAAGACCAGGGGGTTGGCCTTGAGCCAGGCGCGGGCACGCGGCCAAAATCCCAGGCTTTTTCGTACCATGCGTCGCACATCCTGAGCCGAACGGGTCTGGGGACGGGTCTCGCCATAGTCGCTCCAGTAGAGGGGGACCAGGCGATCGGCCAGGCGGTCGCGGTCGATGAAGTGGCTGGAGCGCCACATGTTAACCAGGTACGCCAGCAGTACCAGGATCAGGAGCAGTGCCAGGCCACGGGCCAGGGTCGTGCCCCAGCAGCGCCATAGCCCGGCCGGCTCCACGGTCACTTCCAGCGGGAGGCGCAGCGGGGCGGTGGCCCCGCTGCGTGGCACCAGCGCGATCTCGCTGAGGTAGGTGCCGGCCTCACAGCAGGCCCCGGCGCGTATCCGCAGGCTCAGCAGAGGCTGTGAATCGGTGCCTGGCGAGCGAACCACCTCGGTGGTGAGCTGGCCCTGATCGCCGGGGAGGACTTCGTTGCCATCGGCATCAAGGAAGGTGACATCCAGGTGGGCATCGGGCCAGTCCGGGCGTTCCTCTTCGGGGAGTATCACTGCGTCGAAGATGAGGGGGCGCCGGTGATTGCCCTTGAGACTTACACGCAGATCCCGCTGTTGCCCGCCGACCAGGGTGGTGGTCAACTTTGCCGGAGCGGCCAGCTCGCTGATGAGTTTGCCGCGTACCGGCATCACCAGCGTGGGGATCGGGATGGAGTGGGCGCCGCGGTCAAACTCCAGACGCAGCGCGTTGTCGAGGTCGCGTCGAAGGGTGAGCGGAGCGCAGTAGGGAGCGATGCGCGCCTCCAGAGTGTAGGTTTGCCCGGGTGAGATTGTCTGGGCCTGGCCCATCGCCACGCCGCTCAGGGCAAAGCTCACGCATTCGGGAAGCGCGTCGGGGCGCGCGGCGACAAGGCGCGCGCGGGTGGCCGGGAAGTTGCCGTCGATCGTCACCTCGAAGAAGTGATCGGTGCCAGGCAATAGATCGCCGAATTCAAAGCTGGCCGGCGTCGCGCTGACCCGGCGAGTGGACACCTGGAGGGTGCGCGCCGGTCCGCGCAGGGTGATCGGAGGGCCTTCGGAGGAGGGCAATGTGATGCGTGGCGAGAGGATATGGTCACCTTCCCCCAGGTTGACGCGCTCGAATTGGAAGATCGCGGCCTGTGGGGTGTGCGTCGCCGGCAGTTGGCGTTCGCTTTGCCCGGGAGCCTGGTAACTCACTGCGGCCGCGGTGCCGCGGGGGGCTACGTCGGCGCTGACGGCCTGGCCGTCTTCGTTGACCAGCGAGAGGGTTACGCAGATGGCAGCGCCGACCTCGACAAAGTTCGTATCTTCGCCGGCCTGACCGCAGCGCCCCTGCTGTACCCGGGTGTTTACAAAGAGGCGGTAGTCGGGAAGGGCCACAACTCGCCAGTGTTGTCCGCCGCCGGTGACGCGGACCTTTACCGGAGATTCGTCCGGTCGGTAGGTGAGCGACACATAGCGGTAGCGCTTGCCGTCTTCGTATTGATGCAGCCCACTTCGTGGGAGGCTCAGCAGTTCTGGGGAGGTGCCATCGGCCTCAAGTTGCAGGTGCAGGGGTTGGCCCTGGTCGGGGGCCACGGCGAGCAGGCGCATCCGTCGCGCGCCACGGTGGGCCGGGAGCGTGTTTTGGGCCGGTCCCAGCAGGTGAGCGCGATAGCCCTGGGAGCGTGAGAGGGCGTTGGCAAAGGGGCCCAGCAGGTCTGTCGGGTCATCTGAGCCTACCTCGCTGACGCTGCCACCGCTCTGGCGAGCGAGGTCGACCAGGTACTGCGAGTAGATCCGGCCGCGCCAGCGCAGGAGGTAAAATTGGAAGAGGCTGTCTTTATGGGCGTCGATGCCCTGGAGGTAGCGCTCGGGGTTGAGCCGGGTGTCGTTGCATTCGCCGTCGGTCAGAAAGAGCACCACCTGGGCTACGCCCGGTCGACGAGCGCGATTAAGTTCTTGTTGAAGAGCCTCCAGGGCCGTGCCGCAGGGGGTGAGTTTTCCGGGGTAGGCGGCGATTGGCCCGTCGTTGGCGAGCATTCGGTTGAGGCGCTCGCGGTTCTCCGCCAGCGGTGCGATGGCCATCGGCGACTCGCCGTCGCGTGGGCCATTGAGCCTCATCACGCTGACTTCGTCGCCGTCGTCGAGCATGCTCAGGAGTGAGCGGGTCGCAAAAATTGCCAGGCGCTCTGGATCGGCAGCCGGTCCCTCTTGCGTGCGAATGCGCATGGAGCCGGAGTCGTCGACGACAATCATGAACTGAGCGTTTCGTCCCTGCGCGCTGATCTGATCCTGAGACGACTGGGCCCGAGCAGGGGCAGCACTCAGCAGGCACATCATGAGACTGAGAGACGCTGCCAGCAGGAGACGAGCTGGGCGCCATGAGCGCGTATCTGGTAGGGGTTGAGCACAAATTTCCACGCCGGCAACCTTTGCAATGAGGTTCATGGGAGCGCCCCCCACCCTGGAGGACTGTGGTCCTGGCAGCGAGGCTAGTGTGGGAGTGCCAGACCACCGAGAGTATCGTATCACCGGCTCATCTCAAGTCGGGTGCCAGGTGCCCGAACGTTGAATTCGCGATGGAGATGTTGCGAACCAGTGCCAGGTGCTCGAACGTTGAATCTGCGCTGAGAGATTGCGATCGGTGCCAGGTGTCAGGCGAGCGATCGTTGAATCCTTGCGGAGATGGCAGGATCATCCTGCGAACCGGTGCCAGGTGCTCGAACGTTGAATCTGCGCTGAGAGATTGCGATCGGTGCCAGGTGTCAGGCCAGCGATCGTTGAATCCTTGCGGAGATGGCAGGATCATCCCAGCCAGTAGATGATCGCGGCCAGCGCTATACCACCCACGAGGATTCCGGAGAGCACATCGACCCAGGCCGGGCGCTCTTTCTCGGCCGGAGGGTCTGGAAGCGCTGTGGCCATGGTCGCGGTAATCGAGCGGGTGGCCGCCGGCAGCTGTTCCGCGGTTGAGCGTGAGATGGCCGGCATCTGGGCGGTCGCGTGATGACGAGGAGCTTCCCGATCGCGCGGTAAGTCGATGGTGGGCTCATGATCGAACATCAGATGGTGGGTGGAGGCGTCGGCCAGTTCTTGTTCGACCTCGATCAGCGTGGGGCGTCCGTCGGAGCGGGGGCGTGTGTGTGCTGCGGGATCGGCGTTCCCCAGCGCCGGGGGGGCGCTGGTCAGGGGGACATCATCTGTGTAGCCGCCGACGCCTTCGATTTGGAGGGCGCGCAGGGCATCGATCATCTCGATGGCGCTGACGTAGCGTCGGTCGAGGTCTTTGGCGATGGCTTTTTCGATGATCGGAGCAAAGATCGAATGCTTGAGTTCGCGGGGCAGTTTAATGTCTTTCTTTGAGCCCTGATAAACGATGGTGTCGTAGACGTTGGCGATGTCGACGACTTTTTCGCCGGTGAGCATCTCGGCCAGAATCAGCCCCAGAGCGTAGATATCGGCCTGGGGGCCGACGTTTTTCTTATGCACCAGCTCCGGTGACATATACGCCGGGGTGCCGACCAGGGTGCCGGCATTGGTGATCTCGAAGTTGGTGTCTCCATCAAGCGCCTTGGCAAAGCCAAAGTCGAGCACCTTGACGTGCCCGCGATCGCCGTCGTTGACCAGAAAGATGTTGGCCGGTTTCAAATCGCGGTGGACGATGTCGGTGGCGTGGGCGGCGTGGAGGGCGGCCAGGGCCTCGATGGTGATCCGACGCGCCAGGGCCTCGGAGAGCCCCCCGTGGTGCGCGAGCAGGGAGCGCAGATCGGTGCCCTGGAGGTACTCCATCGCCATGTAGGGCAGGCCCGACTGGGTCTGGCCGTAGTAATAGACCTGCACCACGTGAGGATGGCGCAGGCTATAGATGAGGCTGGCTTCGCGCTCAAAGCGCTGGCGAAGCTCGTTCTCATCATGGGGCCCGGGTTTCAGGACTTTAAGCGCCAGCGTGCGGTGCTCCAGCAGGTCGCGCACTTTGTAGACAGCGCCAAAGTTCCCACTATCGATCTCTTCTTCGACGCGGAAGACATCGTCGACGATATCGCCGGCAACGGGCATCAGGGCCATGGATAAGACTCGAAGAACAGGCAGAATCAGTGGGCTAAAACGCGATTATGATGGCCCCTTCGTGGCGCAGTGGCAAGGGTGATGCGCGGAGGCCTGGCACCCGGTGCTCCATGGTGTGGACGATGTTCGGCGGCCTGACACCCGATGTTCGGTGGTCTGGCACCCGGGCGTGGTAACGAGGGGGATGTTTGGTGGCCTGGCACCCGGGACGGCTGGGGGAAGTGGGCGGTGGGGGTGGGGGTGATTCGCGGGGGCGAAAATGTGGGACAATTCGCGCGGGAATGGTAGGGTGCTTGCCTGACGTTGAATCACGACGAAAGGGGACCATCTTTGATGGGTATCCCACCGGCGAGCGACCACAAAGGCAGAGCCACAGGGGGGCGGTCTCGGCGGTTGTCGGCACACTCGCCGCTGACCTATGATCGGGGCTATCGAGTTTGAACGTGACCTGCTCACGACTCTCGTGAGCGGAGACGACCAGGAAATTCATGAGTTTTTTGAAACGACAGGGCCGTTACGTGGTAGCGGCGGTCGCCGTGGCGGTTGCTTTTGCATTGAGTGTGCAGCTGGGGGAGCGGGGCGTGCAGTTCGATCTGCGCCATGCCACGGTCTCAGCTCAGGAAGGGGAGGAGGGGGCCTATCAGCTCTCGTCCCTGCGCATTCTCAACCGCGTGCTCTTGCAGCTTAAAGATAACTACGTGGAGCCCGAGCGCATTGAGCCGGCCGGGATGCTCATCGCTTCGTTAGAGGCGGTGCAGAATCAAATTCCGGAGTTTGTGCTCAGCGCTCAGGTCACCGATTCGGAGACCACGCCGGAGACGGTTGAGATTCAGGTCGCGGATAAGCGCCGCGAGTTCGCGGTCAGCGGCATGGAGAGTCTCTGGGAGATGAGCCTGCGCCTGCGCGAGATCTTTTTGTTTGTCGAGCAGAACCTGCCCGAGGATCCCGAGCGCAAGAATGAGGAGATTGAGTACGCGGCGATCAACGGGCTGCTCTCGACCCTCGATCCGCACAGCAACCTGCTCCCGCCCACGTATTACGAAGAGATGCAGACCCAGACGGGCGGGCGCTTTGGAGGTCTGGGGATTGTGATCTCCATACGCGACGGTCAGCTTACCGTGATCAGCCCGATCGATGGCACGCCGGCCTCTCAGCGCGGGATCAAGGCTCAGGATACCATTGTGCGTATCGGCGAGGAGTCGACCATTAACATGAATCTCAACGAAGCGGTGAATCTGCTGCGGGGAGAGCCGGGGACCGATGTCGATCTCTGGATTCAACGCGCCAACTGGCCGGAGCCGCGCCAGTTCACGGTGACCCGGGCGGTCATTAAGATTGAAAGCGTCGATTCCAAGGCGCTGGCCGATAAAGTGGGCTACCTGCGCATCAAGAACTTTCAGGCCAACACGTACAGTGACGTGCGTAACCACCTGGCGCTTCTCAAGGAGCAGATGGGCGGGCTGCAGGGCCTGGTGCTGGATATGCGCGACAACCCGGGCGGGCTGTTGGAGCAGTCGATTCGGGTGAGCGACCTCTTTCTGGAAGAAGGCACCATTGTGAGCACGGTGGGCGTAGGCAATAAGCTGCGCGAGACCAAATCGGCCAACCGCGCCGGGACCGAGTCGAAGTATCCCATCATCGTGTTGGTGAACGGCGGGAGTGCCTCGGCCAGCGAGATTGTCAGTGGAGCGCTTCAGAAGAACGATCGGGCGGTGGTGCTCGGGGATACGACCTTTGGTAAGGGCACCGTGCAGATTCTCTACGAGTTTCCGGATAGCTCGGCGCTCAAGCTCACCGTGGCGCAGTACCTGACGCCGGGGGGCATTTCGATTCAGAACGAGGGGATTGTTCCCGACCTGCGCACCATCCCGGTGGTGGTGACGCCGGACTCGGTCAATATGTTCCTCTCGCAGTCGATGCAGCGCGAGAGCGACCTGGCGATGTCGCTGGCCAACCCCTCGACGCAGCCCGATGCCGGTGGTGTGGTGCGCCAGATTCGCTATCTGGATGAAGAGGCCTCGGAGCAGGACGAGGAGACCTTCGTCAATCCGGATGAGTTTCGCGAAGACTTTGAGATTCGCCTGGCTCAGCGCCTGCTTGTTGCAGCGGGCGAAGAATATCGGCGTCAGGTGCTGTTGGATAAGCTTCAGGGCGAGTTGCAGACGGTCTTTGATAGCGAGCTGGTCTCGATCAAGGGCGAGTTGGACAAGCTGGGAGTCGACTGGAGTGATGGGCAGTCGCCGGCGACGGCCGATTACGAGTTAACGGTTCAGGCATCGAAGCCGGGACCGGTGGCGGCTGGCGATAGCGTTGAACTTACCGCGGTGCTTACCAACCGGGGCACCGAGCCGCTGTACCGGGTCAAGGCGCTGACGCGTTCCGACAATCTTCTGCTGCGCCATCGCGAGTTCATCTTCGGCAAGGTGGAGCCCGGAGAATCCCGAGAATGGGCAGTCACCATGGAGGTGCCCAAAGACAGCGTCAGCCGACATGATCGCATTGAATTTGTGGTCAGCGATGATGAGCGCGAGTTTACCGGGGAGCATCACTTCGATCTTCAGGTGGCCAGTCAGGATCGCCCGCAGTTTGCGTTCTCGTATGAGATTCTCGGTGGAAACGACGATGGCCTGCTCCAGGTCGACGAAGAGGTGACGTTGCGCATGCATCTCGATAACGTTGGTGCGGTGTCGAGTGAAGAGGTGATGCTTTATCTCAAGAATCTCTCTGGAGACGCGATTTACCTGAATCGCGGTCGGGGCACCGTCAACGATCTGGAGGCTCAGGGCTCGACTCAGATCGACTTTGAGTTCCGAGTGCGTCGGGTGCCCGAGAGCGGGAGCGCGAAGCTGGAGATCGATGTCTACGACATGGCCTATCGCGAGTTCGTTCAGAAGTTCCTCGAAATTCCGATTGTGGAGGAAGGAGCGAACGTGGAGCGTGCCTCCGGGGTGGCTTTGGTAGGCGAGCAAGGGGCGGTGGCCCGCGTGGGCGCCGATGTTCGAAGCGCCCAGGTGGCGCAGCTGGCCGCCGGCGCGGAGCTGCCGATCGTCGCGCGCAGCGGAGACTGGGTGAAGGTTGCACTTGGGGAGCGTGGCGTGTGGGTGGAGCGCTCCGATGTGACCACGGGGCAGGGACAGGCCGCTGAGGAGGCAAATGTGACGAGCTGGTATCGTTTCCAGAAGCCGCTGGTGTCGCTGGCCCCCGAGCAGATGCTCACCACCAGCGCGAACGTGCAGCTCAAGGGCATAATCCGTGATGAGTCCCTGATTCAGGACTACTATATGGTGGTTCAACGCCAGGGCGGGCCGCGCGATGTGCAGACGCGCAAACTCAATTATGAGCGCGTCGATAGCGACGAGGTCAGCTTTGATGCCAGTGTGCCGCTCTTTGAAGGGATGAATCGCATTTCGCTGGTCACCCGTGATGAGTCCGGCTTGTCGACCACCGAGAGCGTGTTCGTTTATCGCGAGCCCAAATAAGGCAGGTGGCCTGACGTGCGTCAGGCTGCTGCATCACACGAAAAAGCCCGGGCTAATAAGCCCGGGCTTTTTCGTATGGATGAGATGGGGCCGCGCGTGTCCTGGTGCCAGGCGTTCGGACCGAGGCTACGTGTCTCGGTGCCGTGTCCTGGTGCCAGGCGTTCGAACTGAGGCTGCGTCTGGGTGCCAGGTGTTCGAACTGAGGCTGCGTCTGGGTGCCAGGTGTTCGGACTGAGGCCGTGCGAGTTCTGGTGCCAGGCGTTCGAACCGAGGCTGTGTGTCGGTGCCAGGCGATGTGAGGCGTGCTCTGGGCTTACTGATCCTTTCGCTCAACGCTGAATTCGGCCAGGTCTCTGGCGATCTCGGTGTTGGGGAAGATCGAACGAGCTCCTCGGAGTACTTCGTGGAGGTCGAGGTGCTTTTGAGAGATATGCGTCAAAATCAGCCGCTGAGCCCCTGCTTCGCGCGCGCAGCGCGCAGCGTCTGCGGAGGTGGAGTGGCCTCTTTGATGGGCACTACGTTCCTCGCCGGCAACGTAGGTGGCTTCATGAATGACCAGATCGGCATCGCGGGCCAGTTCAAGCGCCCCTTCACAGGGGATGGTGTCGCAGCAGTAGGCGATCTTTAACCCGGGGCGTGCCGGTCCCAGGACCTGTGAGGGGGTGATCTGGCGACCGTCGCTCAGGGTGATGGTTTCCCCTCGCTGAAGTCGACCAAAGAGTGGGCCGGAGGGGATGCCGAGTTCACGGGCCTGTTCGAGGTCAAAACGACCGGGGCGTTGATCTTCAATCAGGGTATAGCCCCAGGTCTCCACGCGGTGGTTCAGCGCTTGAGTGGCGACATGAAATCCGTCGCCTTCAAAGACCTTACCCGGGCCGGCGACCTCGTGCAGGCGTACGCGGAATCCCGGGCGGAGGATATGGAGCTCGTGCAGCGTTTTGAACCAGCGTCGCAGCCCTCGCGGTCCGTAAATGTCGAGCGCCTCTTCGCGTTGATTGAGCGTGAGCGAACCGATGAGCCCGGGCAGGCCGTTGACATGGTCGCCGTGGAAGTGGCTCAAGAAGATCGCTCGAATCGCCCCGGGCCGCAGTCCCGATCGGGTTAGCTGCAGCTGCGTGGCTTCTCCGCAGTCGAATAAAAAGAGTTCGCCCTCTCGAAAGAGGGCGACCGAGGAGACATTTCGCTGCGGCATAGGCTTGCCGCTGCCCGTCCCAAGGAAAACGATCTGAATGGACATGGATTGATGCTTGGTTGCCAGAAACACAAGAGATGGTCGCGTCGACGGGCCGGCGCGAGGGGGCGGCCACCATGGACCATCGTCGCAGGAGGGTCAACCACTGGCGAGAGCCTTCTGTTCACATCGCGCAAAAGTGATGCGCTACGCTCCCAGGGGCTCTCGGGTGCCAGGCAACCGTTCGTAGAACGGCCGCGGCAAGCCGGGGTGCCAGGCGACCGTTCACAGAACGTCTCAGCTGATGCTTGTTCAAGATGGTCCGGCCGATGCGCCGGACGCAGGCGTCCGGCGCATCGGGAGGAGGCTTTAGAGGTCACGAATCAGTCGGCCGACGTGACCGGTCGCGCGCACGTTGTCGTGAATAGCCTCAATCTTACCATCGGCATCGACAAAGAAGGTTGAGCGCACCAGTCCCTCGTAGGTGCGCCCGTAGTTGGTCTTCTCGCGCCAGACGCCGAAGGCCTCGGCCACCTGGTGATCGGTGTCGGCGAGCAGCGGGAAGTTCAGGTCGTGCTTCTCGCGAAACTTCGCGTGGCGCTCGACCGGGTCTGGCGAGACGCCGTAGACGGCGTAGCCCTTCTGGGCGAAGGCATCCAGGTTATCGCGGAAGTCGCAGGCCTGCTTGGTGCAACCCGGGGTCATATCTTTGGGGTAGAAGTACAGGACGAACTTCTGGCCCTGGAGAGCCGAGAGGCTCACCTCACCTTCGGTATCGGAGGGGAGCGTGAAGTCGGGGGCGTTGTCGCCTACGGAGAGTTTGGGGTTTTTGGCCATGGCAGGGTACTCCACTGGTTAGGGTTGAAAAGACACATTGAAAGAGAATGCGCGGGTAGGCAGGTGGCCAGACGATCGCTCGCCAGGCACCTGTTTGCGAAGATCAGGTGGCGAGTCTGCCGATCGGTCGTCTGGCACCCGGTACCGCCGATCGGTCGTCTGGCACCCGGTACCGCCGATCGGTCGTCTGACACCCGGTACCGATACGAGGAATGACGGCTGTTTCAGAAGACGTGTCTGGCAAGCGCCGGGTTGGATGCCCCGACCGGGTGATGCTTCCAGGCATCCAACCCATGGCACGAGAAAACATTCGCCCGGGTGCTCGACATGCCTGATCGTGTGCGCAGGTTATTTGGCATCAAGCCAGTTTTTGCCTACGCCGCTTTCGACGATCAGGGGAGCGTTCAGCGAGACGATATCTTCCATCATGGAGCAGATTTTCGGGCGGAGTTCCGCCATGGCGTCTTCAGCAATCTCGAAGATCAGCTCATCGTGCACCTGTAGGAGCATGCGCGCCGGCCAGTGCTCCTTTTCGATGCGCTTTTGAATGTCGATCATGGCCAGCTTGATGATATCGGCGGCGGTGCCCTGGATGGGGGTGTTGATGGCGGCTCGTTCGGCAAAGGCGCGTCCCGCGCCCTTGTTTTCCAGGGTGGGTAGCAGGCGTTTACGCCCGAACATCGTCAGGGCGTAGCCGGTCTCCACGGCGTCTGCCACGAGTTTTTCGAAGTAGGCAGCCACCCCTTTGTAGCGTTCAAAATAGTTGTCGATGTAGCTCTTGGCCTCGGGCATGGAGATGTCCAGGTCACGGGCCAGTCGTCGAGGTCCCATGCCGTACATCACGCCGAAGTTGATCGTCTTGCCGGCTCGCCGCTGCTCGGAGGTGACCGTGTCGAGTGCGACGTCAAAGATCTGGGAGGCGGTCAGGGCGTGGATGTCCTGACCGTTGTGGTAGGCCTCGAGAAGGACGGGATCGCCGGAGAGGTGAGCCATGATTCGCAGCTCGATCTGGGAGTAGTCCGCGGCCAGGAGTAGGTGCCCCTCGTCGGCGATGAAGGCGCGTCGGATTTCACGTCCACGGTCGGTGCGGATGGGGATGTTTTGCAGGTTGGGGTTTGAAGAAGACAGACGTCCGGTGGCGGCCACGGCCTGGTTAAAGTCGGTATGAATGCGCCCGGTTTCTTCGTGGATCAGTTCCGGCAGCGCATCCACATAGGTGCCCTTGAGTTTAGAAAAGGAGCGGTACTCGAGGATAAGGCGCGGTAGCGGGTGAAGCTCGGAGAGCTGCTCCAGCACGCTCTGATCGGTGGAGGGGCCGGTCTTGGTTCGTTTTTTAACCGGGAGTTCCAGGCGCTCAAACAGAACTTCTCGCAGTTGCGTCGGGCTGTTCGGGTTGACCTCCCCTCCGGCGAGGACGTTGATTTCGTCTTGAAGTTTCTCGAGTTCAACCTCGAACTCCTGGCTGAGCAGGCGAAGGATGTCGCAGTCGACCTTCACGCCGTTGAGCTCCATGATGCCGAGTACCCGGGAGAGGGGAATCTCGAGCGAGTTGTGGAGTTCAAGCAGCTTAGGCTCTTCCTGGAGCTGTTTCAGGAGGACGTCGCAGGCCATCAGAGTGATGTCGGCGTCTTCGCTGGCGTAGGGCGTGGCCTTTTCGAGGGGGACCTGGTCAAAGGTGAGCTGATTTTTCCCGCGCCCGGCGACATCAGTGAACTTGATGTTACGGTGGTGCAGGAAGTCGAAGGCGATGGTGTCGAGTCCGTGGGAGTTTTTACCCGGATCGAGCACGTAGCTCATGAGCATGGTGTCGAAGGTCACGCCCCGGAAGGCCACGCCGTGGCGTTTAAGTACCAGCCATTCGTATTTGTAGTGCTGGCCGATCTTCGGGAAGTCGGGGTCTTCGAGGAGCGGAGCCACACGTTCTAGCACGACCTTCAGGCTGAGTTGTTCGGGGGCGCCTTCGTAGGTGTGGGCGACCGGTATATAGACGCCGTGGTTGGGTTTGTAGGCAAAGGACATCCCGACGATGCGAGCCTGGAGCGGATCAACGCTGGTGGTTTCGAGGTCAAAGGCAACCCGGCCGGCGGCTTTAATGTCGGCGAGGAGGGCGTCGAGTGCTTCGAGGGTATAGATGGCGCTGTAATCTTTGCGCTCTTCGTCGGTGCGGGTGATTTCTTCGTCGCGCAGGCTGTCTTTGAGATCTTCGATGGTGCGGTCGTCCAGCCAGCCCCGGGCCTTGAACCAGCGGTTGAGGTCTTGGAGGACGCTCTCAAATTCCAGCTCGTGGAAGAGTTCGGTGAGGGCCTGGAAGTTGGGTGGGGAGAGGTGCAGGTGCTCGGTGTCGAAGATGATGGGGCAGTCTTCGCGCAGCGTCACTAGCTCCAGGCTCAGGCGCGCCTGATCGGCGAATTCGGTGAGGTTTTCTTTGCGTTTTTTACCGGAGACCTTGTCGATATTGGCCAGGAGAGTCTCCAGGTCGCCGAATTCGGCGATGAGTTTGCCCCCGGTTTTTTCGCCAATGCCGGGCACGCCCGGAATGTTGTCGGAGGTATCCCCGGCCAGGGCCAGCACGTACTTGACGCGGTCGGGGGTGACGGCAAAGCGCTCCATGACGTCATCTGGCGAGTAGCGGCGTCCGCGCATGGTATCGAGCATGGTGACGCCATCGCCCAGGAGCTGCATCAGATCTTTGTCGGCGCTGATGATGCACACCCCGAGGCCGATGTCGCGTGCCTGAAGGGTGGCCGTGGCGATGAGGTCATCGGCCTCCACGCCGGCCTGCTCCATGATGGGGATGTTGAGTGCTTCGACGACTTTTCGGAAGTAGGGGATCTGAATGCGCAGTTCGTCGGGCATTGCGCTGCGGTTGGCTTTGTAGTCGTCGTAGAGCTTTTTGCGGAAGGTGTGCTCGTCGGCGTCAAAGGCGTCGAAGGTCACCGCGATGAGGTCTGGGTCCTCGTCTTCGATGAGCTTTTTGAGCATCTGGGTGAATCCGTAGATGGCGTTGGTTGGCATCCCGGAGGAGTTGGAGAGGTTACGGATCGCGTAGAATGCCCGGTAAATGTACGAGGAGCCGTCGACCAAGTAGAGGGTTTTGCCGTCCAGGTTGGTGTGTTGGGCCAGGTCAGCGAAACTCAACTGGGGGGTATCTTCGGGCGTCTTGGGCATCGGAGATCCTGCAACATGGGAGGGAAAAAAGGCTACTTCAGGGGGAGCGCCAAGGGGGGGAGACTGACGCGTGAAGCGTGCGCTCCTCAAGGCCCTGTGTGGCTCATAGATAGCTGACGACCAGGATGATTCCAAGGCCGAAGAGGGCGGCGGTGGCCAGGACAATGATGACCTGAATCATGGTGACGAGGTCTTCGAGTTTGGCGGCGCGGTTGGTGTGGATCGGGCCCTCGAGTTCCAGCTCGACTTCCGCCAGTAGACGACTTTCATGGCGGTGGCGGCGTACGCCGAGCAGCACGAAGTAGCAGACGATCAGCAGGCCCAAGCCGAAGACCAGGAGCATCATGCGGTAGAGGTCTTGTTGAAGCTCATCTTTCCAGAGCTGCAGGGCCTGGCGGTCTTGCTGCCGGGTGTTGAGCAGCGGCTGGGGAGCGTAGAAGTCCCGTGGAAGTCGGCTCAGCGCATAGGTGAGCAGCGGGCGGAGGCGGTCAAGGCTCTGGAATTTGCGGTAGGAGGGCTCCTGAAGGCGAGCGATGAGAGGGGCCCAGTGAGCATTAGGCTCGAGTTCTTGGAGATGTTGGAGCAGGGCTAAGGTGGTGCGGAAGAGGGTTTGTGAGCTGTTGTCGTCGAGTACCAGGACGTGAGCGACGTCCCAGGCGTCTCCGGGATTGAAGAAGCTCGAGTAGACCTGGACGCGGGCCAGGGGGCCGATTTGATCGGTCGGAGGGGTGGGAAGGGAGAAGCCACCGCGACTCTGTGAAGTTCCGTAGGCATTGGCCGCGATCATCGAGGTGCCCTCGAAGAGGTCGGCCATAAAGGGGGCGCCGGGACGGATGGTGTGGACCAGGCCTTCCAGGGGCTCTCCGGCGACGATGTAGGGTTTGGGCAGAGCGAGGGAGAGCTGGGCGGGGACGGTGGTCAGGCGGAGCGTAAAGGTTGCGGGTTCCCGGGGAGAAGCCTCGGGGGAGAGCTCCTCATCGAGGTGGTAGAGGCGAGCGGTGAGTTCGAGTTCGGTGAGGACGGTCAGATCGAGGCTGGCCAGCCCGAGAGGATCGGTGGTCAGGGATGTTGTCAGCGGGCCCTGAGCCAGGCCGCGTACTCGCGTGAGTTCGATGCGGGCCTGCACCGGGGCCCCGGACGAGCGTTCGAGCACGCGGAGCCAGATGCGGTCGGGCAGGCTGCGCACGAGTTCTCCGTCGGCCGGACCCAGCTGCAATACGAGCTCGGAGGCGGGATTGTCGTCTTGAAGTACGGGGTGGCGAGTGTGCTGGTTTGGGTCACGGGAGGTCGTCGTACCGATGGCTCGATTTAGTGCTTCGTCGAGGGTCTCTGCCGGTGGGAGAAGGTCGACCTCCCAGCAGGCTCTCATATCGGGAAAGGTATCGCGCTTTGCCAGGGCGCAGACCTCGTGTTGTTCGGAGTCATGTTGTTCGGGTGCCAGGCGATCGATCGGGGGAATGTTCAGGTGAATAAAGTAGCCGGGGCCGGCTTCGCCCTTAGCCAGGGGGGGAGCGTTCGGGGTGTTCCAGTGCACTTCAAAGTGGTCGGGCGCCAGATTGGTGCCGACGGCCGCGTCGAAGAAAAGCGCGCGTAAGGCCTGGGGTTGATGGGGCTGCCAGGTGGATGAACCGGTGAGGTAGAGCGCGGAACGCACATCGCGGTTCCCGATCGCGACCGAGGCGGTGATCAGGCTGATCATGATCAGGACATAGAGTCCGATCGCGCTACGATAGACGAGGGGGCGCTGGAGAAGAGGAAGAACGCGGCGCATCGGGAGGGCTCATCAGGAGAAACGAAAAGAGCGCAGCCCGGAGGCTGCGCTCTTAAACATGACTCGATTGGGTGATCGTGTCGAGACGCCGAGTTCAGGTGCCAGGCGTTCGATCAGGGATGTGCAGCCGAGTTCAGGTGCCAGGCGTTCGATCAGGGATGTGCAGCCGAGTCCGGGTGCCAGGCGTTCGATCAGACCGCGAAACTTGTGCCGCAGCCGCAGGAGCGGCGGGCGTTGGGGTTGTTGAACTTGAACCCTCCGCCCATCACCGAGTCTTCGAAGTCGATCTCGGTACCGTTGAGGTAGAGGTAGCTGCGCGGGTCGCAGTAGACCTTGACGCCGTTGCGTTCAAAGACGCGATCGTTGTCGGAGGGGCTGTCGACGATGTCGAGCACGTAGTTGAGCCCGGAGCAGCCGCCGGATTTTACACCGATGCGGATGCCATTGGAGGACTCCGGAGAGAGGTTGTTGTCCAACATCATTTTGCGTGCTTTTTCTGCGGCCAGGGGGGTAATGCCGATCATAGATGCTCCTGAGAAAAACCACCGGGGATCGTCGATAGTGGTATGGGGTACGCCTGTGGGCGTCATCGTGAAAGTTAAGATTGAGCCGGGATGGCGTCAAGGCAGGTCACAGCCACAAAACGTCTGCTGGCAAGCAGGCATTCCACGGGGGCGGCGGGCGGAAAGCAGGCGTTAGCTGCGAAGTCTGTTTATGAGTGCCTGGACGTCTTCCGCGCTGACCAGGTTGTGCTCGACGAGCAACTTGAGGGCTGCTCGGGCAAGGATGGCAGCGTCGATATCGTCGGGGATGCTCAGGCCGTCGGAGTCCTGGTCTTCGACGGGGGTGGTGCTCAGGTCGCTGCGTTTTTCGATGGCGCCGCCAAAGCGGGGTACGGCGATGCGTTTGACTTGAATGCGTCCCAGCGTGTTGCTGGCGTCACGTTCGTCGGGCTTCTGGGGTGAGGAGGAGGCGTTTGTGGGGGCGTTGTCTTTTTTATCGGGGGCGTGCTTTTGGAGTGCGTCGCGGATGCTTTGAGAGATGGGCTGCTTCTGTGAGAGCTTCTCCTGGAGAGATAACGAGGGACGTTGGTCCGGGGACTCGACGGCCTGTGCGTCACATTCATCCCCGGCGGCCTGGTCATCGCGGTCGTTTTCTTCGACTTCGCTGTCGGGGAGTGGAGGAATCGCTTCGTCTTCCGGGGCGTCGAGTTCTTCTTCAATGGAGAGTAACTCTACGTCGAGGGTGCGCAGGGGCATTTCCTCGTCGTCGTCGGCGGGGGCGTTAAAGTTGAGTCCCAGGCCGCGGAGTCCCAGCCCCATCTGAGTGCGGTTTGCTTCGTCCTGGGTGAAGCCTGTCGGAGGCCGGGAGAGGTCGGAATCGGGAGTCCTCGGGGCCGGAGAGTCGAAGTCCTCGTCGAGTTCCCATTCCTCAAGTGGCAGGGCGTGGCCCAGGGAGGTGCCTACGGACTCTTCGAGGAGGGAGGGCAGAGGTTCGACGCCAAAGTCGAACCCGGCCTCGATATCGAGTTCTTCGAGATCGTCGTCGACGACTTCAAAGACGTCGGTGGGCGGCCGGTCTCGCATCTCCTGTGAGATCACCGAGCTTTCCTCCGCGCCCAGATCTTGAGCGTTATCGAAAAAGGCTGCCCAGCTGTCGTCGGCGCCGGCGTTGGGAGGCGGGACTATGGGGGCGTCCAATTCGAGGATCGCGTCGTCGATGACCGGGGAGCTTTCAGGCTGATCGAAGGCGGCAAAGAGTCCGCTGTGATGCTCGACGGTGGTGGGTTTGGGCAGGGGGTCTTCTTGTGCGTCGGCGCGAGCGTAGAGCTCTTCGATGGCGCGACGCAGGTCTGCCGGTCCCACGAGCACCGGTCGAATATTGACGCCGGTATGACTGGCGATCTCGTCCATGGCCATCACATCGATGGGGTCGGCCATCGCCAGGAGGAGAACCCGGTTATCACCGTCTTCGATGAATCTCAGCGGCAGGGTGCGACTGTGGCGAGCAATGGCAAGGGGGACTTGATGGGCCATCTCCAGGCTGATCGCGGTGTTTTCCAGGTGGACGCAGGGGACATTCAGGAGGCTGGAGGCGATCTCTACCACGGAGCTTTCTTCAACAAGCCCGTGGAAGATTAAGACGTCGTAGAGGGAAGCAGCCTCTTGTTGGGCGAGGCGCAGGCCGCGTTGAAGACGGGCCTGGTCGACCAGGCCCGCGGCCAGCAGCTGGGGGATAAGCTGGGCGTCGTCAATCATTGAGAACGCTGTCCTGGTAGCGGAGGAGGGGCGCGGCCTCAGGAGGGGAGAAGGCGGTGTCGCAACGGTGGGCGGAGCCTGGTGGTAAGGGGCTCAGCCATTGACTTCGATGATGCGACTTCCGGCGGGCGGCGCAAGCATAAACAGGCGTTGTTGCAGCGAAATGTTAAGTTGAGTCTCACGTACATCCAGTGAGAAGTCAAGATTACGGTCCGGCCAGACGAAGCGGCGAAATGCGGGGAGGGCGAGCCCGCCCAGGTCACGCCACCCATCGGTGGTGTAGTGGTAGAGGGCGCGTTCTTCGGCGTCCTGTTCGAGGACTTCGATGACGGCAAAATCGGTGTGTCGAACAAAGAGGGAGAGGGTACCGCCGGAGGTGGTCTGGCGGCTCAGTTGATAGAGGCCCCGGCGTCGATCCCAGGCGAGGGTGTCGGTGCCGGGTTCGCTGTTGAAGCGGTCCCAGGGAGCGCCTCCGAGCATCACCCGGACGACGTCGGCGCCGGAGAGATCTACCGGGAGCAGGCGGTTGATGTTCTCGCGGGTGGGGGCGCCGGTATAAAAGTCATTGGTATCACGCTGGTGCATGGCGAAAGTCGTGCCATCGCTAACCAGGAGGTTGAGGATCTCATCAGAGCCTGGCAGGCGTGTTTGTACGCGCAGACTGGCCGGCTTTTGCACGAGGATAAGCTGGCGTACGCGGACGCGTTCGCCATCTCCGAAGTACTCCAGGGTGACTTCTTTGAAGCGTGCGTCATCGATATGAGCGTGACGCTGTTCAATCGCGGCGCGAAGCTCCGACGGGTCTTCGAGGGCGTTGTCGGGGGGAGGGATCTGCCGGGGGCAGCCCACCAGGACAAAAAGCGCGCCGAAGAAAAGGAACATGACGAGGGAGCGTTGAAAAGCGCCAGGGAACATGGTCGTCTGGGGTCTGAGAAGCGAAATCTGAAGCGAGGAAGGTATCCGGTAAAGGTCTTACGGAGCCAGCATAGGATGAGTTGAGGGTGGTTGCCATCAAGGAGTGCTCGCCATGGGCGAACTCAAACCGGGGGATGCGCGGGTTATTATGGATGCTCGTGTTGACTGTGACTGTTGTGCAGCCTGCTCAGGCTCAGGAGGTGCGCTGGGAGGGGAAGGTGCGTGCGAGCGGGGAGCTGGATGATAACCCGTATCGACGGGAAGGGGATGGGGGGGAGGCGGATGGGCTGATGCGCTATTATGGGGAGTTGGAGTTGGAGGCGCCGGTTGGTGTGCGGGGGCGGGTGCTGGGGCGCATGCAGCATGGCGGCAAGGTGTTTTTTGGGGAGCGAGATGCCGATGCCTTTGTAAGTGCCGGACTTCTTATGGCATCGCGCTGGTGGGATTCGGGGGTTGCGCTCCGAGTGATGGGGGATGTCAAAGATCGCAGTGAAAGGGTCAGTCTGCGCGATTACACCCGCGGGGGGACGCAGGTTCAGCTCAGTTATACCGGTGGTCCATTTCAGGGGCGGGTTGGCGGTGGGTTTCGCTTCTTCGGGTTCAAGCCGCAGCCGGAGGTGAGCAGCCAGGGGGCTGTCGTGCAGGTGGGAGGGGCGCTGCGGGCGCGCGACGATCTGTTGCTGGATGCCAGCTGGATGCGGAGCTGGCGAGGATTTGAGGTTGCGCCGCTGGTACTGGATGCAACGCGGACATTGGATTGGGGGGACGGAGAGAGGCGTCGGGATGTGTTTGATGTGGTCCGACTGGGACTGACGCATCGTTGGTGGTGGATCGCTGAGCTGGGATACGCGTATCAGCGCAACCGTTCCAATTCGTATGGACAGGCGTTGAATCGGCATCAGGCGGAGCTGGAGTTGACCGTGCCGGGGCCCTGGGAGCTCTTCGTATCGCTGCGGGCCGAGGTGCAGCGCACCCGTTACGAAGATCCGGTGCTGATCGACGAGACTTTTGTGCTGGATGATGAGAATCGCAATGCGCTCGGGGTCGCGCTTGCTCGGCGAGTGGGACGTCGCTGGGAGGTGGAAGTGCGCTACCATCTTTATGCGCAGGAGTTTGGTGTGGGGGAGTCGTATCGTCGTCAGGTAGCAGGGGTAAGTCTGGCCTATGATTTCGGAAGTGAGGAGTAGTGCGATGGATGGTCAGCATTTTCGGGACTGGTTGAGGTGGATGTTGTTCGGTGGGCTGGCCCTGGGAGCCGTTGCCTGCGCGACGCCTTCGGATGCTCCGCGTTCGTCGGGGCGGTTGAAGGGAGGTTTGCTGGGGTTGGAGTCGACGCGTGCTCCCTGGATGGATTGGACCGCGGTGCCTGCTCGCCAGATGTGGCCCCTGGGGATGGAGGGGCAGGACGATGTGGTGGTGTTCGAGGCCTGGGAGGTGGTGGATGACGGGTTTCGCGAGCACGCCTGGGATGCGATTTTTCGTGTGCTCTTGTCGTTGGATGTGCCGCAGGCTCAGGGGGATGCGGTGCAGATGGCGCTGATGGTGCTTGATCCGAAACGGGAGGAGACTCGTTTTGAGCTGAGTTTCTTTATGAGTGAGAGTGCGGGGCGGGAGGGAGTTGTGTTGAGGGTGTACGCCACTGGCGAGGTGGGGCCCGGGGTGTGGGTGGAGGGGGCTCGGGAACTCGGTGGCAAGGCGATGGAGTGGCGGATGCGCGTGGAGCCGGCGGTGGAGGAGTCGCGTGGGCTCTCGGTGAAGTGGCGTCAGGAGCAGGGCCAGTGGGTGGCGACGTATGTGGCCGACGCCACGCGGGAGCCCACGGGCCCGGCAGATGGCGACCACGTTGTGAGGCCTCATGATGTTGCCACATTGCAGACCGCGATCTGGGAACAGGTCATTGAGCAGCGTTTTGTAAGCCCGGAGATGGAGTATCGGTTGCTGGCGTTGCCTGAAGAGGGAGCGACGCCCTTGCGGCGAGGGCTCTGGCCGATACGTCATGGGGGCAGCTGGCGAGAGCGTAGAATAGATGAATATCCGAATGACAGTGTGTTCTGGCCCCGTGGGATGCCCGATGCGTTTGGTGAAGGCCGCGAGAAGCGGCCGGAGTATGCGGGGTAGAGGCTTTCTCAGTGGAGTTCGCTGGTCTCAAGATACCAGAGACTGAAGAGCCCCTGAGGGTCGGCCCAGAATGCGCGAGTACGCCAGTTTGAGTTTTCCGCGAGATCGGCAAATTCGTTGATGGCGTATTTGTAGGAGTGCTCCGTCACAATGGATTCGCCGGGCTTCAGTGCGATGGTGTGGTGCGCGAGTGAGATGTGTTGCTCACGTTCGCTGATGAGGTGCATCTCGATGCGGCCGGCACGGTCATTGTAGACGGCCTGGTGGCGGAAGTTATGGAGGGCGAAGTCTGCGCCGAGCTCGCGGTTGATACGACGCAATATATTGAGGTTGAACTCTGCGGTGACGCCAGCACGGTCGTTGTAGGCGGCTTCCAGGATGGCGCGATCTTTTTTGAGATCGACTCCGATGAGGAGGGCGCCTTGCTCGCCGGCCAGCGCTGCCTGTTGGGTGAGGAAGGTCTGTGCGGCGCGCGGCTCGAAGTTTCCGATGGTGGAGCCGGGAAAATAGAAGAGGGAGCGAGCGCTACGCGGGAGCCTGGGAAGAGACCAGTCGGAGGTGTAGTCGGCGACGACGGGCTCGACGTGAAGCTCGGGGAATCTCTCGGAGATTGCGCGCACACAGCGCTTGAGTTCGTGTGGCGAGATGTCGACCGGGATGTAGGCCGATGGGTCTTCAAGGTGAGTGAGCAGGGTGCGGGTTTTGAGGCCGCTACCGGAGCCTAGCTCAATAAGGTTGGCCCTTTCTCCCACGCGCTGGGCGATCTCGGGGGCAAAGCGCTCGGTGAGGGCGAGTTCGACGCGGGTTGGATAGTATTCGGGGAGTTCGCAGATGGCGTTGAAGAGTTGAGATCCGCGGTCATCGTAGAGGTATTTGCAGGGGAGCTGCTTGTGCGGGCGATTTAACCCGTCGATGACATCGGCAAGAAACTGCCCATTGGGCTCGGGAATAGGGGTCGTGTCCAGGGTCATGAAAGACTCACAGAAAGAATGTATTCGCAGCAGGGTAGCTCTGAGCGATTGGGATCAGCGTGCCAGACGCAGGCCGGAATATTGCCAGCGTGCCTCGGGGGGAAAGAAGTTGCGGTAGGTGTGACGCAGGTGATCGGCGGCGGTGCAGCAGGAGCCCCCGCGAAGTACGAACTGGTTGCACATGAATTTGGCGTTGTATTCGCCCAGGATGCCCTCCCAGGGTTCGAAGCCCGGGTAAGGGGTGTATGGGCTGGAGGTCCACTCCCAGAGGTCGCCGAAGAGCTGGGACATGGATGCGGAGGCGTGATTTGACGCCGGTTGGGGATGATAGAGGCCGCTGTCGAGCAGATTGCCTTTTATGGGGAGCGCCGCGGCGGCGACCTCCCACTCGGCCTCGGTGGGCAGGCGAGCTCCGGCCCACTGAGCGTAGGCGGCGGCTTCGAAGTAGCTCAGGTGAGACACGGGTTCATGAAGGTTGAGCGGGCGCGGGCCGCCCAGGGTATAGGTACGCCAGCCGTCGGGATGAGCTTGCCAGTAGAGCGGGGCTTGCCAACCTTCGCGTTCCCGGGTGTCCCACCCCAGTACGGGCCACCAGTGAGGGGATTGGTAGCCGCCGTCCTCCATGAACTTGAGGAACTCTCCGTTGGTGGTCAGGCGGTCAGCCAGAGAGAAGGGTTCCAGAAAGACGCTGTGGCGGGGGCTCTCGTTATCAAAGGCGAAAGCGTCGGAGTGGTCACCGTGGCCGATGCGATAGACACCGCCGCTGTAGTTGAGCCAGCGCAGGGGCGTGAGATGCTCCCGGGACGTCGGCGGGGATTGCGGGAGATAGGTCGGTTGAAGGGGGTGGGTGCCCAGCGCATGTTTGATGTCGGTGAGGATGAGTTCTTGATGTTGGCGTTCGTGTTCCAGACCGATTTCAATGAGTGCCGCGGCCTGCGCGGCGCGTTGGGGATGGCGTTCGACAAGGGTGGTGAGTGCCGCGTCGATGTGGCGCCGGTAGGTCGAGATGGTTTCGCAGCTGGGATGAGCGAGGGTGCCACGTTGCTGGCGTGGAACGTAGGGACCGACGCCTTTGTAGTAGGAGTTAAACAGGAGGGAGAATCGCTCGTCGAAGGGGCGATAATCGGGCAGGTGCGGGGTCAGGATAAAGGTTTCAAAGAACCAGGATGTGTGAGCGCGGTGCCATTTCGTGGGGCTTGCCTCGGGCATGGACTGAACGAGTTGAGCCTCGACAGAGATCGGCGCGCAGAGCTCTTCGGTGGTCTGGCGTACAAGATGGTATCGATCGACCAGCGCATCGATCGGTGGTGTACGATCGGTGGCCGGGCGACGGGTGGTTTCCCCACGCATACGAGCTCCCGGGACAAGGGCCTGCTGTTCTAAAGTACAGGCAAGCTAAGAGCGGGTTGCTCGCGGGCAAGTAAAAAAATTGCCTGTATCAGCGGACTCGGATCGCCAGGGCGGTGATGTTGTCTTTGCCGACGCGGTTCAGGGCGTTGTTGACGATGGCGTCGCAGAGTTCCTGAGGCGCGTCGCGATGTGTACAGGCCAGGGATTGTAAAAGTTCGTATGAGAGCTCGCCGTGGGCTCCGTCGGTGGTCAGAATGAGGAGGTCACCGGAACGGATGAGCAGTCCCGAGGTGTGCAGATCGGGTTGATTCAGGAGGTCGGGGAGGTCGGGGTGGAAGGCGTCGATGCGGCCGGCGTCGAGTTCGGTGCCGGTACTCAGGAAGCGGGCAATGGTGCGGTTGGAGGCGTCGCGTTCGGTGGGGGAGGGGGTGTGATCGAGCTTTTTAAAGATGTTGGCCAGGGTGTGGTCCTCGGAGAGTTGGAAAAGGGTGTTTTCCCGCAGCAACCAGGCGCGGGAGTCGCCCACATGGCAGAGTCCGGCGCGCTGTCCGGCGATCAGGAGTCCGGTGAAGGTTGTGCCGCCGCGGTTGTGGTTGGGAGAGAATTCGCCATAGAGGGCCAGGCGTTGGCTGGTGATCCGGGCGATGGCGCGTGCCACGGAGTTGGGGGCGTTAAGGAGGGTGTGGGCGGGGTAGTGTTCCCAGGCGCGCAGGAACGCGGCGCAAGAGGCGCGGACGGCTTCGGTGCTGGCCGCGGCGCCATCCTGGATGCCTCCAATGCCATCGGCGACGCAGAAGAAGCCCAGGCGTTGAGTGCGGGCGTCGCAGACGGTGTCGATGAGGAGATGTCCGCAGCTGTCCTGGTTGTTCTGGCGAAAGAGGTAGTTGCCCTGGGTGGAGCGAGAGGCGACTTCCAGGTGCAGGGCGGTGGTGAGTTCGGCGCGCAGGTGTTGGAGGCCTTCGAGGAGTTCGTCGGCGTGGTGGTAGGCCAGATCTCCGTAGGGGGTGACGCAGCCGGCAAGAAGTTGGGGAAGCGCGGGGTGTGTGAGGCCAACTTCGCGCAGGGCGTTGCGGTCCTGGAGCAGAGTGACCAGGTGGTGACCGCCGGGGTATTCGTGTCCCAGGAAGTTTTCGTAGGCGAGTTCTGCAAAGATGCGGATGTCTCTCCAGACAGCTTCGTTGCCTGGATGGCGAGGCATGGGAATCAGGCGCGGGGCGGCGGCCAGGTGGATGTTGCCGTGTTCCGGGTCGAGGAGGAGTTCGCAGGTGTGCAGGCTTTGGAGGGTCCACCCCCGTTGGTGGAGCCGCCCAATGGTGCTGGCGAGGTTCAGCAGGGCGTCGACGGCTTTGGCAACCGGGAGGTTGCGCCAGGCCCAGGTGTCGAAGGGACGAAGTCGGGGGTTCGGCAGGAGAAGGCGTAGGGAGTATGGGGACGAGGAGGGAAGAGGGTGTGCGGCCGGTGCGAAGGCTTCGCAGACGTTCGCGTGCCAGTCGGAGGGGCCAGACCAGAGGAGGTAGGGGTGCTCCTCGGCGTTGAGTCGGAGCTCGGCGGTGGGGGCGTCGGGCTCCGAGGGCAGCTTGGCCAGGAGAGGGTCGGGATGGGAGCACATGGGTTAGAACTCTTCGCTGGGAGGTCTGCCCTCGCTCCAGTCCAGGGGGCTCGGCGGGGTGATGCTACGTCGAGGCCAGGAGGGCTGATCGGGGAGTTGTAGATGTAGAAGGGCCGAGCCCAGGCCGATTTCGTCGCCGGACTCCAGTGCGGCTGGGGCATGGATGGGGATGCGGTTGACGTAGGTGCGCTGGCGCGTGGAGAGAGGTTCGATGTGCCAGCGCTCGCGAATGAGTGAGAAGCGGGCATGTTGAAAGGCGATGAATTTTCGTTCGACGTCGGGCAGCCCGCTCAGGTCCCAGAAGGGCTCGGGGATAGCAGGCCACTGCTCGGAGCGGGGGAGGGTGCCGGGTGGGGGATAGGAGCGCCCCAGGGTGAGTGGGTGTTTGGGATCGAGAGCGATGAATGGGCCGCAGGGAGCGCCCGCGCGAGCGAGGAAGAGCGCGGGGTGCGGGCATCTGGATAGGAGCGTCTGCAGGGAGTGTTGGTGTGCGTCGAGCGAGAGGTTCAAGGGTTCAAAGCGAAAGGAGGTGACCCCGAAGGTGATGACGTCGCTGCGCTGCAACTCTTGAGGCGTATCGAGGGGGGCGAGACGGCTTTGATTGAGTTGCGTCGGGGCCTGGGTGCTCAGGGCCTGCAGGGTCCAGGTGCCGGAGGGGGAGCGTTCCAGTTGGGCGTGCGGTGAGCCGAGGCGGTACGTCTGATGATCCTGGAGACCGTCCAGGAGGAGGTCTACCGGGGTATGTTGAGAGTGGAAGCGGCCGACCAGGATGCTGAGACCATGGACAGGGTAGGTTCGTTGGATGACTTCCCGGGAGTCAAGTTGATGCAGGTAGGCCAGTGCCGGGAGTTCATGAGGTTGATTTAGCGCGGGATCTCGGTGCTCGCGCCATCCACGGAGGGCGTCGAGGTCAAGGATCGCGTGTTGCGAAGTCCCGGGAGCATCGGGCGCCGACTTCGAAGAGGCCATGAGTATCCGTACGGCGAACGTTGGATGGCGGTTTAAGAGAAAGATGAGAGGTTTTAATGGTAGAGGTGTGGGGAGAAAGGGGCAAGAAAAGAAGGGCGTACCGGGGGATGGTTGCGTGGGTGCCAGATGTGCGAACGCGGGGTGTGCGAACGCGGGTGCCAGGTGTACGAACGCGTTGGAAGGGACGCCTGGTCGACAGTCCGGGGCGCAGTCGATAGGATGGCCGCTCGGCTCTTAAGGGGTCGCAGACGAGGACAAGGGAGAGGACGCATCGATGGCGAAGTTGGTGATTCCTGCTCCGGGCGAAGCGCCTGGCAGGGAGGGGGAGCTTGATCCGGGGCTCTGGGGAGGACTTGCACTTTCAGCGGTGTTTGCTGTGCTCGGATGGGCGCTGTGGGTGGTGCCTCAGCAGGGCGAGGAGGTTGATCCGCTGGCGGAGCTCTCGCCTGCGGAGCGGCAGGACCGTGAGGCGGAGTTGGAGTATGAGGGGTGGGATCTCGGGGCGATTGATGTTGGTGCGCTCGAAGGGGGCGAGCGTGCGCGGGCGGTGACGTACGGACCGCGTGCGCTTGGTGAAGCGCTCTGTGAGTGGGGGCTGGAGCACGCTGCGCCGGAGGACGAGCTGTGGGCGGCACTGGGGGATGTGGTGAGTCGTCGCAGTGAGCGTGCGCCCTGGACGTGTCTGGTGCGGGGGTATCTGGGCGGGGGATTGGAGGCGCCGGCGCAGCTTGTGCGCGAGATGGATGGGTTCTGGGACGAGGTGGAGAAGGGCGAGCATCAGGGTGTGGTGGCCGGTGTGGTCGATGAGATGCGTGAGGAGCGTCGCCGGCCAGAAAGTGAGCGCTTCTATACCTGGCTTCGGGGGTGTGCGGCGCGTCAGGTCGGGCAACTGCCTCGCCGATGTCTGAAGATGGTCCGGCAGCTCTCGCCGGGGCAGGGGCGAGATGTGTTGGAGATGATCGATCGGCAGCTGGAGGGGAACCCGGAGGTGGAGGTGATCCTGGAGATGAGTGCGGCGTTGGGGCGTCTGGCACTTGTCGGGCAGCCGGAGGACTGGCGGGTGCATGAAGCCGCGGGGTTACCTGATTACGATGTCGATCTTCGTCAGGGGGCGCTTTTTTCGATGTGCCGCTTGATGAACTCGCCGGAGCCTGAGGTGCGCGATGACGCGGCACAGCGTCTGGCGAAGATCGCGCAGGTGGCCATGCGGCCGACCGATGAGTATGTGCAATACCGGTGGCTGAAGACCTGCCGCATCGTATTTGGGGATCGGGAGGCGTATGACGAGCGTGCGTTCCCCTATCTGGGGGTGGTGGATGCGGCCGGCGAGATGGAGCCGCGCTACGCGTATGCCGAACTCGTAGATTTGGGGTTGTGCGAGGAGCAGGAGGGCGCGCCGCTGTGGTTGTGCGGAGCGCGGCGCTGGACGGGGGGGGTAAAGCGGCTCAGCGATGTTCTGGCCGATGACTTTCTGGTCTCGCGTTACGTGGAGTGGCTGGAACTCGATGAGGTTCGCGCGGCGGTTGATGAAGCCCGCGACGATTTCTAGTGGGATTGTGACGGTGGCGAGTTTTTGAGTCGACGCAGTTCTCTGGAGAGCGTCCACCAGAAGAAGGTGGCGATGGGGGTGAGAATCGCCAGTGCTTTGAGGGTGCTCCAGATGTCGGCGTCTTCGGGGGCTGCTTCGATGACCTCGGCTACGCGGGGGAGGACGACGCCGTTGGCGGTGTTGAGTGCGGCATGCGCGAGGATGGCAAGGAAGAGGCCGCCGCTGCTCAGGGTCAGGTGGGCTAAAAAGATGCCTACGATGGACAGGGGCACAAAGGCCATGGGGTTTGCGTGCATGGCACCGAAGAGAAGGCCGTTGAGGATGATGGCGTTTCGGGCCCGGCGGGTGCGGGCGAGTTCCGGGAGGATGGTGCCGCGAAAGAGGTACTCTTCGCAGATGGGGGCGATGAGCGCGACGGAGATCGCGCCGAGGATCTGGGAGAGGAGGTCATCTGTGAGCAGGAGGTCTTTGACGGATTCCTGGTAGCTTTCGGCGAGTTCACGCATGCCGGGGAACACCTCGACGATCAGGGCGCCCAGAGCGTTGGAGAAAAAGCCAAGAGTCACGGCGGCGAGCACCGTCAAGACGATGGCCAGCGGTGAGAGGCCACGAGGGGAGAGCGAAGGCCAGCCGGAGGCGTCGCGGGCCAGGGTGCGACGGTAGAGAATCGCAATGCCCATGACGACCAGGACCTGGGAGAGGATCAGCACCAGGTAGGTGTTGAGGCGGGTCAGGTAGCCGAGTACGCCGAAGGCGTTGAGGCCAATAAACGCGGCGATAAAGAGGGCGATGGGGCGCCAGCGAAGGATGCGTTTTTCTTCTGGAGTCATGGGCAAGGCCGGGGCGTGGGCGGGAGGAGCAGGAGGTGTTGAGCTGTATGGCGAGCGACGCTGGCATCCGGGGACTTGGTGTCGGGAGCGAGAGAGCGATCGGGCCGGCGAATGGCCGGGGTAGTGTAATGCAGTGCGTGCGCAGAGCCGAGCTGTCTTCGGAGGCGTTTCGTCGAGTCCGAAGAAGGGGCCGTTTAAAAGATAGTGTCGAGAGTGTCGGGGGCACCAGTGCGGTGCCAGGCGATGGTGCGGTGCCAGGCGAAGGTGCATGTGTCAGGCGAAGGTGCAGATGCCAGGCGATGGTGCGGTGCCAGGCGATGGTGCGGTGCCAGGCGATGGTGCGGTGTCAGGCGAAGGTGCAGATGCCGGGCGATGGTGCGGTACCAGGCGATGGTGCGGTACCAGGCGATGGTGCGGTGCCAGGCGATGGTGCGGTGCCAGGCGATGGTGCGGTGCCAGGCGATGGTGCATGTGCCAGGCGATGGTGCGGTGCCAGGCGATGGTGCGGTGATGGGGGATGATGGTTTAAGGGCGCTTGTCGTTGGAGGCGCTTACGAGGAGTATGGCGCGCTGAGCGCTCGTGCGTTTTGTGCGTCGGTGTGGGTTTGGTTGGAATTCCGGTGAAGGGTTCGAGGTCAGGCGATGGGACAAGAGTTGAAGTTTCGGGTGCCCCTGGAGGGAGAGGAGCAGAGCACTACGGCGCGGGCCTATGTGCAGCGGGCCTGGCCGCAGGGGAGTGCCAAAGAGGTGGAGGAGCTCTTTGCGCAGGGGGCGGTCAAGGTGGACGGCGCCAGCCTTTTTAAGCCCGACCAGGTGTTGCCGTATGAGGCCGAAGTGGAGGTTGAGGTGGGCGCTGGCGAGGAGGTGTACGGCTTGCCGGAGGCCGAGGCGCTGCTGTGGGGCGACGGTTGGGTTGTCGTGGAGAAGCCGGTGGGTTTGAAGGGGAGTATTGACCCTGAGGACCCGATGGATCCGGTGCTGTTTTTGGCCGACATGCTGGGGATTGCTCGCGAGGGCTTTACCCCGGTGTGGGAGGCGCCTGCCGGCGCGGGCGGGCCCTGGTTGCTGGCCACCGGTCAGGCCCGGGCCGAGGCGCTGGCCGGGGCGTTGGCCGCCGGAGATGTGCAGTCGACCTGGGTGGCGATTGTGCGTCGGCCTTTGCACGCTACCGGTGTCTGGGAAGCCGAGGGGGCGAAGGTCAGTTACGCGGTGACGATGACCTGGGAGGGGATCGCCGAGGTGCAGCTCAGTGTGGCGTTTGAGAAGGCGCCGGAGCGCGGGATCTATGAAGGCGTGCTGGAGGCGCTGGCGCAGGGGGGATATCCGGCTCTGGGGGATGTGGCGCGTGGTGGTTTTGCGGTGGATGGAGGCGTGCGCCTGCGTCTGGGAGCGCTCTACGGTGGGGAGGATTTTGCGAATAGTTGGCCGAGTTTGCGCTCCTGGCGGCCTTCGATTCCGGTGTGTCCGACCCCTCAGGCGTTCCAGAAGGGGGTTAAGAGTACATCGCAGGTGCGCAAGCTGGAGGTTTCGGCCCGGAGTCTGGAGTTTTTGGAAGCGGGTAAGCATCCCTGGGTGCTGCGCGATAAACACACCGGGTCGATTGAAGGCATGGAGCCCGGCGCGCCGGTTCGGCTGGTGGGGCCCCGGGGGCCGTCGGGGGTGTATGCGGTAGTCGATGGGACCGGTGAGGTGGTGGCTCGGTACTGGGGCAATGAGGCCGAGGCCGCCCAGAAGATCGATGAGGAGATCGCGCTGCGTGTGGATGAGGCAGTGGCCAAACGCGGGGAGCTGTATCGCGAGATCGGGAGCACCGATGTGTTTCGGGTGGTGCACGGGGAGGCCGACGGGCTGCCCGGGGTGCTGGTGGATCAGCTCGGTCCGGCGATGCGGGTGACGCTGACCGCGCGTTGTGGGGAGGGGCTGGCGCCGGCGGTGTATGAAGCGCTGGGGGCGCATGATCCGGACGTTATGATTCTGGCGGTGGAGCATGTGCGAGACGTGCGTGAGGCCGAGGGGAAATTGCCTCAGGCTCAGGTTGTGCGTCGCGGAGGTGGGTATCTCAAGGCCGGGGGGCGGCTGGTGGTCAAGGAGTCGGGGCTTAAGTACTGGGCCGAGCCCTGGGAGGGGATTGACGTGGGCTTCTTTGCCGATCAGCGGGCCAATCGTCTGGAGGCCGAGCGGCGTGCGAGACCAGGGCAGCGCTGGCTGAACCTTTTTTGTCATACCGGGGCGTTCAGTGTGGCACTGGCGCGGGCCGGAGCAAAGACGGTCAATGTGGATCTTTCCAAGCGCTATCTGCGTTGGCTTGATGAGAATCTGGAGCTCAACGGATTTGGGCTGGAGGGGCATCAAAACGAGGCCGTGGATGCGCGCGATTACCTTCGCCGGGCGGTGGATGATGGCGAGGTGTTTGACGGCATTATTGTCGATCCTCCCACTGCGGCGGCCGGTAGTGGGGCGTTTTGGTCGGTGCGCAAGGACTATCAGGCCTTGTTGGCGGAGTGCTTTGAGGCGCTCAAGCCCGGGGGCTCCATGCTGGTGTGTCGAAACGATCGCAAGCGTAGCGTCGGGTTGAGGGAGCTGGTGCGAGCCGCGGCGGCCGATGCCGGGAGGAAGTTATCGGAGTGGAAGGAGGCCGGGCCGGGGCCGGATTATCCGCAGCTCAAAGGGTTTGTGGAGGGGGATTCGTTTGAAGGGATCTGGGTGAGGTCGACGTGAGGCAGGGGGGGCGAGTGAGTTTCGGTGCCAGATGTCCGAACGAGTCTCAGTGCCGAGTCTCAGTGCCAGACGTCCGAACGCCCTCGAGCGCTGGTTCCACTTGAGCGCTGGTGCCCGGTGCTCGAGTGAGTGTCGGTGTTCGGTGCCCGAGTGAGTTTCGGTGCCAGATGTCCGAACGAGTCTCAGTGCCGAGTCTCAGTGCCAGATGTCCGCACGCACTTGAGCGCTGGTGCCAGGCGCTCGAGTGAGTTTCGGTGCCAGATGTCCGAACGAGTCTCAGTGCCGAGTCTCAGTGCCAGACGTCCGAACGCCCTCGAGCGCTGGTGCCCGGTGCTCGAGTGAGTTTCGGTGTTCGGTGCCCGAGTGAGTTTCGGTGCCAGATGTCCGAACGAGTCTCAGTGCCGAGTCTCAGTGCCAGACGTCCGCACGCCCTCGAGCGCTGGTGCTCGATCGGCTTTTGGCGTGTGGTGAGTGTCTGCATTGGAGTGCTGGTGCCAGGTGTTCGAAGGCGAGGGACTATTCAATGACCCGGGGGGAGGCGCCCTGTTGAATGAGGTAGCGGTAGCCGGCGGGCAGGGTGAATGTCTGGGGGGTCAAGTCAAGGTCGGGCCAGCGAATGGTCACCTCGGCCTGGCAGGCATCGCCCAGGCCGAAATGTTGGGTCAGGTCGTTCTGCATACCGAAGTGGCCGTGGCCGCCCTGGATTTCGCTGAGCTGGTGGAGGGCGGGAGTTTTGACGGTGATGTGGGCGCCGATGGCGTTGTGGTTGGTGCCGGGCGCCCCTTCGAGTTGAAGCTGAAGCCAGTTGTTTGGGGGAAGTCTGTTTTGAAAGACGCGAATGTGGGCGGAGTCCTGACAGTGGTCGCCTGCGGAGCAGCGATTTCGGGAGTGGCCGATCACAAGATCCAGGGCGCCGTCGCGGTTGAAGTCGGCGGTGGCGACGCCGTGAGCGCTGGTGAGGTCGATGCCGTCGGAGGGGCTCACGCGCTCAAAGGTTCCGTCAGGCTTCTGGTGGTAGAGGTGGGCGCGGGTGTGCGGGTAGTCGGTGGAGGCGATGAGGATGTCGAGACGTCCGTCGTTATCGAAGTCCAGAGTGGCGGCGGTGATGTCGCCGTCGTCGAAGGTGGTCTCGCGGGGGCGATCGAGGCCGGTCGCCCCGGGACCGGGGCGCGCGAAGACGAGTTCGGCATCGGCGGCGTTGTAGAGAATCTCGGAAGGATCGGAGGAGGCGCCGACATCCCAGTGGACGATTTCGGTGGTGAGGAGATCGAGGTAGCCATCGTTGTTGAGGTCGGCACAGAGGGTTGTGCCGCTGTTTCCACCCAGGCGGAAGGGTTCACGGTCCTGGGCGTGATTCCAGCGCAGGACGTCGTCGGGGGATTGGCAACGTACGCGGGGAGCGGGCACGCCCGCGCAGTCGTCGGCAGTGGGGTTGAGCTTGCAGAAGCAGCGGGCTGATTCGTTGTCGCTCCAGTCGATGCGCTGATCGAAGGCGTATCCGGAGGCAAGGGAGTGGTTGGTGTAGGTGGTCTGTTGGCCATCGAACTCGCCACGCCAGAGGTGGTTGGGGGCGCGGCCGTAGGATGCCGCCAGGAGTTCGGGGGTGCCGTCGCCATTTAGGTCACAGGCGGCGCCGGACCAGGCGTTGGAGTGGGCGCGGGCCTGGTTGAGGGTGGCGATGGAGGACCAGGGCTCGGTGAGGAGTCCGGCGGTGGCGGTGACTTCGGTAAAGGTTCCCTGACCATTTCCCAGGAGAAGCTGGTCGGCGAGTGGCCCGTTGGCCCCGGCGGCGCCATTGGCGACCCAGAGGTCGAGGTTTCCGTCGCGGTTTACGTCGGTGAGGCTTAAGCCGCCGCGCACGGCGGGAAGTCCGGCGCGTTGGAGCGCGGGTGAGGGCTCGGCCAGGATAAAGCCGCCCTGACCGTCACCGAGCAGTACCTCGGCGCCTTCGGGGGAGAGGGGCGCGGTGGTGTTGGTAAACGCGGTGACGGCGTCGAGGTTTCCGTCGTTGTTAATGTCACCAAAGACCACGGTTTCCACCGGGCGGGTGAGCGACGTGAGCTGGCGGGGAGTGAGCAGTCCGGAGGATTCGGTGCGATCCTCGAAAGTTCCATCGCCCTGATTGATCAACAGCCAGGTGTGGCGGGTCCCGTTTTCGGAAAAGTCATCGGCGCCGCCACCGGGGCGTCGGGCGATGATGTCGGGCAGGCCGTCGTGATTGACGTCTGCCACGGAGAGACGGGTGCCGATGGCGCCGGCTTCTTGAGTGCCGGCAAGTTCGGAGACGTCTTCGAAGATCGCGGTGCCAGGCGACCAGGCGGAGGGAGAGGTGCAGACTGGGGTGAGATCGAGCAGGCAGGCGACGTCGTCGGGCGCGCAGACCTGGGAGTCCGCAGAGCAGGAGAGGAGAGGGGCGCTGGCGAGCAGCCCACAGAGCGCGAAAAGGAAGGAGGTGTTGGGAGACATCGGGAGCTCGAAGCCTGGGGTGGTCCGCGGAGTGAAGGTGTCGATCCGGGCAGAAGAGCATGGTGCGGTCGCTGGCGAGAGGTTTCAAGTAGAACTTACCGTTCGGTAAGGTGGGAGGGATAAGTGGTTCAGGATGCTGGAGCTTTGCGCCGGCAGCGACGAGCTGCTAAGCTGCGTAGCTCGACTTGTTTTAAGAAAAAATCAGCGCGCGTGCTGCTGCGTCGGGCCCGATGTAGGTGCAACAACGACACTCCTATGCGGGGCTCGGATGCGGGATAGACCTGAGGAAGCGATGACTCCTGTACATGCAATGAAATGGTGGGTGCTCTGCCTGGTCGTGGTGGGAGGGCTGGTGGCCGGATGTGCCGAGGATGTTGTTGAAGAGGGGGTTGGGCCGTGCGCGGAAGGGTTGCGCTACAATCCGGTGACGGGTCTCTGCCTGGCCGCGGGTGATGAGGGGCCTGGCGAGCATGATGATGCCGGGCAGCCGTCGGATACAGGGGGGCGTCCGGATGGTGGTGATCAACCCGATGGCAGCGAGCCGGAAGATGTGGGGTCCTCTCCCGATGGTGGCAGTACCCCTGATGCCGATGCGTCTGTGGAGCCGCCGGAAGACTGTGGGCCGGGCCATGTGATCGCGCGTGTTTGCGCGACCAATGGTCAGGTGCTGGCGGCGGCTAATGCCACGATCAGCGGGGTTGACTGCGAGGGGCAGCCCTTTGAGATGAGCACGCGCACGGACAGCAGTGGCACTTTTGAGTTTGACGCGGTGCCGGCGGGCTCGCACAGCATCGTGGTCAGCTCGGGGTCGTTTTCCAGGACGTCGGCGGTGACTGTGTACGAGGGGGAAACCACCGATCTGACGGCAGATGCTGATAAGCTCTGCGTCGACGGTAGTTCGGTGCGGATCGCGGTGTTGCAGGGGCAGTATGATAATGTACGTGAGATCCTGGGTGAGCTGAACTTGAGCTACGAGTTGATGGGGCGAGATGCCAGCACGTTGGGAGGTGCGGGCGTGGAGCGGGCGCAGCATTTTTTGGAGAATGCGGCGCAGCTTAATTACTTCCGCATTCTGTTCATTGAGTGCGGTACGCTCTGGTACGATCTTCAGAGTCGGGGGGCGAATATGGGGTTGATTGCGCAGAACCTGCGTCAGTTTGTCGCCAACGGAAATAGCATTTACGCCTCGGACTGGGCGCATCCCTTTATCAGCGAGGTGTTTGAGGGGATGATTGAGTTTGAGGGCACCACCTTTGATGGAGCTCGGGTGGGGTTTGCGCCTCAGCAGCTCAATGCGACCGTGGAATCAAGTGAGATGCAGACCTTGCTCAGCGATACCAGCGCGAGCATTCGCTTTGGTGAGAGTGATATCGCCTGGGTGGTGGCACGCTCGGCGGGGCCGGGGTCGGTGGTGCACTTTAGCGCGGATGTGACGAAGTGTGCTGGTTCGCAGTGCACCAATCCTCCTTCTGCGGGGGCGGTTGTGGAGGACTCGCCGCTGCTGGTCAGCCGTCGGGAGCAGCCGAATTACGGGACGGTGGTCTTTACCTCGTTTCATAACAAGGCGCAGAGCGATCTGGGGGAAGATATGCAGCGGATTCTGGAGTTTCTGATCTTCCGATTGTGAGCCGTGGATAGAAGCGTCGCGCGGTTCCGGGAAAGCGTGCTGTTGGAGGTTGGCCAGCGGCGCGTTTTTTTGTAGGAGCGCGAGAAGCGCGTGCTTGACCGACGTGTTGGAGCGCAGATCTTGCGGTGGAAGGCTCGCTGCGGGTAAAACCCGGCTGTGAGGTAGGACTAACCCGGCGTGGCCCTTTGGGGCTTCGTGTGGCCCCGTGGGTTGCGGGGCGGTGAATTGAACGAGGAGGACGGCCATGGCCGAGTTGCGAGTACGTGGGACGGATGAAGTGTTGAGAGACGCGGCCGAGATCGATGCCTTTGTGAAGGGGTACGGGCTGGGCTATGAGCGCTGGGATATCTCCCGGTTGCATAGTGATGAGGCTCGGGCGATCCAGGCCGAGACCGAGCAGGAGCGCATTCTGAAGGTGTTTGCTGAAGAGATCGCAGCGCTTAAAGAGCGCGGTGGTTATCAGTCGGCGGACGTGATCGCGCTGACGCCCGAGACGCCCAATCTGGAAGCGCTTTTGGCGAAGTTCGACAAAGAGCATGAGCATAGCGAAGATGAAGTGCGCTTTGTGGTCGATGGCAGCGGTGTGTTCACGATTCACGGCGAAGACGACAGGGTCTTTGACGTGGAGGTGCACCCGGGCGATCTTCTGGTGGTGCCCAGTGGGACCTGGCACTGGTTTGATCTTTGCGAGGATAAGACGATCACCTGCATTCGGGTCTTTGAGTCGAAGGACGGATGGGTGGCGCATTATCGCCAGTGAGTCGCCTCCGGCGTGAAGACCGGAGACGCATTTGAGAAGCTCGCTGCGTGTGGTGCAGCGGGCTTTTTTTGTTTGGGAAGGCGAGTATGGGTGCGTGGAGAGCAAAAAGGGGTGGTGCGGGAGTCGGGTATGGGGTGTGTCTGCTGGGGCTGGTCGTCGGGGCGCTGTGCCTGTCTGGCGAGGTGGCAGCACAGTCGATCCTGGCCAGCAGCTACCGCGTGTGGGACTCGCCGCAGGGCGTCGATCCCCGACTGGCGCAGGTGCGCGAGGACGGGGAGGGCACCACGCTGCTGGTGATGACCGAAGGGGAGGGAGCAGACGCGCGCTGTGTGGTGGTGGTGGCCGATCCGCAGGAGGCGTTGAGTTATCGTTTCCGACGTGCCGGGGCGCCCTCAAGTTGTGCGGATGCGGTGGTGATGCCCGGGGGAGGGTTTGTGGTGCGGGGGGAGCGCCGCGATCTTCCGCCGGATCTGCCCGCCGGGTTTGTGGCTCGGATCGCGCGGTCGGGTGAGGAGTTGTGGGCGGTTGAAGATCGCGAGCTTCTGGATGCTCCGGAAGAGATCGGGGCGTATGTGGGGGCCTGGGAGGCGACGCTGGCGTCGGTGGCCTTTGAGCCCCGCAGCGGGCTGGTGGTGGCGCTGACGCGGGCTCGGGAGTCGGTGGGAGGGAGTGTGCGTTCCAGCGCACAGTTGCACGCGATCGATGCGGAGAGCGGCGCACTTCGCGCGGTGGGGGAGCGGCCCCTGGAGGCGCTCGGGGAGTTGGTGGAGCGGGTTGATGCTGATCCTCAGGGGGGCTTTCTCGTGACGGCTGTCGCGACGCAGCAGGGAACGCGTCGCCTTCATCGCTACGATGGCGCTGGCGGATGGCAGGCGGTGGTCCCCCGGATTTCGGGGTGGGAGGAGCGCGAGGTGGTGGGGCCGGTGCGCGCGCTGGCGGACGGCTCGATCGCGGTTTTTTGGAGGGTTCGCGGTCAGGGGCAGAGCGGGGTGACGCGTTTGCAGGGCGACGAGGTGGTGTTCGATCGGGTGTTTGACAACGAGGCGGAGCTCGACGGTCGAGTGCGTCAGCTTGATGATGTGGCGCGCGGCTGGGTCGCTGGCGAGCAGCTCGGGGTGTTTCGGATATCGAGGGAGGGGCCGCGGATCTTTGAGTTGCTTTCGGCTGAGGATGGTCGCCGGCTAGCGGTCAGTTTCTGGGATCGGTTGGCGCCGGGGCTGGTGTTGGGGCTGGTGCGAGATCGGCAGGGCGCGTTTGTAGCGCTGACCTACATTCCGACCGATGAGAGTTTGAGGGAGTATCAGCTGCGCCTGGGAGATGCGTCGGATCGGTCGCCTGGCACCGGATCGGGCGATGAGGGGGCCGGGGCTGAGGGCGGCGGTTGTGCCGTCGCCGGGAGCCGTGGCGAGGGGGCTGCGGGGTGGGTGGGCGTGGTCGGGATACTGGGGTGGTTGCGAAGGCGGCGGGCGAAGAAGAGCACGCTGTCACCGTGAGGAGGCCCGCGAGGTGTACGAAGGCCAGGCACCGTGACGCGTGGGCTCCGTGACGCGTGTTGCTGCGTACGAAGGCCAGGCACCGGTGCGTACCAAGGCCTGACACCCCGGGCAGCAATGATGGCACGTTGCCAAAGGTAGAGGGCGCACCTAAGGTGGGAGATGCCACCCGGTGATCACGCACAGACCTTCTAATGAACGGGACGCTCCATGAGTGAGGAGTTTGAACGCCAGCCCCTGGCGATTGAGAGTTTTGCGCCGAATTTGAGGATGCATGTGGGGCCTCAGGCTCCGGCGCCGATGAAGATGATGGCCGCGCGCGGGATGGTGCCGGCGCCGCCCGAGCAGCTCGTGCGGGTGTTGTATCAGCTGCATTTCGATGCGGCGTTGGCGCAGGCGGTTGCAGATGCCCTGGGAGGGATGCCCGAGGCGGTGTTGGTGCCGGCGTTGCAGACTGAGCAGCCGGCCGGGGTGCTCGACTGGATTGCTGAGCTGCGGCAGGAGGCGGCGGTGATGCAGGCGGTGGTGCTGAATAAGGGCACCGATGACCGCACGGTTGTACAGCTGGCCGGCCAGGCCAGTGCCGACGTGTGTGATGTGATCGCCAACAACCAGGTGCGTGTGCTGCGCACGCCGGGGATCATTGAGGCGCTTTACACCAACTCGCACGCGCGAATGGCGACGGTGGATAAGCTCATCGATCTGGCGCAGCGCAACGGGGTCGAGCTCGGAGGGCTGCCCGGTCTGGCCGAGGCGCTGCGGAGCGGAGAGGCGCTTGATGCGGAGGGGGGGCTGGATGATGCTGCGTTTGCCGGGGTGCTGGAGAAGGAGCGGGTCCGCACGCGGGGCGAAGAAGAGATGCTCTCAAAGCTCGACGATCCGAGCCTGACGCGTTCGGAGCGTGAGCGCCTTCAGCGCGAGATCGGTGGTGGGGATGAAGACGAGGAGGTTGTGGAGGAGCGTCGCCGCAAGGGCAGTCTCTTCAGCCAGATCGGGCAGATGAATCTGGCCCAGAAGATCCGCCTGTCGTCTGTGGGCAGTCGGGAGGCGATCAACATCCTGGTGCGGGACTCCAATAAGTTGGTGCACATGGCGGCGATTCGCTCCCCGCGTCTGCGTCCGGCGGACATCCGGCAGCTGGCCTCGAATAAATCGATCCCCGAGGGTGTCATTAAATACATCGCAATGAACCGCGACTGGACGCGGCATTACGATGTGATGGTCAGCCTGACCATGAATCCGAAGACGCCGCTGAGCGACGTGATGAGTTTTTTGAATCATCTGCGCACCAAAGATCTTCGCGATCTGACGCGCAACCGGAACGTCTCTCACCAGGTCCAGCGCATGGCCAAGTCGCTGGTGAACAAGCGCGGCGGGCGCTAAGGCGCTATCCCCACCGACTCTGAGCGAGAATATTACTGATGCATCTGAGCCTACCCCCCTGCGGGTTGTATCGCACCACCGAGGCACTGCCGGGTAAGGAGCAGTGGGTTCGGGAGAATCTGCTGGTTTATTTTCATAACCACTCTCAGCAGGGCCCCCCACTGCTCCTGTTGCCGGCGGCAAACGCGCATAACCGCTGGAGTTTTCATGAGAAGGGGTATCTGATTCGAGACCCTTCTTATGTCTCCACACTCACGCCGCTGAAGCCCGAGGGACTCTATGTGCTGGGGGAGCGGATCCACATCTCTCGCGATGAGTTCATCCCGGAGTCGACCCTGGTGCAGCTGGGGTATACGCGGGGAGCGGATCCGATTTTGTTTCTGGCGCGTTTTGGCGACAACGGGGTTCAGTTTCCGTCGAGCGGGTTGAAGTGCACGTCGGAGATTTTTGGGCTGTTGGATGACGTGAACTTTCGCACGCCGGAGTACGGGGATGACGGCATGCATTAAGGGCATGCTGGGGGAGCGGTCTTCACCGTGGTTTTAAGTACTGCGCCCGGGACCCTGGTGGTCACCGGGCGTTTTTTTGTGTGTGCGGGAGGCTGGTGAGGTGAGGAGCTGCAAGCGTGTGCGGGTGCCAGGCGTTCGGACATCGCAACGAGCGCAGTCCGGGCAAAAAAAACGCCCGAGCGCGCAGCGGCACTCGGGCGGGGGACGCTCGGCAGAAGCGTCGGGGCTCAGCTCAGGCGGGCGAGCACCAGGTCTTTGACTTTGGTGGTGTCGTAGACGCCTTTGAGGCGCGGGATGACCACGCCCATGACCTTACCCATATCTTTGCGGGATTCGGCGCCGAGCTGGTCGATGGCCTCCTGGACGATGGCGGCGGCCTCCTCATCGGAGAGCTGCTCGGGGAGGTACTCCTGGAGGGTGTCGATTTCCCGGAGTTCTTTTTCGGCGAGTTCGGGGCGGCCACCGGACTCGAAGGCCTCGGCGGACTGGCGGCGCTTTTTGACCTCGGTGGTGACGATGTCCATGATCTCGTCGTCGGTCAGGGGGCGTTTCAGGTCGATCTCTTTGTTTTTGAGGCTGGACTGCAGCATGCGCAGGGTGCTCAGACGCTCGGTCTGACGGGCTTTCATGGCGCTTTTGAGATCGTCTTTGATGCGGGCAAAAAGTTCGGACATGGGGGTATGCCTTTTAGGGACAAGAAAGTGCCGGCGCACAGGTCACCGGCGGTGTGATTAGAGACGTGTCAGGGTCTGGGCGATGCCGTCGATCATGTCTTTCTGGGCTTCGTACATCGCGGCGTCGCTGAAGATCATCATGGTGACGTTCTGGGTGCCCACGCGCACGGCGTAGCCCAGGAACTGGATTTCGCGGTCGCCGTCGTCTTCGACGATGACGGCCGAGCCGGTGCCGCGGGTACCGGGCAGGCCGTTGATGGTGGTCAGGCCGCTGTTATCGAAGTTGATGTCTTTGAATTCGACTTCGGTTTTGAGATCGTTGAGGGCGGCCTGGATGGTGTTGTCGGACTCGGAGCCGGCCAGCAGCACGGTGGTGGAGCCGTCGGGGGCGGTGGCGGAGACGGCCTCTTCGGTGCGGCGGATGTCCCAGTCGGTGGGCACGCGGAAGCGCACCGAGTAGAGATCGCTGCGGACCCACTGTCCTTCGGCGTCGGCCTGGGCGCTTTCCTCGCTCTCTTCGTTGGCTTCGGGAGTCTCCTCCTGCGTGCCTTCGGTGGGAGCCTCTTCGGCAGCCTGCTCGGGGTTCTGGTCGGCGGGGGGCTTGCTGTCGCAGGCTACGGAGGCCAGACCGAGGGCCAGGGCGATGGCGAGGGCACGAAGCGGGAGTCGCATGGGGGCTCCTGATAAGCAGAGGCGGCGGTTGCCGCGGGCTACAGACACGTTTTACAACGAAAGAGGGCTCTGTCCGGGGAATCAGGGGATTAAATCAGGTCCGGGAGAGCCGGGCGGTATGGTAGACGGTCGCCCACAGGGGCGCAAGCGATGAGCCGATGAGCGAAGTTAGTCAGATCAGTTGTCCGGAGTGTGGGGCGGAGCAGGATGCCCGGGCGCCCTTTTGTCAGCGTTGTGGTTACCGGGTGCGCCCGGCGGAGACGGTGCGCGAGGGCATGTCGGCGTTGACCCCGGAGGTGGTGGAGCGGGCGGGGATGGCGGGGACGCTGGTCAAAGGGGGAGAGGAGCCCGAACGCTGGGGAGGTGCGCAGGAGGAGGGGCGCACGGTGATGGAGGGGATGCGGGCGATCGATGCTCGGGAGCGCCCGCGGCCGGAGCGTGAGCTGCCGGTCGAGGAGGTCAGTACGGTACAGGGTGGGGGGGAAGCGACGCGCTGGCAGGTCTCGGGCGTGGTCTGGGGCTCGGCGGCGGTATGTGCGGTGGCGCTGGCGTGGGTGAGCTGGTTGCATGTTGAGCGGGCCCGGGATTTGGGGGGAGAGGGGGATGCGGTGGCGGGGGTGGAGCAGGGGCCGGTCGAGGTGGAGGGCGGGCCCTACGTGCGCGGGCTCAGCGAGCAGGCGCAGTCCTTTATGATGTTGAGTTGCCATAAGATCGAGCGTGATGAGCCCGAGCGTTGTGAGCAGGAGGTGTTGCTCAAAGGGGAGTATCCCGAGCGGACCGTGGCGGTGGAGGCGTACGCGATCGACCGTCTGGAGGTGAGTGTCGGGGCGTATCAGGCGTGCGTGGAAGAGGGGGCGTGTGAGGCGATTGATTATCAGGGGTGTGAGGTGTGGACGCCGCGGGGACTGCAGATCAGCCTGCGGGTGCCGCGAGTGCTGAAGGAGACGTCGCATCCGGTGGTGTGTGTGACGCGCGCCCAGGCGCAGGCGTATTGCGAGTGGCGGGGCGGCGGGTTGCCAACCCACGATCAGTGGGAGCGGGCGGCGCGGGGGGCGGAGGGAGGGATCTTCCCCTGGGGCGATCACTGGGAGAGTGGCGTTGCGAACTGGGGGGAGCGTGATGTTGTGGGCGGTCCGGTGGCCGGGGCGCTGGATGGATACGCGTGGACGGCGCCGGTGGGGCGTCTGGAGCAGGGCGTGAGTCCGGTCGGGGTGTGGGAGATGGCCGGGAATGTGGCGGAGTGGGTTGCCGGTGGCGATCCCCTCCGTGGGGAGGTGCGGGGAGGGAGCTGGGTGAGCCATCCTTTTGAGCTTCGAGCTACGGCGCGGGTGGAGCAGAAGACTGATGCGCGGCGCACCGATGTGGGGTTTCGGTGCGCGTACACGCGATAGGTTTGGGACTCAGGCCGCGTGACGTCGGTGGGGCGTGAATGCCTCCGGGCCGGTGGTGGTGAGGAAGGGCGCGCGGGCGCAGAGGGTGAGGCAGGCGGCGGTGAGCGCACGCAGGTCATCGGCGGTGATGTTGCGGCGGTATCCGAGATCGTCGCGGGCCTCCACGATCAGGGCGCCCTGGTCGTGGGGGGCAAGCCCGGCGTCGAGCAGGGCATCGAGCGCGTCGGGGTCGAGGTGGTCGGGGTGGCAGCGGCGCGCGCGCAGCCAGGGAGAGCGCTCGCCAGCGCCGAGGTGGGGTTGAATCATGAGGAGGGGGCCCGGGGCCTGGTCGATGATGCGCGCCAGGCGCCTGTGTCCCAGGGGCGCGAGTGCATCCGCGGGAAGGTGGCGGTTGAAAAGGGAGGCTTCCAGGCGGTGGAAGGCCTGCTCCAGCGCGGCCCAGTCCGCCGCGACGATCGGGGTGTGGGGCGCGTCGGGGGCCGGAGATGCATCGAGGTAGCTCAGGAGGATGTGGGCGCCCTGATCGCGCATAAAGGGGCGCCAGCCCGGGTGCGGGGTTCGGGCGAAGGCGCGCCAGAGGGCCGAGAGCAGATCGTCGATGAGGCTGGCGTCGATGCGAATGGGGCGAGTGGTTAGCCATAGTGCGTGATCGGGGCAGCGCAGGGCGCGTGTGGCCAGAAGTTGGCCCGGGTGCAGGGGAAGATCGTGTTCCCAGTCGGCGAGTTCGAGGAGGCGGTCGTCGATGACTCTGCGCATGACCGGGGCACCGCGTCGCATGCCCTCGATAATGTAGAGGTCGAGGCAGGCGGTGGTCAGGCCGGCCAGGAGGAGGCGGTCGGTGGGATCCAGGGAGGCCGCGTGGCGCAGGACGAGTGCGGGGAGAGAAGCCTGGCGACGAGGGCCGTCCAGGGCCAGGTGGTCCAGGCGGTGCGGGCAATCCGGGCCCTCGGGGTGAAGGCGGGCGGTGAGGCAGCGGAGGCGATCCAGGGTCAGTCGCCAGCGCCGTCGCAGCGGGTTCGGTGCGGCGGTGGGGCGGAGGGGGAGTCGGTCAGCGGAGAGGGCTTGTGGCATTGGATATCCTCGGGAGAGGCAACGCGCGCTGGCGCGGGAGCGATTGGGATAAAGGGCGTACGGCGAAGGCGCCCCTGGCGTGAGAGCGCGGGTTGAGTCGGCGCTCTGGTGCTCTCTGTTGTCGCAATCGGTGGGACGATGTTGCGTAAATGGCCGTAGATTTTTATGAAGAGAGCGACCTTTCGGTGCGTGATGGACGCCTGGCGCCGCATCCAGAGGCGAGGACGAGAAGAGACGAGCGGTGAAGATGAGTCCAATGGGAGAGGTCGAGGTGAAGTACGAGGCGGATGCGCGTGCGTTGATGGAGGCGGTCGACGCGGTGCTGGGAAGGGGGGCGTTGGATGCGGTGGCGAGTGCGGCGTTGATCGATATCCTGGGCTCCGGCGGTGCGGAGGCCGGTCGCGATGTGCGGGTGGTGCTCTGTGTGGTGGAGCATCCGGTGGTGGCCGAGGCGCTGCGCTGCGGTCGAGTGCCTGCGGAATTAGAGGCCACGATGACCGACGCGCTGGCTGCGCTGGCGCCGCTCTTCGGGAGGTGGATGGTGGCGCCTTTGCCGCAGCAGGCCGAGCGTTTACGGCAGCGTTATGATGCCGAGCTGCGCAAGTATGAGCTGGTCTGTGATCATGTGGCGCCGGCGCCGGTCGCGTCGGCAGCGCGGGTGCTGGCCAGTTACCTGGACACCTCGCCGGCGCCGCTTTTTGAGCGGAAGATGAGGCAGAGGTTTCCGGAGGCCTTCACCCGGGCGGAGGCGTTGCTCGGTGGTGAGGAGCAGGCTCTCCTATGCGGCGAGGAGGTGCTGGAGCTGCTGGCGTTTGACGAGAAAGAGGCCGGGGAGGTTGGGGAGCGTCTCGATGCGTTGCTCGCCGGGATTGCTGCGAGCCTGGAGCGGGTCGAGCCTGTGGTGCGGCGCACGCTGGCTGGCAAGAACAGCGAGGCGAAGCTGGTGGCCGGCGCCCTGGCCGCGCGTCAGGAGATGAGCGAGATGGCCAGTGGTTTGCTGGCGATGGTGGTCGAAGGGGATCGCTACGCGCCGCAGGCTGCTGTGTTTGCGGCGAAGCTCGCGCCGAGGCTGACGCTGCATGTGCTGGGGCAGTTTCTGGTGGATGTGCTCAAGTCGACCGGGGCCGATGAGGAGCATGAGCGCTATAGCGAGGCTTCGATCGTGGCCGCGCGCACGGTGTTGCCCTGGATTGGCAGTCCGCTGGGGGAGTCGAGCTACCGGGGTAAGCCCTCGGCACATGAGATTGCCGAGAAGGTGCGGCGGGCCTGGGCGGTGTTCGGGTGATCGTCGAGGGGCAGTGAAGCTCGCAGGCCTGGCACCGGTCGGGCAGTGAAGCTCGCAGGCCTGGCACCGGTCGGGCAGTGAGGATGCGAATACAAAAACGCCTCCGCAGTTCTGCGGAGGCGTTTTTGTAGGAGCGGTGCCCGTGTGCGGTGGCCTGGCACCGGGATGGAGGCGGTGCCAGGTGTGCGCTCAGTATTTTGCGCTGGTGGCCGCCGAGCTTTCGATGGGGTGCCAGGCGGTTTTGAACTCGACGAAGGGGAGGATGTGGTAGGGGCTCTGCGCGCTCACATCGGCCCAGTTATCCGCCGCGGGCGTCTCGAAGAAGTGGGTACGCTTGACGCTTTCGGCGGCCTCCACGGCGATGAGCCTGCGCTCGTCGTCGGTGGCGTCAAAGGCGGCGATGGCGTCGATGTCCATGTGCTTGGCGGCGTGTTCGATGAGCTCGTCGCGCTGGCCGGTGAGGATGTTGACCACGCCGCCGGGGAGGTCGCTGCAGTGGAGGACCTCGGCCAGATCGATGGCGATGGAGGGGTGGTCATTTTCGACGACGAGCACCAGCGCGTTGCCCGAGACGATGATCGGGGCGATGGCGGTGATCAATCCCAGGAGGGGAGCATTGCGCGGGGCAAAGGCCGTGACCACGCCGGTGGGCTCGGGGCTGGTGATGTTGAAGTGCGGAGAGGCCACCGGGTTGGTGGTGCCCATGATCTGGATGAACTTATCGGCCCAGCCGGCGTACCAGACGAGGCGATCGATGGCGGCGTTGACCTGGGCCTGGGCGGCTGCGCCCTTGATGCCGGCACGTTCCGTGAGGGCGTGCTCAAAGCTCTCCCGGCGCGATTCGAGCACTTCGGCCATACGGTAAAGGATCTGGGCGCGATTAAAGGGGGTGCGTCCGGCCCAGCCGGCCTGGGCTTTACGGGCGGCGACCACCGAGTTTCTCAGGTCTTTGCGCGAGGCGCGGCAGAAGTTGGCCACAAGCTGCCCCTTCGGGTTGTGTTCTTGGAGAAAACGTCCGCTCTCGGTACGGGGGAACGCGCCGCCGATGTAGAGCTTAAAGGTCTTGAGGACGCGCAGACGGGGGGAGTTCGATGGGGCCATTAGCGCACCTCCAGGTAGGGGAGAAGCCCGTGGAGACCACCTTCACGGCCGAAGCCGCTCTCTTTGTAGCCGCCGAAGGGGCTGGTCGGGTCGAAGCGGTTGTAGGTGTTGCCCCAGACGATGCCGGACTTCAGGGCGTTGGCCACGCGGAAGAGACGCGAGCCTTTGTCGGTCCAGATGCCGCAGGCCAGGCCGTAGGGGGTGTTGTTGGCCTTTTCGATGGCCTCCTCCGGGGTGCGGAAGGTGAGCACGCTTAAGACCGGGCCGAAGATCTCCTCGCGGGCGATGCGGTGGGAGGGGGTGACTTCGGTGAAGACGGTGGGGCGGAAGAAGAAGCCCTTTTCGGGAAGAGCGCAGGAGGGCTGGAAGATCTGGGCGCCCTCTTGCTCGCCGGCGGCGACCAGCTCCTGGATGCGGGAGAGCTGCTCGCGGGAGTTGATGGCGCCGACGTCGGTGTTTTTATCCATCGGGTCGCCGACGATGAGGGTGGAGACCCGGTGACGCAGCTTCTGCAGGACCTCGTCGGCGATGTTTTCCTGAACGAGGAGGCGGCTGCCTGCGCAGCAGACGTGCCCCTGGTTGAAGAAGATGCCGTTGATGATGCCCTCGACGGCCTGATCGATGGAGGCGTCGTCGAAGATGATGTTGGCGCCTTTGCCGCCGAGCTCCAGGGTGAGTCGTTTGCGGGAGCCGGCCAGGGAGCGCTGGATGATTTTGCCGACGCCGGTGGAACCGGTGAAGGCGATCTTATCGACGTCGGGGTGGTTGACGATGGCGGCCCCGGTTTGACCGGCGCCGTTGACGAAGTTCACCACGCCGGGGGGCAGGTCGGCCTCCTGGATGATTTCGGCGAGCATCATCGCGGTCAGGGGCGTGGTTTCGGCGGGCTTGATGACGATGGTGTTGCCGGCGGCCAGGGCCGGGGCGATCTTCCAGGCGGCCATCAAGAGGGGGAAGTTCCAGGGGATGATCTGGCCGGCCACGCCGAGGGAGGAGGGGCGGGCGCCGGGCAGGGCGTAATCGAGTTTATCGGCCCAGCCCGCGTAGTAGAAGAAGTGGGCGGCGGCCAGGGGGATGTCGATGTCGCGGGACTCGCGGATGGGTTTGCCGCCGTCGAGGGTTTCGGCGACGGCCAGGGCGCGGGCCTTCTCCTGGATCATGCGGGCGATGCGGTAGATGTACTTGGCGCGTTCGGCGCCGGGCATCGTCTTCCAGTGCTTGTCGTAGGCGTTGCGCGCGGCGTTGACCGCGGTATCGACGGTGGCCTCATCAGCGGCGGCGACTTCGAAGAGTTTTTCTTCGGTGGCCGGGTTGATGGAGTCGAAGTGGTTTTCGCCTTCGACAAAGGTGCCGTTGATGAAGTGGCCGTAGCGCTCTTTGATGGTGAGATGGTCGCGCGACTCTGGCGCCGGGGCGTAATCCCAGAGGTCACCAAAGAGGAGGTCGCGCACTGAGGTGTTGGCCGTCTTACCCATAAGATCGTTCTCCGTGGCGTGTCAGGCAGAGCAAAAGGTCGGGGACTTCGCAGTCAGGGCGAAGCAAATCAAAGGGAGCGGTCTCAGCTCAGGCTTAAGTAGCGATCGGAGTGGTAGCGGCCGGTGCGCTGCTTTTCGAGTTGCATGAGCACGCTGTTGAGCAGCGAGGAGGCGCCAAAGCGGAACCAGTCCGGAGAGAGCCAGGCGTCGCCCAGGGTTTCCTTGACCATGGCCAGGTAGTGCAGGGCCTGTTTGGCTTCGCGGATGCCGCCGGCGGGCTTCATGCCGACCATTTTTCCGGTTTTGATGAAGTGATCGCGGATGGTCTCCAGCATCACCAGGGTCACCGGCATGGTGGCGCCGGGGGAGACTTTTCCGGTGGAGGTTTTGATAAAGTGCGCGCCAGCATCAATGGCGATCTGGCTGGCCAGGCGCACGTTGTCATAGGTCTGCAACTCGCCGGTTTCCAGGATGACCTTGAGGTGGGCCGGGCCGCAGGCCTGTCGGATGGCGCGGATTTCTTCGTCGATCTTATGGTAGTGGCCGGCCAGGAAGTCGCCGCGGCTGATGACCATGTCGATCTCGTCGGCGCCGGCTTCGACGGCGCGGCGGACCTCATCGGTGCGTTCTTTCAGGGAGGCCTGTCCGCTGGGGAAGTACGTGGCCACGGAGGCGACTTTGATGGCGGTGCCCTGGAGCTCGCGTTTGGCGATGGGGACCATGGTCGGGTAGACGCAGACCGCGGCGACCTGAGGGCAGTCGGAGCCGGCCAGCGGGGAGCGGGCCTTCTGGCAGAGCATCTGGACTTTGCCCGGGGTGTCCATGCCCTCCAGGGTGGTCAGGTCGATCATGGAGGCGGCGAGCTTAAGGCCTTTGATCTTGGCGTCTTTTTTGATGCTGCGCGTTTTGAACCTGGCGGCGCGTTCTTCGACGGCGACAGCGTCGACCGAGGGGACGCGGGGGACCACAAAGGAGTTGGTCATGGGGGAGCACCCTGGGATGGAGAAAGCGAAGGAAAAAGGGGCGGTATGTTTGCAGGGGGAAGGTAGCCGAGCGCGCCAAATGTGACAAGGAGGTGGCGTGGCGCGCGGGCGCGGTTTGACAGGGAAGGGTGTGGTTCTTAGCGTCGCCGAGGTGGTCCCTGCAGGCCGGGGGTGACGGGTGGATGCGCAGCGGGAGTTGGGTTGATGTGGGAAGACGATCCCTTTGGTGGCATGGAGCAGCAGGCTCTGGAGGAGCTTTCGGAGGCGGTGCGCGAGGAAGATGCCTCCCAGGCGTGGAGTACCCCGGGGGTGCTCAGCCAGGTGATAGGGCAGGTGAGCTGTGCGGTGGCCGAGCGGCGATGCTCCGGGTTGTGGCTGATCGATACCACGCAGCTTGAGGGGTGGGAGCGTCAGCAGGGGGCGGGAGCGTTTGATGGGTTTATGGGGAGGCTATTTGAGGCCGTGGAGCGGGCGAAGGGGGAGCGGGATGTGGTCTGCCTGGAGGGAGAGGGCGGCGATACGGTGGTCGTGTTTGTGATGGGGGATGCATTTCTGGGGGAGCGGGAGATGGCGCGGCTGAGCACGGAGCTGCTCGGCGGGTTTGAACGGGGCCAGATGGTGATGGAACAGGCGTTGGAGCGGGTCGCGCTGGGAAGCGCCATGGTGTTGCCCAATGCGTCGGTGGATCCCCGGCGACAGGTCTATCGGGCGATTCGTCGGGCGCGGGGCGAGGCGCAGGAGGCCTACCATGATCAGCAGCGTCGCCGCAGCCGGGTGGTAGGGCATCTGATCGCGCAGCGGAAGATCAGGACGTTGTATCAGCCGGTGGTGCGTCTGAAGGACCGGCGTGTGGAGGGGTACGAGGCGCTGAGTCGCGCCGATGGCGGAGAGGCCCAGCGTTTGGGAGTGCATCTCTTTGTGGCGGCGTCTCGGGCGGAGCTGGAGGGGGAGCTTGATCAGGCCTGCCGGATGCTCTCCGTGGAGCGTCGCCCGCCGATCGGGGAGGAGGGGCGGCTCTTTTTGAATTGCCTTCCGCCGACCTTTTATGCGTCGAATCCGGAGTTGAAAGCGTTGCTGCAGGGGTGGGGGGAGTCCGGGATGCGGCCGGAGCAACTGGTTTTTGAGGTGACCGAGCAGATCACCTACGAGCAGTTTGTAAGGATCATGCCTACGGTGCGTACCTTGAGAGAGGAGGGGTATCGGTTTGCGCTAGATGATGTGGGCACCGGAGCGGCGAACCTGCGTCTTCTGGCCGAGCTGGAGCCAGACTACATCAAGATGGATCTGGAGCTGACCCGCGGCATTGCCCGAAGCGAGCGCAAGCGGGCGCTGGCGCACTACCTCCAGGAGTTGGCGATACGAAGCGGGGCGGAGCTGATCGCCGAAGGGATTGAAACCTTTGATGATCTGGAGGTGCTGGAGTCTTTGGGGGTGGCGCTGGGGCAGGGGTATTTGCTCGGGGAGCCTCGGGAGGCCAGCGCCTGGTGGGAGACCATGGGTGAGGCGCTTTTGAGCGATGATGCATGAGCCGGAGGGGGTGAGATGACGCGCTGGGTGATTCGAGACGTGATGGTTTTTGGTGATGGCGAGCGTCGAGAGGCCGATGTGCTGATCGATGGCGAGCGTATTGCCCGGGTGGGGGATGTGGGGGATGTGGGTGCGGCCGAGGAGGTTGGCGGGCAGGGGTTGTGGTTGTGGCCGGGGGTGATCGACGCCCATGTTCATTTTCGTGAGCCGGGGCCCACGCATAAAGAGGACTGGGAGAGCGGGAGCGCGGCGGCGGTCAGCGGTGGGGTGACCAGCGTGATCGAGATGCCCAACACCAGGCCGGCAACGACCACGGTGGCCCGGCTTCGTGAGAAGCGGAGGCGGGCGCTGGCGAAGTCCCGCTGCAATGTGGGGCTCTTCTTTGGGGCAGGGCCGGATAATCTGGAGGAGATCGTGGCCTCGCGCGACGAAGAGGCGGTGGCCGGGTTAAAGATCTTTATGGCCGATTCCACCGGAGATCTGCTGGTGTATCGCACCGAAGACCTGGAGCGGATCTTTGAGGTGTACGAGGGGCGGATCAGCGTGCATGCCGAGGATGAGCGTCGGATGCGGGAGCGCAAGGCGCTCTTTGCCGGGCACGAAGAGCCGAGCGTGCACTCGGAGATTCGCGACGCCGAGACGGCCGCGCGGGCGGTGGCGCAGGCCGGCGATCTGGCACGTCACTACGGCAGGCGTCTTCATGTGCTTCATGTGTCGACGCGCGCGGAGCTCGCTGCGCTGCGGGAAGCCCAGGAGGGCGCACTGACCGAGGGGCGTGGCGCCCGGATCACCGGCGAAGTCTGCCCGCACCATCTGTTTCTGGATGTGCACGATTACGAGCTGTGGGGCACACGCGTGCAGATGAATCCGCCTCTTCGTCAGGTCGAGGATCGTGAGGCGATGTGGGAGGCCCTTGAGCATGGGGAGATCGCCATGATTGCCACCGACCATGCGCCGCATACGCCCGAAGAGAAGGCTCATCCCTACGGGCAGGCGCCCAGCGGGGTGCCGGGGGTGGAGTTGAGCCTGCCGCTGATGCTGGATGCCGCATTTCGAGGGTTGTGCCGTTATGAAGATGTGGTGCGGTGGATGTGCGAGGGGCCGGCGGCGGTGCACGGCATCCTCGATCGGGGGCGAGTGGAGGCGGGGGCCTATGCCGATCTGGTGCTCATCGACCCGCGGATGATGCGACGGGTGTACGATCATGATCAGCGTACGCGTTGCGGGTGGAGTCCTTATGCCGGGCGCGATCTGACAGGGTGGCCGGTGATGACCTGGGTGAATGGCGAGGTGGTGTTCCGGCGTCAGGACCGTGGTGCCGGTGATGTTGTGAGCAAGGGAGGGCAGGGGATGGGGCTGTCGTTCGAAGCGTAGTCTGGTGTGGCCCTGGTGCCAGGCGTGCGATCGTGAGGATCTGGTGCCAGGCGAGCGATCGTCGGTCGCGCATAAAAAAAAGGCCGCCCTGTAGGGCGGCCTTTCTTTTATCTTATGAAGTGCCCGCGATGGGCGACGGCGTGATTATCGGATGCCATGGTTGCATTCGAAGCCCATGGGACGGGGCTCGGAATGGGGCGAGCGAATCACGCGGATGTTCTGCCCATTTTGATTGAGCACTTCGATCTGGCGCTGCGCCTTCTGATTTCGCTCAACGTGGTTTTGCTTCATCAGGCGGTTGGTGTGGGCTGCGGAGGTGACCGTCTCCACACACTGATGATGCATGTCAGCCATGGGCATGGCCTGGCGGCAGATCTCGTCAATGGTTTCGCCGCGGAAGTGGTCGGAGAGTTTGGCGACACTCTGGCGGGTCAACGCGGAGACGTTATCCGGGTTGCCGGAATCGATGCTTTCGAAGAGCACCGTGGCCCCCGCAATTTCCAGGGCGGTGTGCTCATCAGCATGGTTCATCCGGTTGAGGCAGCCATTGTACTGCTGGCGCAGATCGGCAAAGCGCTTGAGGGCTTCGAAACGGTCCAGACCATGAGCCTTCTGGGCGATAGCGTACTCCACGAAGAGGCCCGTGTGGAGGGTCTCGCAGGTGTTGGGGCTCAGCGAGAGGGAACGCAGGTAGAGGCTTCGAGCATCCTTGAGGGGGATGGCGCGCTGGTCCCAGAGGCTCGCCCAGGCCAGGTTGTTGGCCATGGTTCCGGTTCGCTGAACCTGCACGTTTTGGAGGCCGCGTTGCAGGGTGTCGATGGCCTGGCCGTAGAGCCCTTGCTCAATGAGGTGGTAGCCCTGGATGTTGAAGAGGACTTCGGAGCGTGGGTAGTGGGTGAGCGCTTCCTGAGTAATCTCGACGACGCTGCTGGATTGGGCCTGCTGCTCAAAGCAGAGGGCGTAGTGGATCCAGGCGTTCTCAGACCAGTTATGCTGATCGTTGCCAAAGTGATCGAAGACCACATCGCAGGAGGCGTTGGACGCGATGGTCTGGTCCGGCGAGAGGTCGGCCCGGTTAAGGTCGGAGGATTTTGCCGAGTGGTATGCGGCAGTTCCCAGGACGGTAAAAACGTAGAGCGAGACGACAGCGACGGTGGCTGGCGCCGCGCTGGTGAGGATCGTCCGAGGGGTGATAGCCATAGCCAAATCTCCTTGCGCTAACTGGGTCCAGAACTCGCCGGCGATGCGACCTTAAAAAGATAGAGGAATGGCCGAGTTAACTCAAACTGCGGGGCGCATTTCTCTGAGAGGTGCCCGCGGCAGGCATGCAATGCCAGGATTGAACCTAAGCGGCGATGGCGTCAGTTCCAGTCGGCAGGGCAACGAAAGACGCGGTGCGGGCACCTGAGAAAAGCAACGGGGACTGTTTGGAGATTTGTTCCCCGGGGAGAGCCGATCCGAAGGGGGCGCTGGCGGTTATTCGGGATCAGGTTCGGCCCAGCCTTCGATGTTGCGCTGGCGGCCGCGGGCCACGCCCAGGGCGCGGTCAGGGACGTCTTCGGTGAGTGTGGAGCCGGCGCCTACGTAGGCGCCGGCGCCGATCGAGATCGGTGCAACCAGCGCGGTGTTGGAGCCGATGAACGCGCCGGGTCCGATGGTGGTGCGGTGCTTGTTTTTGCCGTCGTAGTTGCAGGTGATGGTGCCGGCTCCGACGTTGGCGCCGGCGCCCACCTGTGCGTCGCCCAGGTAGGTCAGGTGGCTGGCTTTGGCGCCTTCTTCCATGCGGGATTTTTTGATTTCGACAAAGTTGCCAACCTTGCATCCGGGGCCGATGTCGGCGCCGGGGCGAAGGTGCGCAAAGGGGCCGATGCTGGCGTCGGCCTCAACCCGGGCCTGATTGAGGTAGCAGTGAGCGAGCAGGCGCGCGCCGGGGCCGATGTGGCTGTCGGTGATGCGGCAGCCCTGCTCAATGTAGGCGCCGGAGGCGATGTGGGAGGTTCCGCAGATGGAGACGTCGGGCTCCAGCACCACGTCGGGTTCCAGCGTGGCGGTGGGCTCGATGAGGGTGCGCGCCGGGTCGATGAGGGTGACACCGGCCTTCATCCAGCGCTCCAGGGTGCGGGTGCGCACGTAGGCGGTAGCGCGGGCTAGATCGAGGCGGTCGTTGACCCCCTGGATAAGCTCCGGGGTGGGCACCGGCCAGGCCCGGGCTTGCTCTTTGCGGGCGGCCAGGGCTACCAGATCGGTCAGGTAGTACTCGTTTTGGGCGTTGTTGGTGCCGGCTTCCATGATGGCCGGGATGGCTTCACGCAAGAAGGAGGTGCGGGCCAGGTAGATGCCGGCGTTGATCTCGGTGATGAGGCGCTGATCTTCGGAGGCGTCTTTGTACTCGACGATGGCGCTTAAGTGCCCGTTGGTCGAGCGGATGATGCGACCGTAGGAGGCCGGATCTTTGAGGATCGCGGTCATCACCGCGAGGTCGCAACCCGACGCGGCCGCAGCGTTGATGAAGTCGCGCAGAGTTTGGGCGTCGAGGTTGGGAACATCGCCCGAGAGAATGAGCGTGTAGGGGAGGTCGGGGTCCAGGGCGTCCAGGGCGCAGGCGACCGCGTGGGCCGTGCCGAGTTGCTCGTTCTGCACGGCCACGCGGATCTGATCGGCGTAGGGTTGGGCGTTGAGCCAGGCTTCGACCCGTTCGCGCTGATGCCCCAGAATGGGGATGATCTGCCTGGAGCCGGCGGCCAACGCCGCCTGGGTGACGTGACCGAGGAGCGGCGTGCCCAGGAGAGGGTGGAGCACCTTGATGGTGTCCGAGCGCATGCGCGTGCCCATGCCGGCGGCGAGGATCAGCGACTGAAAGGGGGTCGAAGGGGTCATGGCTCTCCCGTGTAGGAAAAGCGCCGGGCTCTTCGACGGCCGCTGCCCGACGGTGGGTTAGATGCAAGCGCCAGGGCGCTGAAGACAGGTGTTATTCGGCCGGAGTGGGCTGCTCGGTGTCGGTTTCGCTCGGAGCGTCGGTGTCGGGGGCTTCGGCGCGCTGATCCTCGGGCTGGATCGGGTAGATGGTGGGGGTGCGGGCGTCGGCGCTGGCTTTTTGGAAGGCGATTTCCTGGGCGACGCGAGGATCGGTGATGGCCTTTTCGCCCGAGGTGGTTTCGAAGTCGCGGACCAGGGCGTCGAATTCGGCGCAGGCCTGGGCGGTGACGGTGCGCTTTTTGCGGTAGGGCATGAACGCCGATTTAAAGCCGTCGATCATCAGTTTGCGCAGGTCACCGATGTTGAGATCGTAGTGCTGGACCGCGCGCCAGTACTCGTCGGTCATGGTGGTATCGGTGATCAGGCGGTTGTCGGTGTTGATCGTGCAGCGCAGGCCGTAGCTCATGTAGAAGGGCAGCGGGTGGGATTCAAAGCTCTTGGCCGCGCGGGTCTGCACGTTGCTGGTCAGGCAGACTTCCAGCGGGATGCGCAGATCGTTGACGAAGTTGAGCAGGTCGCCGTCTTCGCGAAGGCGGGTGCCGTGACCGATGCGGTGGGCGCCGCCCATATGAATGGCCTGGTGGACGGATTCCGGGCCGTAGGCTTCGCCGGCGTGAATGGTGAGGTTCACGTTGTTGTTGCGGATCAGGTAGAAGGCCTCGCGGTAGTCCTTGGCCGGGTTGTCGGCTTCGGCGCCGGCGAGGTCAAAGCCGACGACGCCGCGGTTTTTGAAGGCCACACAGAGTTCGGCCATGCGCAGCGAGCTCTCCGGGGTCATGTGTCGGATGCCGCAGATGATCTGTCCGCTCATCAAACCGTAGCGCCGCTTGGCTTCGCGCAGGCCCTCGGCGACCGCTTCGACGATGACCGGGTAGGAGAGCCCGTTGCGGGTATGGAGGAGCGGTGAGTAGCGCACCTCCATGTATTTGACGTTTTCGCGGGCGGCGTCTTCGCCCAGTTCAAAGGCCGCGCGGTAGAGGGACTCCTCGGTCTGCATGACGCTTAAGGTGACGTCGAAAGCTTTGAGGTAGTCGGTGAGGTCTTCGCAGATGGCGCCGATGTTGATCGCCCGGGCCAGTTCGTCTTCGGACTGAGGGTTGCCCGGCAGAGCGATGCCTTCTTTTTCGGCCAACTCAAGGATGGTGGAGAGCCGCATACTGCCGTCGAGGTGGACGTGCAGGTCGGTTTTGGGCATGCGGTGGATAAAGTCACGAGTGATTTTCATAGTGCCATCCTTTTCTAAAGTGCGGGCCGGCGTGCGCGGGGGCGCGGGCGCGTCGCGAAGTTGCAGAGTTCTACTGATAGTACCGGGATTTGTCGAGCGCGCAGCGAGGCAGGGCCGGGCCCGGGTTAGAGGGAAGAAGGAGTGAGGTTCAGCGAAGATTCCCGAGGCATCGTCAAAGGATGTAGCGCGTTTTTAGCGGGTGGTGGAGCGCTCACTGGGGAGCATTCGGGTCAGTTTAGATGCGAGCGATCGGACTTTTTTGGGTCCGGGTCGCGGGAGCGTAGGAGCTTGAGGTTTCGGCGCTGACGGCGACGTATGAACGCCCGTTTGATGCGGGAGGGACGCCACAGGCCGGTGGCCAGGATCAGGCCGGTGGCCATGCCGCCCAGGTGTCCGGCGATCGAGATGGCTTCGCGGCCGGTGAGGACAAAGAGGATGTCCAGGGCGATGAAGATCAGCAGCATGGTCTTGCCGGTGACCGGAAAGAATAGCAGGTAGAGGCGCTCGTTCCAGTGGCGCCAGGCGTAGGCGGCCACCACCCCCATAACCGCGCCGGAGTAACCCAGGGTGGGGAAGTTGGTGGAGAAGAGGATCTGGCTGAGCAGGATCGTCACCCCGCCGCCCAGCGCGCAGAAGAGGTTAAAGGTCCACCAGCGCCGGGAGGACCAGCTCTGGTCGAGTTCCGCGCCGAACATCCAGAGCACGAAGCCGTTGAAGAGCAGGTGTGTGAAGTCGGCATGCCAGAGGGCGTAGGTGAGCAGCGTCCATACCTGCCCCTGATTCAGGACCGCCTGGCGGGAGATGAGCATGTAGTGATCGACGAAGGATGCCAGGGGGGCGATCATGACCGAGGCAAACCAGAGCACAAAGAGCGCCAGCAGCGTGATCTTGATATTGCGGGTGAAGGGGGGCCAGTAGAACTGGAGCTGTTGCGCCATGGTGTACCTCAGAGTGGGTGCCGCAGTCGGTGTTGAGGAGTAAGTTGACCACGGAAGGGGGCGTTGACCATAGGGGAGGATTCGGGGAGTGCAAGGGGCGGGGAGTCTCGGGAGGGAGTGCACGGGTGCCAGGTAAGCGATCGGCGGGTGTACGGGGGCCGGGTGAGCGTGGCGGGGTTTTAGGCAGGCGTCCTGGAGAGGGGGGCGCGGTGCGGTTACGAATCAAAACTTGTGTGGTGGATGGAAGACCGGGATAAGATGGGCAGTGGAATTATGTGGTCGTGGCGATGAACCCATTTGGGAGGCGAAATGATGGCGAAGCGTAGTTGGATGATGGCGTTGGGACTTTCGTTGGGGTTGTGTGGGGTGTTGGGTTGTGGCGGCGATGGGGATGGGGATGGGCGAGATGATGTGGGGGTGAATGAGGATGTGGGAGGGGAGGATGCCGGTGATGTGGGAGGGGAAGATGGCGGTGATGTGGGAGGGGAAGATGACGGCGGAGAGGACAGTGGGGATGTCGGGGGTGGCGAGCTCGGTGTGGAGGTGGCGGGGATTCCGGAAGGGAAGACCTATTTTCGCAGCGTGAGTGAGGTGGTGGTCAGCTGTGAGGAGTCTTGCGAGATCGCGTGTGGGCTTTCGCTGGATGGAGGGGCGGTGGAAGCGGTGACGTGCGCGGAAGGGGAGGCATTTGCGCTGGAGGGGCTGGCGTACGGAGCGTATCGATTTGAGGTGAGTTCGGGGGAGACGGTTGTGGCGGAGCGCTCCTTTGAGGTTCATCCTCCGGAGTGGGCGCAGGTAAGTGGTGGGGAGGGCTTTAGCTGTGCGGTGCTGCAGGATGGGCATCTGGTATGTTTTGGTGCCGGAGAAGCCGGGCAACTCGGTGATGGCGGTGCGGTGAGCCGGCTGGAGCCTGTGGTTGTGGCGGGGCGTTGGGCGGAGGTGGACGCCGGAGGGATGCATGCGTGTGCGATCGCCGAGGATGGAGCGCTTTATTGCTGGGGGAGTTCACCGAGCGGAGCGCTGGGGCTGGGTGCGGAGGCCGAAGAGCTTGTGGCGGCTCCGGAGCAGGTGGGGGAGGCCCGTGACTGGCTCAAGGTGAGTGCGGGAGCTACGCATAGTTGTGGGATTCGGCAGGGAGGAGCGCTCTACTGCTGGGGAGATAACGCCCGGGGGGCTGTGGGGGTGGGGAATGGAGAGGATGTGCTTGCGGAGCCGGCGCCGGTGGAGGTTGCGGGCGTGACGGGCTGGCTGGATGTGAGTGCCGGGGAGGGATTTAGCTGCGCGCTCACGGCGGAGGGGGCGCTTTACTGCTGGGGGCGTACGGATGCCGGCGTTACGGGGGCGAATAACACGGATGTTTACGAGCCTCGGGCGTATGAGGGGGCGCTGAGTGCGTTGTCGCTTTCGGCTGGCAGCAGTCACGCCTGTGGCGTTGTGGACCTGGATGCGGATGATGACGTCTACTGCTGGGGTGATGGGGCGATGTATAAGCTCGGGACCGGTGAGACGCGTCGTGAGGTCTCTCCTTCTCCGCGAGCGCCAGGCGCGACTTCGCTGGTATCGGTGGTCAGCGGCCGTACGTTCACCTGTGGATTGACCGTAGACGGCGCGCTGCATTGCTGGGGAGATAACGCCCGGGGTCAGCTGGGCTATGACCCGACCCTGGTAGGGGAGATGGTGTATCCGGCGCCGGTGGGGGAGGAGAGCTGGGAAGTTGTGGCTTCCGGGGCGCAGCATATCTGTGGGGTGAAGCTCGACGATAAGAGCCTGTGGTGCTGGGGAGATAACTCTCAGGGGCAGCTGGGTGTGGGAGTGGCGGGGGAGGATGCGGTGTCTGATGCGCAGCCGGTCGTCTGGCCCTATTGATTGGGAGGGCGTCGGTGTGTGACGTGACCTGACGTGGCTGGCGAGCGGAGGAGAGATAGAGATCGGCCCGGGAGGGCCGGTCTTTTTTCGTTGGGTGGCCCCGGGACGTGGAGGATGTGATCGAAGGCCTGGCACCTGGGAGAGCGTGGGGGGGGGCAGCGGGTGTCGACGGGGTGGGAGGGGGTGTGTTAGTGGCGAGGTAGCGAAGGGCGCTTGGTTGCGCGAGATCGGGGTGTCCAGACGAACTGTAGCGAGGACGGTAGAGGCGATGGCGGAAGTAAAAGCGTTTCGGGGTGTGCGGTACAGCTGGGAGTCGATGCATGGGGAGGAGGCCTCGCAGGTGGTGGCGCCGCCCTATGATGTGATCGACGAGGCGATGTTGGAGGAACTCTACCAGCGTCACCCGCAGAATGTGGTGCGGCTTGATCTGAACCGTCGGCAGGCGAGTGATAGCCCGGAGAACAATCGCTATACGCGGGCCCGGCGCTACATGTTCGACTGGTTGGCGCAGGGGGTGATGATCGTGGAGCCGGAGCCGGCGATCTACGTTCATGTGCAGGAGTTTGAGGATGAGGCCGGTCAGGTGTATCGGCGTCAGGGGTTTATGGCGTTGGTGCGGCTGGCGGATTATGAGGAGCGGGTGGTGCTGCCGCATGAGCGAACGCTCAAGGGGCCTAAGGCCGATCGGCTGGAGTTGATGAAGGCCACCGATGCGAACCTGAGTCAGATCTTTTTTCTGTATGATGATGAAGAAGGGGATGTGGATCGGCCGCTTTACGGGGCGATCGAGGGGGAGGCCGCGGCGCTGGATATTCGCACGGAGGATGGGATTCGACATCAGCTCTGGGCGGTGCGCGATGAGGCGGTGCAGCAGGCGGTGCAGGCCGGATTAAAGGAGCGTCCGCTGCTGATTGCGGATGGGCATCATCGCTACGAGACGGCGCTGGCGTATCGGGAGTTTCGCCGGCAGGTGGCCGAGGAGCCCGATGGAGACGCGCCCTATGAGTATGTGATGGGGTTTCTGGTCAATATGCACGATCCGGGGTTGCAGGTGTTTCCGACGCATCGGGTGGTGCACTCGGTGGCGGGGTTTGATGGGGAGAAGCTCCGGGCGCAGTTGGAGGAGGCCGGGGTTTACCGGGTTGAAGAGCTGAGCCGGGGGCTGCTTGATGATCTGGACGCGTTGCGTGAGCGTCTGGAGGCGGCGGGAGGGGAGTATCCGAGTTTTGTGGTGGGGATGGTCGGCGGCAGCCTGCTGCTGGTGCAGTATGTGGGTGGGGTGGACTCGCCGGTCTTTGATGAGGAGACCCCCGAGGAGGTGCGACGCCTGGATGTTGCGGTGCTGCATGAGGCGATCTTCGATCGGATGCTGGGGATCGACCGCGCGGCGCAGGAGGCCAAGTCGAATCTGGGCTATGTGAAGGGATGGGCCGAGGCGCGGGCGGCGCTCGATGAGCCGGGTCATCAGATGGTGGTGTTTATGAACGCCACCCCGGTGGAGCAGGTGAATCGGGTTTGTCTCTCGGGTGGGAAGATGCCGCAGAAGTCGACTTTCTTTTATCCGAAGGTGTTGAGCGGGCTTGTGATCAACCTTCTTTAAGATCTTGATGTCTCACCTGTTTTCAGGGCGGCGCCTTCGGGCGCCGCTTTTTTTTGAAAGAAAGGTCGGGGAAAAAGGGGGAGGGGACGCAAAGAGTGTCGAAAACGCTCGATAACAGGAGGAGTGAAGTTCTTGTGTGGGCAAGGGGACGACTCTGGCGGGTGAGCGCGATGAAGATCGAATCCAACGTGGGCGCAATGGGTGGTGTGGGAGGGGAGGCTTCCGGTGCGGGAGGGGTGTCGTTGGAGGAGGGGGGCGGGGTGTTTGAGGCGTTGCTAAGGGGGGGAGAAGAGTCGGGTGATGAGCGTCTGGAGGGGGATTATTACGGGCGTGCTCTGGAAGAGGGGGCGGTCCAGCGAGGGGAGGAGGGATGGGCCGGAGCATCCGACGGGGAGCGGCTCAAGCGTGGGGAGGAGCCCGAGCCGGGGGCGATGGCGGGGGAAGAGAAGGAGGGAGGGGAGAGTGAGGCTGAAGATGTTCGGCGATTGGAAGAGGCGGTGGAGGGGCCTGCGGTGTCGGAGGTGGTGAGGGGGCCAGAGCGCCCGGGGGGCGGCGTGAATGAGTTGGCGGCGGGTGGTGGTGGGGGGCCGGAGTTGGGGGAGGTGGTGGAGCAGATGGTGCGAGCGGCCCAGGTGGGGGAGGACGCGCAGGGGCGACGGGTGATGTTTCTGGAGTTGGAGGTGCCGGGGCGAGGGATGTTGAAGGTGAGGTTGCTTCGGGAGCATGACGGGTTTTCGGTGAGGATGCGTGCCAGTGATGAGGGTTTGGCCCGGGATTTGTTGCGCTGGAAGGGGGAGATGGTGCGGGCGGCCGGGGAGCGAGGGGTGAAGTTGAATGGCGTGGCGGTGGTGTGTTGAGGCGAATAGGCAGGCTGGGAGAGCGGAGTCGGTTGGGATGATTGGATCCAGGGTCTGGATGAGCGAGGTTTGGGGTGGATGAGAAGACGCAGTTGTTGGAGTTGCCCGGATGGTTTCAGGAGCTACGAGAGGAGCATCGAGCCCGAGAGGCCGAGGCGTTGGAGCCGACGGTGGTGGTTTCGAGGACATTGGAGGCGAAGACGCTGCGCGTGGAGGCGGTCGGAGGCGGTCGTGAAGCGAAGACGTTGCGCGTGGAGGCGGTCGGAGGCGGTCGTGAAGCGAAGCCACGGCATGAGAAGGGAGGTGCCGAGGGGGAGGAGGAGACGGCGGTGATGCCGGCGTTTGATGCGAAGACGCGCCCTGCGATCGATGTGCCGGCTCCGGTGATGAGGGAGCGTGTGGTGCGGGTCTGGTCTCGGATGAAACTGGCGTCAGTGACTCAGGGGGATGCCGAAGCGCTTCGGGGCCTGGTCCGTATCACCGGTGGCGAGCGTCTAAGGCAGGAGGTGTTGCAGGGGCTGGAGGGCGTCTTCGGGAAGGGCTGGCAGGTACGGGGGAGCAGTCGGGTGGGAGTGCATTGGGAGGAGGAGGCGGGAGCGTTTGCGGGAGGGGTGTCGACCTGGTGGCGAGTGATGCCGGGCTGGGAGCGAGGTCTGGTGTGGGTGAACCCGGAGTTGGGTCGAGCCTGGTTGCGGGCGTTGGGGTTGGGGGATCTGGGGGGAGATGAGGCGCACGGCGCGGTATGTTGTGCGATCGGGGAGGTGATGGGCGGTGCACTGGAGCGCTGTGGTTGGCCGCAGGTGAGCTGGGGGGTGAATCCGCTGCCCGGGCGCGCGAAGGTTGAGCTGATGCGGGCGTCGCGGCCGCCCTATGTGGAGTGGGTGTTGGAGGTGGGGTGGACGCGGGGGCGCGGGTTAATTCGGGTGGTCTTACCGTGGACGCTGGTGAGGCGAGTGGAGGGGCAGTTGCCGCGGAGCCGGGAGGTGCCAGAGGGGGCGGCGGTATGGCCGGTGTGGGGCAGGCTGACAGCGGGCAGTGTGAGGCTTTCGCTGGGGGAGGTGCGCGGTCTGGGGGTGGGCGATGTGGTGTTGTGTGGCGAGGTCAATGGGGAGGGGGTTGGGGCGGAGCTGCGAGCAGGGGCCACCGTCGGGTTTGGGGGGCGGCTGCAGGTTGGAACGAGCGGGTGCTGGCAACTGGTGATCAACGAGGCGTTGGCTGCCTCAGGTGAAGAAGGCGGCGCGATTCGTGCTGAGGCTATTGAGAGCGAAGAGGAGGAGCAGATGACGCAGGCTACGGCAGTTGAGGGGGCGGAGGTTGAGGTTGTGGTTGAGGTGGGGCGAGTGAAGTTGACGGTGGGGGAGCTTTCCCGGCTGGTGCCGGGGCAGGTGGTTGAGACGGAGGCTGCGGTGGGAGGGCCGGTGCGGCTTCTGGTGGGCGACCAGGAGGTTGCCCGCGGTGAGCTTGTGGAGGTTGAGGGGCGTCTGGGCGTGCGCGTGGAGCGTGTTTGCACCTAGGTCTGGTCGTTGTCATCGGAGCGGTCGCGGTGCAGGCGTGCGATGGCGTTGGGGACACGGAGTTCGTTGGTGGTTTCGTTCGGCGTATCGTCGGAGGGGGGGCGCGTTTTAAGGAGGCTCTGGGCGCGGAGATCTCGCAGGGATTTCAGGGCCTCATCCGAGTCAACTTCGACGGTTTGGCGGAGTTGGTCGAGTTCGATCCGGGGGATCTCGATGGCGTCGATATCCGCCTCGGCGTGGAGGTTCGCCAGGGCGCGGTCGACGCGTTCGCCGTGGAGGTCCGGTGGAGGCGGGCGATAGTTTTGGAGGGTTTGCCGGCGATCGAGGGGTTCGGGCAAGATGGTATCGAGAGCGATTTCTCCGCTCTGGAGTGGGATGGTCGGGGCGTTGCGCTGGCGGTGGGGGGAGGGCTGATTGACGTGGGGAAGAGGGATGGTGGGGTCTTCCGTGGCGCGTGAGAGAAAAGGGCTGCTGGAGTCACGGTTTTCGGTGTCGAGCAGGGTTTTCCAGCCTCTGGGGGTGCGTAGGGTCAGGTAAGAGAGGGTGGCGATCTGGCGATCGGTGTGCAGGCCGAGCTGAATGCTGATGTGGGGAAGGATCGCCTGGAGGAGGTGATCGGGGAGAAGATCGATATCGGCGGCGAGCCAGCGCTGACGAGGGGCCAGGGGGGAGAAGAGCAGTGGGAGGTCTTCGGGGGTGAGAGGGGCGTCCCAGAGCAGGGTGGTGGCGCGGGTTGCAATGTCTGCGAGTCGGCAGCGGCTGCGGTGGTCTTCGGGAGGGAAGAGGTGGATCAGGGGGACGCTGGAGGGGGCGATGGGGGGGACTGCAGAGATGTAGAGGGTGAGCTCATGGGGGAGTTGGGTGGCCAGCCACAGGAGGAGGCTCTGACGGGGGGCCTGGTGAGGGCAAAAGATCAGGCCGTTGATGGGCGTGGAGAGGCGGGGGCGGAGAAGTTCTAGCGTGTGTTTGGAGAGGGGATTTCGGGTGAGATCGGCGCGGGGTTTGAAGATTGCCAGGGGGAGCGCCGCCCCCTGGAGGGGTTCGAGCCACCAGCGTTTCAGACAGGCGGTGGGGCCGGCGGTGTGAAGGTGGCTGAGGATGGCGTTTACGGTGGCCGGAGGGAGCGGCGTATCCTGGAAGGTCAGAGTGCCGGAGCGCTCAAGGTGCCAGTGGCCATCGGGTCGCAGGATGACCAGCGAGGTCGCCGGGTCGTTCAGGGCCTGAGTCAGAGCGGGCAGGGAGCGAATGCTGGCGTCGAGAGCGGAAGAGGTCATGGGAGCTGTGGGGCGCGGGGTTGTCCGGGAGGAAGCTCAAGAGGGCTCTGGGTGGGAGCGGCGGGTTCATCGGGGTTGTGGAGCAGGGGTTCCAGGGTCAGCGTCAGACGAGTGAGCTGGTCTGGAGGAAGTTGAAGATCGAAGCGTTGGGGGATGTGGTTCGGAGCGCGGAGTTCGAGGCGGTAGTTCCCTGGCGTCAGCGAGAGGGTATGGTCCTGCCAGCGGTTAACGATGCCGTGGTAATCGTCATTGAGGAAGATCTCGGCGGTGTCCGGGGAGACGTTGAGTTGGAGCAGCGCGAGGTTTGAGGCGGAGTCGTCGCGTTGGTTGGAGTAGGAGGGGGTGCAGCCGTGGAGCAGGGGGGTGAGGGCCAGGGTCAGGAAGGCGATCGTGAAGATGGGGGAAGGCCCGGGGTGTGGCATGATTTATCCCTTGGGGTATCAATGTGGTATAAGAGCTTACTAAACGAAGGTTGAGGCGGGAAGGCTGGTGCGTGTGGTGTGTGTAGGAACGTTCGTTGCATTGAATTTTGGAATGTGTTCGTTCGCGCGCGGTGCAACTCCGAGGGAGGGATGTGTCGCGGGGCCGAAATCATCAAGAATCGCGGAGAGAGCGATGTTTGAGCAGAGAATCTGGCACGTTGTGATGATGGGGGTGTTGGCGCTGGCGGTTGCCGGCTGTCCGGAAGATGAGCCGGTGCTCTCGTATAGCGACTTTTTTGAGCCCTGGGATATGAGTCCCTATGAGTTTGATGGGCAGCCGATGTTGGAGGCGCCCGAGCGTTTGATTTTTGAGGACGTGGCTCCGGGGGATGTTGAGGTTCGTGAGGCGGAGCTGATCAACGTCGGGCGGACGCGTCTGGCGTTGTTCGGGATCGAGCTGGAGGGTCCATTTGATGTGGATTATCCAGAGTTTCTCGATGGTCTTCCTGGCGAGTTGATGCCCGGAGAGTCGATTCTGGTGCAGGTGAGCTACCAGGCGTTGACCGATGAGGCCGTGCAGGGGGTGATGCGGGTAAGAACGAATGATCCGCAGAAGGAGGTGCACGAGATTCATCTGCTGGCGAACACTGATCTTCCCTGTCTGGAGGTTGAGCCGGCCGAAGGGGTGCGGTTCGGGATGGTGGCGCGTGGGCAGCAGGTGGAGCGAGAGGTACGGCTGAGGAATTGCAGTCGGGAGGTGGAGACGCGGGTGAGGGTGTCTTCGCTGGAGGGGGATGGTGGATTCCGGATGTCGCAGCAGGCGGCTGAAGAGGGGCAGGAGCACGTGCTTGCGGCCGGGGAGACGATGTTGTTGGGGGTGAGTTTTTTGCCGACGGAGTCGCGACCGTATCGGGGGCGGCTGGTGCTGGAGAGTAATGATTTGCTGGTGCCGGAGCGGGAGTTGGCGCTGGTTGGCGAGGGGGCGCCGCCGGTGTGTCCTACCGCGGTGATTCATGCGCAGGGAGTGGAAGGGCAGGCTCAGGCTGCGCCGCAGGGGCAGATGGTGGGACGCCCGCTGGAGACGATCGGGCTGAGTGGGGAAGGCAGTCGCGCCGATGATGGGCAGGCGGTGGTGGCGTATGAGTGGACGCTGGTGGAGCGCCCTGGTGATACGCAGGTGCAGTTAGCAGAGGTGGGGGATGAGGCCTGGCGTCAGCTCTATCTGGAGCTTGTGGGGCGATATGTGGTGGAGCTGCATGTGATCGATGCCGAGGGGACGCGTTCGTGTGAACCGGCGCGGATGGTGGTGGATACGCGCACGGATCGGGATATTCACGTGCAGCTGGTCTGGGATACGCCCAGTGACTCCTCGCGCACTGATCGCAGCGGGAGCGATGTGGATCTGCATTTATTAAGAGATGGGCCCGGGGCGCGGTGGAATACTGATCCGTGGGACTGTTTCTGGCAGAACAAGACTCCGGACTGGGGTGTGCCTGGAGACCTTCGCGATAATCCGGGGTTGGATATTGATAAGGTGGATGGGTGGGGACCGGAGAATATCAACCTGGATCAGCCGGAGCACGGGGTGAGGTATCGGGTGGGGGTGTATTATTTCTCGGACCACGGATTCGGGGAGAGTTTTGCGACGGTACGTCTCTATCTGGGAGGAACGTTGCAGTTGGAGATGCGTCGGCGTCGTTTGACACACCATCAGTTCTGGGAGGTTGCGGACGTGATGTGGCCGGAACGCACGATTGAGGTTCGTGATCGGGTGTTGTCGGACTTTCCGGGATTCTGAGGTCAGGGGGAGGGGGGGATTTTAAGGCGCAGGGCGTCGAGGCGCTCAAGGAGGTTGAGGCGTTGGAGTTGGTCAAGGGCGATGTTGCCGGCCTGGCGTGCGCGAGTGGTTTGGCGGTGGAGCAGGCATTGATCCAGGGCGATCTCGGCCAGGGTGGCGGTGTCGAGGTTGACCATGCCGGAGGATTCCAGGGTCTGTGATGCCTGCTGGAGGTGGTGATCGAAGGCGTTCCAGTCGGGGGTATGGGCGGCGCAGGCGGCCAGGGCGGTGTGTGCGACCCCCTGGTAGCCGGTGGAGTTTGCGGCGAGCATTGCGCGTAGGGCGTCTTCGAAGTGAGGTTGCGCGCCGGGGAGGTCGTTTTGAGAGGCCAGGCAGAGGCCGATGTTAAAGCGGATGGCGCCGGTCTGTGAGACGCCCAGGCGTTGAAGCGCTTCCAGGGCGCGCTGGTAGAAGTGTAAGGCGCGGGGGGCATTTTTGAGGAGGCGATGGGCTTCGCCCAGTGCGTTGTCGCAGTGTGCGACGCCGTAGAGGTTTTGAGCCTTGAGGTAGAGGTGTCGGGCCTGCTCGATATCGGAGGCGGCCTGTTCGGGGTTCTCGCGGGCCAGGGAGATGGCGCCCAGGCCCAGCCAGGCGGAGGCCATATCGGAGGGGGCGTTTGCTTTGCGGGTCCAGGAGAGGGAGTCGCGGTAGGCACTGGCGGCGGTGTCGAGGTTGGCCCGGGAGTAGTGAAGATCTGCGAAGAGCTGGAGGGCTTTGGCGTAGTCGTGGGTCAGCGCGGGGTCGGGCGAGGAGGCGGCGTGGATCAGGGGGCGGAGGCGTTCGAGGCAGGCTGTGGCCAGGCTCAGGCCATGGAGGATATCGCCCCGGGATCGGGCGATGACTCCGGCGGCAAAGAGGCGTTGGGCGTCGAGGGTGGGGTCGTCGCAGGGGGGCAGCGCATCGATGAGGGCCATGGCTTCATCGGTGCGGCCCTGTTTGGCCAGGGTGCGGGCCAGGTGGGTAGCCAGGTGGAGGCGTCGGGGGTGATTCAGGGGAGTGGAGAGGTGATCGAGGGCCTGGCGGTACTGTTCGAAGAGTTGGATGGCGCGTTTGAAGTCGTTGGTGAGGCGGAAGTGGTCGGCGGCGAGCAGGAGGGGATCGAGGCAGTCTTCGAACTGGTGAGCGGCGAAGAGGTGGTGGCCGACGCGGGCGGCGACCTCGGGGGGGAGATCGGGGTAGAGGTTTTGCAGTGCGCGGGCGCAGTGGCGGTGGTGGTCGTTCCAGCGCTGGTGTTCGGAGGCCAGCCGTTGCAGGGATTCACGCAGGGCGCCGTGGAGGAAGCGCCAGCGGTGATCTTCGGTGTTGGCGAGTCTGGCCAGGGTGAGGGTTTCCAGGAGGTTATGGGGGATGGCGACGTTGGCCAGGCGGCAGGCGGCGGTCCATTCGCGGAGGTCGATGTCCTGTCCCAGCGCGGCGGCGATCTCTAGAGCAAAGAGGGCGTGGCGAGCTTGATGGGAGGAAGACGTGATGCTGTCGATCAGCAAGGAGATGCGATCGCGTAGCAGGGTGTCGATGGAGTCGGGCAGGGGTGCGCGGGCGCCTGCGCGGAGGTTAAAGCCTTCTGGCGAGGGGGCGAGGATATCGCGGGCGACCCAATCGCCGACGAGTTGGACGGCGAAGAGGGGGTTGCCGCGGGTGCGTTCGACCAGGTCATCGACGAGTTCGGAGTGCAGGCCCAGGAGGTGTTTTACCAGGGTGCGGTGGTCCTCATCTTTGAGAGGGTCGACGGGGAGGTGCGTGGTGGCCGGGTGATGTTTGAGTCGGTTCAGGAGTTCGGCTTCGGCCTGGCGAGTGATGATGAGATCGGGTCTGGCGGTGGCGACGATGAGGACAGCCGGGGCGAGGTTTTCGGGGAGGTCGAGGAGGAAGAGGGCCAGGGCCAGGGAGTCCAGACCGTAGTGCACATCATCCAGGTGTAGGATCAGGGGGCGATGCGGGTGGAGGCGTTTGAGCACGCGGGCGATCAGCGCGTAGCGTTGCTGCGGGGTGGCCCGGGAAGCTTCGGGGTGAAGGTTTGGGTTTGTGAGATGAGCGAGCTCGATGCAGTCGAGGAGGTCGTCGGGAGCGAGGGGGCCGGAGCGGCTGAGAAGATCGCGCAGGTGTGCCAGGCGTTGTTCGTGGGGGAGGTTGTGGGTCTGGAGAAGGTCGTTGAGCAGGGCGGTCAGGCCCTGGGTCTGGGAGGCGATGGGGCTGTGCGGAGCCAGAGCGCTGTGTGCGACGCCGCGTTCGTGGGCCCGCTGGCAGAGCCAGGATGCCTGGCGGGTTTTGCCCACGCCGGAAGGGCCCTCGAGCAAGACGGCGCGGGGAGTGCGCTGGGTGTGGACCTGACGAAGAGAGCGCCAGAGGGCGTCGCGCCAGGGGATGCGGTCGACCATGGGGATGGGGCGCAGGCCAAAGAGGCCCAGTCCGGTTCCGCGGAGGTGGTCGGGGGCCAGGGCGATGCGATCGAGGGGAGATTCCCAGGTCTGGGGGAAGGGGGGGCCGTGGGTGTGGGTGGAGGAGGCCGGGGTTTTGGGCGTGGCGGGTCTGGTGAAGGTGTGGGGAGGGTGGGGGCTGATGAGGAGGGTGCGGGAGGCTTCGTCCTCGGCGGCTGTGTGTGAGGAGGCGATGGGGAGTGGAGGCAGCGGGGGGACGTGGGTGGCGTCGGCGGGGGACTCGGAGTGGGGTGTGAGCTGGCGGAGGTCGAACGCGGCGTCGGCGGCAAACTGGTAGCGATCGTCGTGGTGCTTGGCGAGGAGGCGCCCGATCCAGGCACCGAAGGGGGCCGGGAGATCGATGTCGGTCTCCAGGGGCGGCAGCGGGCGGTGGAGGTGGGCGTGGAGGATCTCTTCGGTGGTGGTCCCGGAGTAGGGGGGGCTGCCGCTGGCGAGCCAGAAGGCCAGGCAGCCCAGGGCGTAAAGATCGGTCCAGGGGCCCTGGTGGTACCACTGCGCGAGGATCTGTTCGGGGGCCATGAAGCGGGGCGTTCCGGCTACTCGTGAGGTTTGTTCCGGGGTGGGACGCTCGTCGAGAGCATGGGCCAGGCCGAAGTCGGAGAGTTTCAGCGTGGGTCCGTCGGGGCCATGCACCATCAGGACGTTTTCGGGTTTGAGGTCGCGATGGATCACTCCCCGGGCGTGGGCGTGGCTGAGGGCTTCGAGGATGTTGAGGAGGATGGCGCGTTGCTGGGAGAAGCGTAGCGAGCGAACGGAGAGATCGCGCAGCGAGCCGCCGGCCAGTTCCATGACCAGGTAGGGGGAATCCAGGGTGAGGAGTTCGGGGGCCTGGCGGGCCTCCTCTTCGGTGATGATGGCGGTGTCAAAGACCCGGATGATGCCGGGGTGAGCCAGGCGAGCGACGGCGCGTACCTCCCGGTGGAATCCCTGGAGGAAGTGGGGGTCGACGGCGCGTTTGCTGGTGATAATCTTTATCGCCAGTTCGGTGCCCGTGGGGACATGAGTCGCGTGCCAGACTTCGCCCATGCCCCCGCGACCCAGGGGGCGGTTGAGAAGGAAATTTGCCAGGGTGATGGTCATGGGGCTTCCGGGGACGAGGGGGGGACGGCGTTGGTGTTACTAAGTGTAGAGTAAGGAGAAGCCCCAGGGAATGGGCGAAGGTTGCGTTGGGAGTGCGGCGACTGGTAGGCAGTGCGGCGGATGCCTGGCGGTGGTCGCTGTGGCGGCGAACGAGACTCAAATTTTACAAAAGCAGGATGCATGGCGAGCGATCGAAACCTGGTGTGGATTGACCTGGAGATGACCGGGCTGGACCCGAAGACGTGCACGATTCTGGAGATCGCGACGATCGTGACGGACTCGCAGCTTCAGATTGTGGCCGAGGGGCCCAGCCTGGTGGTGCATCATCCCGATAAGGTGCTCGATGCGATGGATGCGTGGAACACCGAGCATCACGGAAGGTCTGGGCTGACCGCGGCGGTCAAGGCCTCGAAGGTGAGTCTGGCGCAGGCCGAGGCGCAGACGTTGGCGTTTGTGCAGGAGCATTGTGCGCGAGGTTCGGCGCCGCTGTGCGGGAACTCGATCTGGCAAGATCGGCGCTTCCTGGCGGAGTACATGCCGCAGCTGGAGGCCTTTCTCCACTATCGGATCATCGATGTGTCGTCGGTCAAGGAGGTGGTACGCCGGTGGTATCCCGCCGGCGTGGCGATGCCTCCGCGCAAGGAACAGAGCCACCGGGCGCTGGACGATATCAAGGATTCGATTGAGGAGCTCAAGTTCTACCGTTCGGAGGTGTTTGTGGCGCCGGGCGGGAGTGCGACCTTTGCGACACGGCGCTGATCACGACCAGGTGAGCAGTGCCCAGCCGATGGCCAGGATGATCAGTCCCAGGGCAATGCCGGTGACGATCTGGGCTTTTTGAGCGTCGGCCGCGGAGAGTGGGGCGGCGGCGTTGGGGGAACGCAGCTCGGTGGAGTCTTCAGGAGGGGGAGCGATGATGAGGTCGGCGGAGTCGGGGGCCGCGGCGCTCGGCTGGGCGGCCACCGCGGCGGGGCGCGGTGTGTTCTGGTGGGGCCGAGGTGGCGAGATGGCCGGAGGAATCATCTCGTCGGTGTTGGGAGAGCGCGGGGAGGTGGAGAGAAGATCATCCATGGAGGTGTCGATGATCGGGGCGGGGTCTTGGGGGGGAGCGTGCCGGCGAGACCACTGATTGTCGTCGAGCCAGCGCTTGATGGTCTGGCCCATTTCCAGGGCCGTTTGGAAGCGTTTGTCGGGGTCTTTGGCCAGGGCCCGGGTGATGATGGCCGCGAACTCCGGATCCACCGAAGAGGGCAGCGGCGGGGGCGCCTGGTTCTGGTGGGCGAGGATCAGGGCGTAGGAGGAGTCCCCGTCGAAGGGGAGGCTGCCGGTGACGCATTCGTAGAGGACGACGCCCAGGGAGTAGAGATCGGCGCGGTGGTCGACGTCGGGATTTATGGCCTGTTCGGGGGCGAGATATTGGGGGGTGCCGTAGATCTGGCCGACGACGCTTAAGAGGGGATCGGACTTCTGATCGGCGCGTTTGGCGATGCCGAAGTCGAGAATTTTAACGGCTTCGGAGCCATCTTCGGCGCGGGCCAGGAAGATGTTTTCGGGTTTGATGTCGCGGTGGACGAAGCCCGAGAGGTGGATCTGGTGAAGTCCCTTGAGGATCTGGAGCGCCAGGTGTGCAAGCTCCTCGGTGGGCAGCGCTTTATTGCGGTGAAGCCTGTCGAAGAGTTCCTCGCCGGTCAGAAGCTCCATGGAGAGGAAGGCGTGACCGTCGGGAGATTCCCCGAATTCGTAGACGCGCACCACGTGTTTGGAGCGGATGGCTCTGGAGATGCGGGCTTCGCGCTTGAAGCGCTCGATGATGCGCCAATCGTTAGCGAACTCGGCGGTGATGACTTTGAGGGCGACGGGCCTGGAGCGTGAGCCGTCGTCTTTGAGGCGTTGTGCGGCGTAGATTTCGCCCATGCCGCCGGCGGCCACAAAGCCCAGGATGTGGTAGGAGCCGAAGCGTTTTCCCGGGAGGAGGACGCGGTTGAGTACCGCCTGGGAGTTGATGGAAGTACGTCTGGCGAGCTCTTCGACGGAGCTGGCACGAATGAAGTCGATGCTGTCCTCGTCGAGGCCCTGGGAGTCAGGGGGCAGCTCGATCAGGGTGCTCTTCACAGGAGGCTCGCGGGGTAAAAGGGAGTTGTCCGGTAGTCGGGTTGTTGGCCGCTGTAGTATAGTCTGAAAGCAAGATGGTCCCAAGAGCGATTGAAGGGCGGCAGATGAGCGAGCGAGCGGCAAAGGTCTGGCGGTGGCGTCTGGGGGCGCTTCTGATGGTGATTCTGGCGATGCTCGGTGGCTGTGATGGGTGCGCACCGGAGGCGCCTCCGGTGGGGGAGGCAGGGGCGCTGGCGCTGGGGAAGGTGGTGCCGCAGAGTGCCCAGGCGGTGGTATTTGCGGAGAAACTCACCTGGTTGGAGACCATGCTGGAGGGTGTCAAGGTACGCCTGGAAGGGGTGGTGGAGGAGGGCGGATTCGCCGAGGATGCCGGGGAACTCGGGGAGATCTGGCAGGTGGTGGGGGCGGGGGAAGAGTTGCCGGCGGTGGCGTATGTGGCGCACGGGCAGCTGGTGGTCGCGGGCTGGCGTCAGGAGGGGGGAAGGGTGCCCGATCCCGGGGCGATCTGGGGGCTGGAGGCGAAAGAGCAGGATCACGAGAAAGCCCGGGGAGCGCGCTGGTACGATGATGCCGGGAGGTTTCGGGGCTGGTCGGTGATCGACAGGCGGCGGTGGGCGGTGGGGTGGTTTATCGACGCCGAGGGCGCGGGAGAGGGAGCCCGGGGCCTTGATGAGATCGTGATGGCGCTCGGGACGCAGGCGCTGGAAGTGGGGGCGCATCGGGAGTTTCTGGCCAGCAGTGCGGAGCGTCGGCTCTCGGCGATGATCGCTGCGGGAGCGCTCGCCCGAGGGTTGGGCGGGGAGGGGCATGCCGGGGTGTTGGCACAGCGCCTGGCCCGGGAGCTGGGGTGGGTGCATGTGCGCGGCGGTCTGGATGAGACTCGCGAGCGGGTGGAGTTGGAGGTTGCCACGCCGGGAGCGCCCGGGCTGGCGTCGGGGATGATCGATTTTGGTCGAGCCGAGGGGGAGTTGCCCATGGTGGGCGGGCTGGTGCGTCCGGGAGTGCTGGGGGTGGCGCGGCTCTCGGGAGACCCGGGAGAGGTTGTGAGGTTTGTGCTCGGGGCGCTCTCTTCTGAAGATCGTCAGGGGTGGGAGCGCTGGGTCAAAGCCCTCGAAGAAGATCTTCGTGTGGATGTGATGAACGACGCGATCGGTCAGCTCGCCGGACAGGCGATGGTGGTGGTGTATGGCCTGGAGAATGCGTTTTTTGAGCAGGAGGGCGTGGAGGCCTGGGCGTCGCTGGTGCGGTTGAAGACCACACGTGATGCGGTGCTCCTGCCGATTAAGGAGCGTCGGCCGGTGGAGGATATGCTCAATTCGCTTACGCAGATCAGTCGGGGGAAGCTCCAGCGTCAGGTGATTCGGCATATGATCCAGTACGCCTGGCTGGAGGATGGCGAGCTGAAGTGGGCGTTGATCCTGGGCGATGATCATGTGTTGTTGGTCGATAGCGTGGTGGCTTTTGATCATGCCAATCGCTGGGAGCGCAGCGCGCAACCGCTGGGCGAGGGGCTGGCCCGTCGCGGTGTGGATGCGCTTCTCGAAGGTGTGGAAGGCGGCGGAGTGTATGTGGAGTTAGGGGCGCTTCGGGGCATCTTTGAAGAGAAGGGGCGTGAGGATTTGGCGCGCTGGCTGACACCGGTCGAGGCGCTCAGCGTGCGTGCCGGAGAGCAGGGGCGCGCCGATCGGGCGGAGGTGAGGCTGTGGTTGGGCGAGGCCTGGGCCGGAGGCCCGTCGGAAGCGGGTGAGGTGAGTGCTGCCGCGGAGGTGGCACCGTGAGTAAGTCGTGGCGAGTGGATGTGGAGGTGGGGCGTCGGGTGGTCGAGAGGTTCGCGCGGGAGGAGCGCGGGCTGGTCGAGGCGATGGTCGCCGATGGGTGGCCGGAGGCGATGGCGCGTGAAGGCCTGGCTCTGCACCTTCAGAGTTGGGATGTGGAGCAAGCCGCCGGGCGCCTGGAGCGGGAGTTGGCGGCGGTGGGGCCGGGGCAGCGAGTGGTGTGGCCGAAGATGGTCAGCCATATCTGGCCGATGTTACCGGGGGCCGGCGTGGGGCCTGTGCTGCTGGGGGAGATGATCGGGGTGAAACAGGGGGTGCGCTTATCGAGGCGCGGGGCGTGTTTTGGCCGCAAGGTGTGTGAACTGGCGGGCTGGGAGGTGCTCCAGGGAGAGCGCTGGGGGGAGGCCGAGGTGGTGGTGGTCAGTGGCAGTGATGCGACGCTCCACGAGATCGGTCGCCTGGCACCCGGGGCGCGGGTGGTGGGCTACGGGCATCGGGTGAGTTTTGGAGTGCTGGTCGATGGAGTGGAGGTCGATCTTCAGGAGGAAGCTCGCCGCTTTGCGCGCGACGTGGTGATGTGGCGGCAGTCCGGTTGCTTCTCGGTGCGAGCGATCGTGGTGGTGGGTGAGGAGGCGCGCTGGCGGGCCTTTGGCAAGGCGCTGGCCGGATGTATCGCCGCGGAGGAAGCGCGCCTGGGGGCGGGGAAGATGGACGAGGTTCAGGAGGCCGCCCGCGCGCAGGGGCTGGCGTTGGCCCAGATGCAGGGAGAGGTCTATAGCGAAGGCGTGGGGTATGTGCGCCTGGCGCGCGAGGCCTTTGAGGGTGGCGAGCGTGGACCGCACGCCGTGAGTGTGCATCGGGTTGAGGGGATCGCTGACCTGGCACCCGCGGTGGTGCAGCCGCGAGGGCAGGTGCAGGGCGTGGCGTTGGGTGGCGCGTGGGCAGGTCGGGAGGACCTGCTGGAAGAGGTCGTCAGGCTGGGCGCCACGCGGGTGGCGCCGGCCGGGCAGATGCAGGCGCCGCCTCTTGCATGGTGGCATGACGGGCGAGCCAACCTTTTGGGGTGGGCTCGCGTGGTGGAGGTGTCGGAGGTGGGTTAGCGCGGGTCGAGCCCTTCGGCGATCTCTTCGATGGTCAGGCTGCAGCCGCGGAGTTCGGCTTCGGGAGCGCGACCCAGCAATTCGAGCGTGCCGTCCGGGTAGAGGGTGCCTCGGTCGGAGGTCTGGATGGCCAGCACGCTGTCGAGGTTTGCCAGATCGATGAAGCGAATCAGGCCGGTTGCGCCGGGGGCGGTCAGGGGCTGCAGCGTGAGCGGGTCGACCACGGAGAGTTGCAGCCAGGGCGGCGCGGCCAGGCGACCGGTGGCGTCGGGGCCGTTGAGGGCGTCGGTGTAGGTCTGGCTGGAGAGCTCAGTCATCGAGTACTCGCTGATGCAGCGTTGGGCCGGCACCCCGAGGCGCTCTTCGAAAAGTCCGTAGAGATCTGCTTTGTCCAGGGTGCGCGAGCGCCCTTTGAAGCCGCCGGTTTCCATGAGGCGAGAGCCCGGGGGGAGACGCCAGGAACGGGTGGTGCGGTCGAGCAGCTCCACGTAACCAAAGGCTGTGCCCAGCAGCATGGTAGGGGTGTCGTCTTGCTCGGCCTGGTCGAGCGCGTGTTCCAGAGCTGCCAGATCCAGGTGCCAGGCGTTGTCCCGAAGCCCGATCACAAAGGTGCTCTCGGGGCTGCCCCAGCGCTCCATCAGCTCGCCGAGCATAAAGGAGAGGCTGCTATCGGGGAGATCGTCTGGCGAGGGGGCCAGGACGATCAGGCGCAGCGCTTGTTGGGAGGGGTTGCAGAAGCGCTCAAAGGTTGGGTGGAGGGAGGCGCGATAGAGCTCCAGGGTCGCAAAGTGGTGCTGACCCCGCTGCCCCTGGGTGGTGCCGCTGGTGCGAAAGGTGCGCGCGATCGAGGGACCGTGGAAGAGGTCGAGCACCTTGAACGCATCGGTGGGGACGGCCGGGATGAGGTTGAGATCGAGGTCGTCGGCCGGCGCTACGCCGCGGTTGGTGCAGAGGGTGCGGTAGGCGGCGTTGGTCTGATACTGGTAGGCGAAGAGCTCGCGCGCCAGGGAGGCAAAGCGCGTGGCAGGCCAGCTGAGAGGATCGGTGGTCGCTTCCCAGGAGGTGATGGCGCTGTGAATGTTACGAAAGATCTGGTCGCGTGAGGTCATGGCAGGCATGGTGTGGTGGTAACGTTTTGTGAGAGGCGCTCGCCGGGGCTGGCGAAGGCGTGAGGGTAGCATGGCGATCTGGGCAGAGAAACTCGCGGTGCGTGTGGGGCGCAACGAGGTGTGGGCGGGGGTGACTCTGCGCGCGGAGTCGGGCGTGCTGGTGGTCGTGCCGCAGGGGAGGAGTGAGGCTCGTCGCGCGTTGATGATGACCCTTCTGGGGCGAAAAAAGGCGGCAAGCGGGGCCTGTGGCCTGGACGGGCTGGAGGGTGCGGTGGGGTATGTTCCCGAGGGGGAGTGTGTGTACGGAGGGATGAAGGTGGCACGGCTGCTGGGCTACGCGGCGGAGCTGGGGCTGCGCGCGCTGGATGTGGAGGCGCGGGGGGCGCGGATCGAGGCCGTGATTCAGGAGCTGGGGCTGGCCGAGGTGCGTGAGGCGAAGGTGCGAGAGCTGGATGAGGTCGCGCGGTGGAAGGTGACGCTTGGCGAGGCGATGTTGCTGGGAGCGCGGGGATGGCTGGTGGAGATCGCCGGCGCCGACTCCGGGGCTAAACTCGAGGTGATGCGCGGGCTGGTGCGTGGGGGCGTGGCGGCGGTGGTATGCATGGACGAGGATGCGGCGGTGGCGCTGGTGGAGGCGACCGAGCACGTGTGTGTGCCGGGACCTGAGGGAATGGGGTTCTGGGGGAATGCAGCCCGGTGGCGGACGTGTGCCGGGGAGGCGTTATGATCGGGAGATGGTGGCCCGAGGCCTATGAGGTGGCAGTGCTGGCCGACCGGGAGTTGGAGGGCACCCTGAGTCGGGGGTGGGGGCTGTTGGGGCGTGTGCTGGTCGCGCCGGTGGCCGCCCTGATCGGGGGCCGGTTCGTCGCGGAGCCGGCGCATCTGTGGGTGGGCCTTGCTGTGGGGGTGTACGTGTGGGCGGCCGCGTTGGCCTGTGAGGCGGTGGAGCGGGGGCGATTGATGCGCGAGTTGTCGTTGGGGGTGCATGCCGGGGCGATGGTCGTAGCCAGGGTGCGGGCGGTGATTCCTGTGGCTGTGGTGGGCGTAGCCGGAGTGGGGGCGGTGGTGCAGCTCGGCGGTGGAGCGGGGGCGGCGGTGGGGTGGCTGGCCCTGACGCTTCTGGCCACCGCGTGGAGTGGGGTGGGGCTGGGCGTTATGGCGGCGCTCGGGACTGGAACGACCCGCCGCGCGCTGGTTGCGGTGGGGGGAGTGGCGGCTCTGATGGCGCTTTCTCCCGGCGCTGATTGGGCCGTCGGGTGGGTGCCGATGGCCACGGCCTACGGTGCGCTGGAGGCGTTTGGCGCACCGTTGCGCGATGTGTTTGTCGGCGCCGGGCGTCTGGTGATGCTGGGGATGCACGGCGTGGTCATGATGATCCTGGCCGGATGGGTGCTGGCCAGGCGGCGGTGGTGATGATCATGAGCACGAGGCGGCGATGAATCAGGCAGAACACAGAGCGCGAGCATGGATGCGGCGTTTTCTGATCCTGGGCGCGCTCTTGATGGCCGCCGGGCTGGTTCCGGTGCTCGTGTGCGGGCTGGGCAGCCAGGGGATTCTTCCGGAGGTTGTGACCAACTTTGGTGGGGATTACCTCCAGATGCAGGCAGGCGACTGGCGTGAGTGCGTTGGCAGGGAGTCGATCGGCCACGCGGCGCTCTTGTTCTTCGGCGGGATGCTCTGTCTGGGAGTCGGGGTCATCTTTCGAGATGTTGCCCGACAGCGCGCTCGTGAACACGAAGACATGGAGCGTCGCGTGGAGGGGCTCGGGCGTCAGGTGCACCTGACGCCGGCGATGACTGAGGTCGCCAGGCGAGCGGAGCAGGGGGCATCTGCCGAGGAGATTGAGGTCAGCGAGCCTCTCGACTTTGGTGCGCCGCCGCCGGAGGTGATGATGGCGGAAGAAGGGGCACAGGAGTCCGTGATGGCTTTTGTGCAGGGGGAGCAGGGCCGAAAGCATCGGCAGGAGCTTGAGCAGGCCGAGCGTGAACGGGTGCGTGAGAGTGCTCGCCAGCATGAATTTTATGTGCCGTCGGGTCTGGAGTTGGCGCCGGTGGTGTATGTGGACGCGGCGTTTGAGGCAGCGCCAGGGCAGGCGTCTGACGGCAGCCGGGAACGGCCATTTCGAACGATTCAAGAGGGCACCCGGCGGGCGTTTCAGCAGGTGCTCGCCGAAAAAAAAGAGGTCGTGGTCCGGGTATGCCCCGGGGTCTATCAGGAGGCGGTGGAGCTTCCAGACCGTGTGGTGCTGGTGAATGATTGCACTCCGGGGATCGAGAGCATTGATGAGCGTCTGGCGTGGTTGCGCGCACAGACCTTGCCCGATCATCCGGAGCGCGTGACCCTTCTGGCGCCTGGCGAGGCGCCCTGCGCGTTGCGGGTGCGTGCGGGACAGACCCAGGGGATCGTCGGTTGTTATCTGGTGGGGCGAGAGGGGGTGGCTCAGCGGGGCATGGAGATCGCCGGGAGTCGGGCGCTGGCCGTGGTCAACTGTGCGTTTGAGGGTTTCTCCCGGGGGGCGGTTAAAGTCAGCGACGCCGGGGACGATATCCCCGGGCGTGACGTGTACTTTTCGGGGTGCATTTGGAAGGGGAACGCCTCGGTCCGACGTGGCGGAGCGCTGCGCATCGCGCGCAGCGTGGTGCGGGTCGTGGCCAGTATCTTCGATAGCAATCGCGCCGGTCGAGGTGGCGCGATCTGGGCCGAAGATCTCTCGCGGCCGCTGGTGGTGGAGCGCTGCATGATGCAACGCAACCGGGCGCTCGGTGCTGTTGGGGGCCCCGAAGACCGGGAGGCGACCCAGGGGTGGGGCGGGGCACTGGCGATTGATGGGGGGCTGGCCCGGGTGACCGACACCATCTTGGAGGGCAACGACGCCCGCGGGGCCGGCGGCGCCATCGCGGTGATGGGGGCTCGCCTGATCTTAAGATGCACCGGAGAGGGGCGCGGTCTGATGTATGAGAATCGCGCGCAGCTCGGTGGTGGCCTGGTGGCCATCGGCCGCGACGGGAAAGCGGCCCTGGTCAAGATCAGTGGTGTGTCCGTGGTCAACAACCTGGCCACCGACCACGGTGGCGGCCTGGCGGTGGTGGGCCGGGCGGTGCTCAAGATGGAGGGGGGGGAGTGCAGTCAGAACCGGGCGGGGGCCGGGCATGGCGGCGGCGTGTTGGTACGCGGAGGCGGGCAGGCGAAGCTCGATGGCGTGGTTGTGAGTGCCAACCTGGCCACGGGGTCCGGAGGGGGCATCGCCGCGATCAACGGGAGCCTGAAGGTGATGTTGGGCTGCGGCATCTTTAAAAACCGCGCCGGTGAGAACGGAGGCGGGGTGCTGGCCATCACGGCCCCGGATCTTGAGCTCGCGCGCCGGGTGACAGAGCCGGGCTACGAACTTCCCTTCCGGGTGGTGATCGAAGACGTCAATATCACGCACAACGTCAGCGGCGCGCGCGGTGGCGGGCTCTGCCTGGGCAACGAGGTCGACGAGGCCAGCTTTCCGCTGGTGCTTGACGTGCGCCGGCCTCAGGCCGCCGTGGACAATCAGGCAGCGCAGGCCGCCGCCGAGCAGCTCTGGGTGAGGTGGGCCGGTCAGGTCGAGGCGCAAGATGGCAAGATGGGGCGGTTGAAACTGCGCCTGAAGTAGTCTCGGGGGAGCGGCGCCTGGAGCGGCGCCGGTCGGGCTCAGTTGAGGTTTTGCAAGGCCTCGGCCTGGTGATGCGCGATGAGCGGGTCGATGAGCTCATCGACGTTGCCCCCCAGGACTTCGTCGAGCCGGTGGGTGGTAAACCCGATGCGGTGATCGGTGATGCGCGATTGCGGGAAATTGTAGGTGCGGATGCGCTCAGAGCGGTCCCCGGAGCCCACCTGACCGCGTCGCTCGGCTTCGATCTCCTGGCGTTGCTCCTCGCGCTCCCGTTCCAGCAGCCGAGCCTGGAGCACCCGCAGGGCCTTGGCGCGGTTTTTATGCTGGCTCTTTTCGTCCTGACAGGTCACCACCAGGCCGGTGGGCAGGTGGGTGATGCGCACGGCCGAGTCGGTGGTGTTGACGGACTGGCCGCCCGGGCCGGAGGAGCGGTAGACGTCGATCTTGAGATCGTTGTCGCTGATGTTGATCTCTACGTCGTCGGCCTCGGGGAGGACGGCCACGGTGACCGCGGAGGTGTGAATGCGGCCCTGGCTCTCGGTATCGGGCACGCGTTGCACGCGGTGGGTGCCGGCCTCAAATTTGAGTCGACTGTAGACACTGTCGCCCTCGATCAACGCGATGACCTCGCGAAATCCCCCGCGGTCGGTCTCGTTGGTGGAGACGATCTCGATCTTCCAGCCCATGCGCTCGGCGTAGCGGGCGTACATCCGAAAGAGGTCGGCCGCAAAGAGCGCGGCCTCTTCCCCGCCGGTGCCGGCGCGGATCTCCAGGTAGGTGTTTTTATCGTCGAGGGGATCGCGAGGCAGGAGCAGGCGCTTAAGCGTCAGCGCCAGCGCGTCGAGCTCGGGGTTCAGCCGCTCCAGCTCGTCTTTTGCCATCTGCCGGATGGCGTCGTCATCGTCTTCGGAGAGGAGATCGCGGTTTTCGGCGATTTCGCCTTCGACGCTTTTGTAGCGCTGGAAGGTGGTGACGACTTCCTGGAGCAGCGCGTGCTCTTTGGCCAGCTTGCGAAACGTGTTGGGGTCGGAGGCGACCTGGGGATCGGCAAGCTGGCTGTTGAGCTGGTGGTAGCGCGCCTCGACTTCCTTAAGTTTTTCGAACATGGGATCGGCTCACAGCCCGACGGTCAACAGGGAAAGAGGAGGAGCGTAACAGGGCCGGCCGAGCGGTGGGGCCCGGCCGGCCCGAAGCCAGAATCAGCCACTCATCGACTGGAGGAAGTCGGCGTTGGAGTCGGTCTTGCCGAGCTTGTCGATGAGGAACTCCATCGAGTCGACCACGTTGAGCGGGTGCAGGAGCTGGCGCAGAATCCAGACGCGGTTGAGCTGGCTGTCTTCCATGAGCAGCTCTTCTTTGCGCGTGCCCGAGCGGTTGATGTCCAGGCAGGGGAAGATGCGCTTTTCCATGAGCTTGCGGTCCAGGTGCAGCTCGGAGTTACCGGTGCCCTTGAACTCTTCGAAGATGACCTCGTCCATGCGGCTACCGGTGTCGATAAGCGCGGTGGCGATGATGGTGAGGCTGCCGCCCTCTTCGATGTTACGGGCCGCGCCGAAGAAGCGCTTGGGCTTGTGCAGGGCGTTGGAGTCGACACCACCGGAGAGGATCTTGCCGGAGGGGGGCACCACCGTGTTGTAGGCGCGGGCCAGACGGGTGATGGAGTCGAGGAGGATGACGACGTCGCGCTTGTGTTCGACCAGGCGCTTGGCCTTCTCGATGACCATCTCGGCGACCTGCACGTGGCGCTGGGCCGGCTCGTCGAAGGTCGACGACACAACCTCGCCGCGCACCGAGCGCTGCATGTCGGTGACCTCTTCGGGACGCTCGTCGATGAGCAGCACGATGAGAACCACGTCGGGGTGGTTGTCGCCGATGGCGTTGGCGATGTCCTGCATCAGGACGGTCTTACCGGTACGCGGGGGGGCGACGATCAGGGCGCGCTGACCTTTGCCGATGGGGGTGAGCAGGTCGATGATGCGGGTGGAGAAGCCGTCTTTGGCCGTCTCCATCTGCAGGCGCTCCTCCGGGTAGAGCGGGGTGAGGTTGTCGAAGAGGATCTTCTCGCGGGCGTGCTCCGGATCCTGGAAGTTGACCTGCTCGACCTTGAGCAGCGCGAAGTAGCGCTCGCTCTCTTTGGGCGGGCGAATCTGGCCGCTGACGGTGTCGCCGGTGCGCAGGTTAAAGCGGCGAATCTGGCTTGGCGAGACGTAGATATCGTCGGGGCCCGGGAGGTAGTTGTAGTCCGGCGCGCGCAGAAAGCCGAAGCCATCGGGGAGGATTTCCAGGACGCCTTCGCCGGAGATCGAGCCGTCTTGTTCGGCCTGAGCCTGAAGAAGCGCGAAGATGAGCTCTTGCTTACGCAGGTTACCGGCGCCGTCGATGCCGGCTTCTTTGGCCATCTGCGTAAGCTGGCCGATCTTCTTCTCCTTGAGTTCTTTGAGGTTCATTTGGGGGTGCTCCTTGAGGGGAGGTTTGAAAAAGATGAGGTAGGTTCAGACGTTGAGAACAGGGGCAGGGGGCTCAGGCGCCGCAGGCAAGGGCATGGACCCGGAGGTCGGCAGACCGGCAGTTATGGCGCGTGGCGAGGATGGTGCCGGGGTGGTGAGAAGTAGAGCGGGGATGGGCGCGGGCCTGGACGTGGCCCGGGGAGGGCGACGCAGATGCGCGGAGGGGTGAAGCGCAGGCAGATCGTCAACGAGCGCGATAGACCACAGGCAGCTTCGGGGTGTTCGGGAGGTGAACACCGCCGAGCGGCGAAGTATTCGCGAAGACGATGGACCAGTGTGTAAAGAGTTGGCCGGCGCTTGTCAACACCGGCAGGGCCAGGATGGCGAGAAAGGTGCGCGGGCGCCCCGTGATGGCGGGGCGCCCGGCGCGAACCTGGGAGCGCTCTGGAGTGTTGGGGAACATTCGCCGCTCCGTGTCAGGTGTGGGAGGGCAATGCAGAAGCCGTGCCATCTGCACAAAGGCCGGAACTGGCGGGGCGAAGCGGGGAGGGCGTCGACCGAGTGGTTAAGCGTTGCTCCAGAGGTGGCAAAAACTTAGGGCATAAGGATCGCAGCTAGTCGGCGATCTGGGCCTGTGATATAGCTTTGAGCGAAGAGCTAAGCGCGCTGCCGAGACCGTGCGGCCCCCCGTGATGGCGAGCGGTACGGATCGAGTAGCCAGTGTGAACACCCACGTTTTGAACGCGTTAGATACGCCCGGAGAGGCGTTCTCTGCGGCGAGCCTCCCGGGCTTGGCCAGGCGGTGGAGCCTCCAGGAGCGAGAGCGATTTTTTGAGCATTCGAGCATTTTTCAACCCAGTAGAGATGAGCCTTTGGGTGCCCTGAGCGGTGTCTGAGCAGCGTTGCGCACGGTGGCAGGCGCCGGCCTTTTTATAGGTGGCGAGGTCTGAACCGGGCAGTGGCACTGCGCGGGAGGTTGTGACGCAGGTGGCGCAGGTCTTTGAAGCGTGTGCCCCCGGACGGCGACCTGGTCATGGAAGGTCCCCGAGGTTCGCGATGAGGTGATATGTCCAACATTCTGGTGGTCAACTCGACCCGTTCGGAGACGCGCGTGGCGCTGATCGAGGACGGGCTGTTGAGCGAAATCTACATGGAACGCCGCCGCGACCGGGGCGTGGCCGGCAACATCTACAAAGGTAAGGTGTTGCGCGTGCTGCCCGGGATGCAGGCGGCGTTTGTGGACGTGGCCCAGGAGAAGGCCGGGTTCTTACATGTGAGCGATTTCTACAACTTTGAGAAAGACATCAACCTGCTGGAAGAGGACGGCGACCAGTGGCCGCCGCCTTCCCGGGGCAAGATCAGCCGCAAGATCAACATCTCCGACTGCATCAAGGAGGGGCAGGAGGTCCTGGTGCAGGTGGCCAAGGAGCCGATGGGCACCAAGGGCGCGCGCCTGACCGGGCATATCTCGTTGCCGGGGCGCTACGTGGTGTTCATGCCCACGGTCTCGCATGTGGGCATCAGCCGCCGCATCGAGTCGGAGAAGGAGCGCAAGCGCCTGCGCAAGCTCGTCGAAGAGAACCGACCGCCGGGCACCGGGTTTATCGTGCGTACCGTCAGCGAGGGCATCAGCGAGGATAAGCTGGTGCGGGATATGCAGCTGCTGGTCAAGCTGTGGACCGACATCCTGGACAAGTCCAATCAGGTTAAGGCGCCCTACCTGCTCAACGAGGAGCCCGACCTCTTGCTGCGCGCCGCGCGCGACCTCTTTACCACCGATGTGGGCAAGCTCATCGTCGACGATGAAGAGGCCTACAAGCGGGTGAGCGGGTTTACGAAGCACTACATGCCTTCGTTTGCCGATAATATTGAGATGTACACCGCCGATGAGCCCATCTTCGATGCCTACGGCATTGAGGTCGAGATCGACCGGGCGCTCGCGCGGGAAGTGCCGCTTCCCAGCGGGGGAAGCCTGGTCTTTGATAAGACCGAGGCGCTGACCGCCGTGGATGTGAACACCGGCAAATTTGTGGGTTCCGGCAGCGATCTCGAAGAGACGATTTTGCGCACCAACCTGGAGGCGGCCGAAGAGGTCGTCTACCAGCTGCGTCTGCGCAACATCGGTGGGATCATCATCATCGATTTCATCGATATGGAAGATGCCCGCAACCGGGAGCGGGTCTATCGCACGCTGGAGGCCGCGCTTAAAAAAGACCGCGTGACCACCAACTCGCTGGCCATCTCGGAGTTCGGGCTGGTGGAGATGACCCGCAAACGCGTGCGTGAGTCGCTGGTCCAGTACATGTGCGACCCCTGCGAGCGCTGCAAGGGGCTGGGGCATGTGAAGTCGCCGGAGACGGTCAGCGCTGAGATCGTGCGCGAGATTCGGCGAGAGGCCCGCACCTTTAGCCATAAAGACATCTATGTGGAGGCCAACGCCGACGTGGTCTCCTACATGCTCAGCGCCGAGCGCAAGACGGTGCAGGATCTGGAAAAGACGTTTGGCAAGACGATTCACCTGCGCGGTCAGCGCGATAAACATCCGGAGAACTTCGAGATCGCCGACGCGAAGTAAGTTCTCCTCATTGGAGCGGCAGCTCGCCGCATCCAGGACCTGCGCACGTCCCGGGAGCCCCAGGTGGGCTTTCGGGGCGTGTTTTTTGTGTCGGGTCATCGCCGGCGTGGTCAGTCCGGGGCCGGTTCTGGTATATCGAAGGACATCAAAAGCGGTGTGAGTCATTCAGGCCACCAACTCGAGGGAGAGCATGGCGCGCTATATCTGTGCGATCGATCAGGGCACCACGGGCACGACGGTCATTATTCTCGATGATCGGCTCAAAGTGGTGGGGCAGGTGAATGAAGAGTTTGAGCAGATCTTTCCGAAGCCCTCGTGGGTGGAGCACGACCCGGAGGCGATCTGGAACTCGACCCGGAGCACGATCCGACGGGCAGTGGCCCAGGCCGGCATCAAGCCCGAGGAGATCGCGGCGGTGGGCATCACCAACCAGCGCGAAACCACCGTGGTCTGGGATGCGCGCACCGGGGAGGCCATTCATAACGCCATTGTCTGGCAGGATCGGCGCACCCGCGGGCGCATCCAGCAGCTGGCCGACGATGGTCATGAGCCGATGGTTCGCGAGCGCACCGGGCTGATTCTCGACCCCTACTTCTCGGGCACCAAGATCGAGTGGATCCTCGACCACGTGCCGGGCGCGCGTCGGCGTGCCGAGCAAGGGGAGCTGCGCTTTGGCACGATCGACAGCTTCCTGCTCTGGCGCCTCACCGGGGGTAAGGTGCACGCCAGCGACGTGTCCAACGCCTCGCGTACCCTGCTGATGAACCTGCACACCGGGGAGTGGGATCCGGAGCTTCTGGAGCTCTTTCGGGTACCCGAGTCGATGTTGCCGACCATCGTGGGCAACGCCGAGGTCCTGGGCGAAGTGCAGGGAATCGAAGGGCTGGCCGATGGGACCCCGATCTGCGGGATGGCCGGCGACCAGCAAGCGGCGCTCTTCGGTCAGGTCTGCTACTCGCCGGGCGAGGCCAAGTGTACCTATGGGACCGGGGCGTTTTTGTTGATGAACACCGGGGATACGCCGGTGATGAGTCGGCATCGGCTGCTCTCGACGGCGGCCTGGAAGATCGACCAGAAGATGACCTACGCGCTGGAGGGAAGCGCCTTTATCGCCGGGGCCCTGGTGCAGTGGCTGCGCGATGGGCTGGGCTTCTTTAAGACTGCCGCCGAGATCGAGGAGCTTGCCGGGCAGGTCGAGTCCAGCGAGGGCGTGGTGCTGATCCCGAGCCTGGCCGGGCTGGGCGCGCCCTACTGGAACCCCGGGGCTCGCGGTGTGTTGTGGGGGCTGACCCGTGGGACCACGCGCGCGCATATCGCCCGGGCGGCGTTGGAGGCCATCGCGCTTCAAAACGTGGACTTGCTCAAGGCCATGGAGCAAGACCTGGGCGAAGAGCTCAAAGTGCTGCGGGTCGATGGTGGCGCCAGCGCCAACGATTTGTTGATGCAGATGCAGGCCGACTTCTTGAACCGCGAAATCGTGCGCCCACAGATGACCGACACCACGGCGCTGGGCGCCGCGCTTCTGGCCGGGCTGGGCGTGGGGCTCTTCAGTGGTTTCGACGAGATCCGGGAGACCTGGCGCGAGGCGAAACGCTTTAGCCCGGCGATGAGTCAGCAGCGCCGCAATCAACATCTGGAGTTGTGGGAAGAAGGCTTGAAGCGGGTGTAGTCGGGAGGCCGGCGACGCCCCCGGGAGTACGATGTTCGGAAGGGAGAGCAGTCCGGGAGGTCCACACGACACCACGTTGCGCCACCAGCTGGTGCGCAACCTGGTGCTCCTTACTCTGCTCACTGCCGGCGCGGTCGCGGCGGTGTTTCTGGTCGGGTCCTACCGGGCCGTCGAGGAGCTCTCGGAGCAGGCCATCGCGCAGGCGGTCACCCGAGCCGATGCCGAACTCGCCCGTTTCTTTGAGCCGGTGGCCACCCAGCTCGACGTGGTCGCCGACTGGGGCAGCTCCGGGGACCTGAGCCTGGAAGAGGGCAACCTGGAGGCGATGAACGCGCGCCTGGTGCCGGTGCTGCGTCGCCTGCCCCAGGTCACCTCACTGCTCTACGCCGACAATCAGGGGCGCGAGTACCTGCTGCTGGAGCAGGGCGAGGGCTGGGTAAACCGCCAGGTGGACCGCGCCCGCTGGGGCGAGCAGGTGCGCTGGACGCGCTGGGATGCCCGCGCTCAGGTAGTGGAGCGCTGGGAGGAGGCGCTGGACTACGACACCCGAAAGCGGCCCTGGTACGTCGGCGCGATGTCTGCGCCCCCGCGCCAGATTCAGTGGACCGAGCCCTACACCTTTTACACCACCGAAGAGCCGGGCATCACCGCCTCGCTGCGCTTTGCGTCGCCCGAAGGCCCGGCCCGGGTGGTGGCCCTGGATGTGAGGCTTACCGACATCTCGGCGTTCACCACCGGGGTGCGTCCGACTGAGCACGGCTTTGTGGCGGTGCTCGCCGGCGATGAGACCGTGATGGGACTGCCGGCCCGGGGGCGCTACGAAGCCCCGGAGGCCATTCGGGCCGACGTGCTCAAGTCGATCGATGCGCTGGGGTTGTGGCCGCTTGGCGAGGCGCTGCGAGCCTGGCGAGACGCCGGGAGCCGGGCGGAGCTGGTGGAGGTCGACACCGCTGGCGAGCGCTACTGGGCGGGGTTTCGGCCGGTCCGGCTGGGGCCGCGCGAGCTGACGATTGCCACGGTGGTGCCCCGCAGTGACTTCACCGCTGTGATCGAGCGTCAGCGCAACATCACCCTGGCGCTGACCCTACTGGCGCTGGGGCTGGCGGTGCTGGTGGGCGTGCGCACCTCCCGTTCGTACCGACGCCGCTTTGAGGCGATGGTCGACGCGGCCCGCCGGCTGGGGCAGTACACCCTGGAGCAGAAGATCGGGGAGGGCGGGGTGGGCACCGTGTACCGGGCGCATCACGCGATGTTGCAGCGCCCCACGGCGGTGAAGTTGCTGCGCCCCGAGCTCTACGACCGGGAGTCGGTGCGTCGTTTTGAGCGCGAGGTCCAGTTGACCTGCCGGCTGACCCACCCCAACACCATCACGATCTACGACTACGGGCGCACCACCGAGGGCGTGTTTTATTACGCGATGGAGTACCTGGAAGGTGTGACGTTGGCCGAGCTGAGCACGTACGCCGGTCCGCTGGATGAGGGGCGAGTGATCTTTTTGCTGCGGCAGATCTGCGGCGCCCTGCAGGAAGCGCACGAGGTGGGGTTGATTCACCGCGACATCAAGCCGGGCAACGTGGTGGTGGGGATGCGGGGCGGGCTCGGCGATTTTGTGAAGGTGCTCGACTTCGGGCTGGTCAAAGACATTCACGCCCCGAAGGAGGTGCAGCTTACCGGACGCGACATTCTGCAGGGCTCGCCGGGCTTTATGGCGCCGGAAGTGATTCTGGGGCAGGGGGCTGATGACGTGCGGGTGGATGTCTTCGCGCTGGGCGCGGTGGCCTACGTGCTCCTGACCGGGCGCAACCCCTACGAGGAGGACTCGCCGGTGAAACTGATGCTCAAGCAGGTCCAGGACGACCCGCCGCCGCTCTCGCAGGTGGGACGTGCCATCGACGCCGATCTCGAAGCTCTGGTGATGCGCGCGTTGAGTCGCAAGGTCGGTGAGCGGCCGCAGACCATGGCTGAGTTTCGCCAGGCGCTGGAGCGATGCGGGGCGGCCCAGGCCTGGGACGAGCATCGGGCGCGCCGGTGGTGGGAGGAGCATGGCGAGCGCCTGATGCCGGCGGGGGCGCCGGCCCCGGAGCCCGAGCGTCAGGGGCTGGCGCTGGAGGTCACCCTGGAGATGGCCACCCCGCGCCGCATCGCGGCGCCCGGCCCGGGGCGAGCCCGGGAGCCCGAGGAGGTCTGAGGCTCAGTCCTCGCTCTCCTCGTCGATGGGCACCAGCATCACGGTGGTGGGATGCTTGCGGGCCACGGCGCCGGCGACCGAGCCCAGGGCGCGGTCCTGGAGCGCGGAGCGCGAGCGTTTGGCCAGCACCACAAGGTCGATGGCGTTGTGTTCGCAGAAGTGAATCAGGGTGGGGGCCGCGCGCCCCGAGAAGACGTGGGCCTCGACCTTGAGCCCGGCGTAGAGCGCCTGGACCTGGGCGCAGAGCGCGTTGAGGCTGTCCCGGGTGCGGGCGCTCAACTCCTCCATGTCGCGAGGCGCCAGGTAATTGACCAGGCCGGTGTTGAGGGTGGGCGTGGGGTGGTCTTGCAGGACGTGGACCAGCTCCAGCGTTCCCTCGTTGAGGTGGGCCAGCTGCGCGGCGCTGAAGAGCGCGGACTGGGAGCCCGGGAAGAAGTCGACGGCCACCGCCATGCGCGGGTGATCCGGGAGGCTCTGGTGATCGGGTTTGACCAGCACGGTGCGGGTCGGGGCGCGGTGGGCGAGTTTGAGCGAGGTGGAGCCGAGCAACGCGCGGCCGAAGGCGCCGGCGCCGCTGGTGCCGGTGATCAACCAGTCGACCGGGTTCTGCTTGCAGTACTCGGTGATCTCGCGTGAGGGGTTGCCCTCGCGGACGACGATGTCGACGTCCGCGGTGTCGTCGTCGACCCCTTTGAGCCAGTCTCGCACCTCGTGGGTGGTCTGGTAGTTGAGGCCGGGCATGTCGGTGACCTGGGCCTCCCCTTTCATGGCGTGCCAGGAGGGCTCCGAGACGTAGAGCGCGCGGAGCGTGGCCTGATGGTCGGCCTGATGAATGCGGTCTCGAAGTGCGAGCGCCCAGCGCGCGGCGCCTTCGGCTTCGAGGGAGAGGTCGGTGGCCAGAAGAATGTTCATGGGAGGCCTCGGCTGGGGGACTCGGATCGGCACAGGGTGCGTCGGGCCCGCACGCTCCGGGGCGTTGATCGGGTGGCGAGCCGGGCATGGCACTCCAAAAGGTGCGCACCATGGGAGTTGTCCCAAGCCGGGGCGGGGCGCGCCCCGGGGTGCCGCGCGAGTTCGCCGGCGCCTCAAAGCGCCCGAGGGCCGGAGGAGACTCCGGCCCTCAGAGCCCCCCCGGGCGCCGGGCGCCCCGGGGGTGTTGCGGGTTTTGCGCCCGGGGGCGCCCTCAATCTCTCCCGAACACGCCCTCAATCTCTCCCGAACACGCAGGGGCCTCCCTGGCAGACGTCGATGATCTCGCCGGTGCGCCAGAAGTGGACCATCTGCTCCTGGTGCTCGGTCAAGCGCCGAGGCAGCGTGTGGGGGTCGCCCAGCTCGTCTTCGGGAGGCTGCGGGCCCGGGGCCGGCCAGGGGTTGCCGAAATCGTAGAGCACCACGCCGGAGCCCGCCCGGGGATACTCGGCGGTGGGCACTCCCCAGGGCTCACGCTCACTGTCGTAGGGGCGCATCAGGGGAATCCCGATGTCGGTGCGAGCGGCGATCTCGTTGGTGACCACGGCCACCTGGTAGTCGCCTTTGGCCGGGGCAAAGAGCGCGCGCTTGTCGCCGGGATAGAAGGGCTCCTGGTCGATGTGGCGCAGGTAGCTGATGGGATCGACGCTGTCCCAGAGCAGCTGGATGGCCGCGATGGCCAGCTCCTGGTCCACGCGATCGGGGTAGCCCAGCTTTAAGAAGGTGAAGTAGGTGGCAAAGTTCGCCGAGCGCTCCAGGAGCATGGCGTAGTTGGCGCCGGGCACGCCCAGGTGGGCGCGCTCCACGTCGGGGGTCAGCGCCAGAAAGCTCACCCCGTAGATCCCGCCCTGGCTGATGCCCATGTAGTAGAGCTCCTCGGGGTTGACCTGGAGATTGTAGTCGGCCAGCTCGGCGATCTCGGTGAGCCCGTCGCGCATCGCCCGGGTGAGCACGGCGTAGTCGACCAGGCCCTGGTGCATCCGATCGACGAGCTCTTCAAAGTAGGTGGCGTGTTGCAGGGCATAGCCGGCCAGGGGGATATCGCGCTGGGAGAAGCCGGCGAAGGTGGTGGCAAAAAAGATCAGGTGCTTCTCGTGGGCAATTTTGGCCACGTGATTGGAGCCGTAGGTCACCTCTTCGCCGCTGCCGAGCATGCCGTGGCCGTACTTGACCAGCCCGTGGGGCGTGCCATCGAGGGCGGAGTGGGGGATGCGCAGCCAGAAGGTCGATTGATGGGTGCCCTGCTGCGAGATGGTGCCATCGTCGTTGCGGTTGAGCAGGTAGCCCTCGGCCGGGGCGCGCTCCGAGCGCGTCACGAAGCTGGGGACGGTGAAGGTGCCCAGGATGTCGAGCGCGATGTGGGGGTGCTCCTCCGGGGTGTTGACGGTGAGGATGTCGATGGTGAATTCGACCGGCGTCTCTTCGATGGCGTGGAGCGCGTCGCTCACCATGGAGCGGGCCGGGCCGTGGAGGGCCTGGGAGCTGGAGGTGTGGAAGTCCCAGGCCAGGGTGAGCTCCTCGGGGGCCACGCCCTGGTCTTGGAGCAGGGCGAAGATCTCGTCGAAGCGCTCCTGACGCCAGGCCAGCTCCGGATCGTCGGCGGCCTGGCCGCTGCGGTAGGCCTCAAACGCCGCCGAGGGCGCGATGGGCTGGCCCCCGGTGGTGGTGAGGTTGCGCATGGCCACGATGTAGCGGCTGTCGAGCTCCAGGATCACCGCCGGCCGGATGTAGAGGACCTGCTTGTCACTGGAGGGCGCCTGGGAGTCGAGCTCGGCCCAGTAGGGTACGTGCTCCACGCCCTGGTCGGCGACGCGCAGCAAGAAGATCTGGCGATCCTCATCCTCGAGGGAGCGCTCAATGGAGTCTTCGCCGGCCATCTGCGAGACGTCGATGTCGGGGAAGAGGGTGATGATCGGGGAGCCCGGCCCGTAGCCGTCGAGGCGGCGGTAGGCGTCGGGGGCGATATGGTCCTGGCGGCTTTTGGGGAGGCTGGAATCGCCGAAGTCCAGCGCGTAGCCGGTCTGTTGAGCGGCGTCCTCTTTGAGGTAGAGGTTCGAGGGCCAGGGGAGCGCGCAGTACGAGGGCATCAAGGCGTCGCAGTCGGTGGTGCGCGCGGTGGGCAGGGGGCCGACGTCGGCCTCGGCGTCGGCGTCGAGCGTGCCGCCATCCGGGGTTTCGGTGGCGTCGGGCTCCGAGCAGGCGACGCCCAGCATCAGGAGCGCCAGGGGGATAAGGGCAGGGGTACGGGGCATGGGGCTCCTCCGGGGAGACAAAAAGGCCGGGAGGGCGCCTCTACGGGATAAGGGGCGCCTTCAGGGATCGGGCTCTGTGGTCGCTTCGCGCAGAATGATGCCGCGAAAGTCCCCCTGAAGAAAGGGCGAGTTGGGGGGGCGCGCCTCAGCCGTCGGCGGCGGGCGGGGTGTCGCCGGGCTCGGCGTTGCGGGTCTTGAGCAGGGCCAGCGCGATGCCGCCCCCCGAGAGCCCGAGCATGACCAGGAGCAAGAGCAAGAAGGTCCCCCAGGAGCTTCCCTCCTCGGCGCTGGCGAGGTCGCGCAGCTCCAGGTCCAGGGTGCTCAGGCAGCGCTCAATCGGGGTGTTCCAGGCGTGGTACTGCGGCGCGCCGCCCTCCCCGGTGGGCAGCTCCTGGTAGGCGTGTTCCATGCAGGCGCGGAGTCGGTCTTGGAGGCGCTGATGGGTGGGCTTTGAGATCTCGGCCTCGGCCAGAGCCTGATCGATGAGCTCGGCGCGGCGCTCCCTGTAGTGGTCCAGGCGCTGGCTGGCGGCGGTGGCCTCGCGGAAGAAGTCGGCCCGCTGCTTCAGGGTTTTAAAGGCCGCGTCGTCCAGGGGCTGCTCTCCCCGGGTGCAGGCCTGGAGCGCCTGGTGGCGGCGGGCCTCCCAGGATTCGAGGACCGGGCCGGCCGGGTGCTCGGCGGGCAGGCGCTCTACAAGGGGCGCAAAGGTGCTGGCCGCGGGCATGTCGTCGAGGGTCTGGCACTGCGTGTTGGTCGCGGCGGTGGCCAGCGCCGGGGCGCTCAGCAGGAGCGCGGCGCTCAGGGTCAGCGCGAAGGTTCGAGGGGAGAGGAGCGAAAGGTGGGGCATCGGAGCGACTCCGGGGGAGAATGGCCGGGGCGGGCAAACGCGCCCAACCTGCCACGAAGCGAGCCCCGGGGCCAGCCGCGCCACCAGGCCGCTCAAGGCCCCTGCACTGGCCGCCGATTCCCGGGATCGGCTTCTTTGACAAGAGGTTAGGTGAGTGGCGGACCCCCGGCAGGGGGCTTGACTTTTGGGCGGCTCAAAGCACTCTGAGCGCCTTGTTGACGGACGACCCAGAGACTCTCTGGCAAGCGGAGTAAGCGATGCGAGACAAGATGTGGTGGATGGCCCTTCTCTGTGGTGGGGCCCTGTGGGCCGGTGGCTGTGGTACGGACACCGTGGCCGAGGGGACCGACTCCGATGTGAATGCTCCTGATACCGACACCACCGACGGGGGCCCGGAAGACGCCGCGGATCTGGGGGACCTCGATGCTGATGCCCCCGATGTGGATGGGGAGGATGCCGACGGGGGCGCTGAACCCGACGCCGACGCCGAGGTCGATGCCGACGCCGACCCCGACGCCGGGGAGGAGCCCTGGCCCTGCCCGTCGGGGCATCGCGTGAACAAAGAGAGCGGGGAGTGCGAGAGCGTGCCCACGTTGCTCGTGTTCACCCAGGATCTGCAGTCCTATGTGGGGGAGGAGCTGAGCTCGGAGATGCGCGGGGTGCTGGTGTGCTCCAGCTTCAGCGAGAGCGCCGGGCGCCTGCCCCGGGAGACGGTCGACGAGGGGGAGCGTTGTCGGGTGTACGGGGAGTACTGGAGCGAGGTGCCCGAGACCACGTATTACGACGCCGGACCGATCACGCTCTTCGGGCTCAACGGCATGAATCCGGCGGCGTTTACGGCGCCGAGCGGTCAGGGCTCCTGCTATCACCCGCCCCAGGGGCTGGGCGGGCAGTTCCTCTTTGATCAGGGGGCCGAGCTGCGGGTGATGTCGCCGGGGAGCGAGGGGGAGTTTGCGTTCCCGGGCTTTGACCGCACGATGCAGACGCTGGTGGCCGATGATTTTGAGCACGACGCGCTGGTGCCTGGCGAGGATCTACAGGTGCGCTGGACGCCGGCGGAGGGCGCCTCGGTGGTGCGCATCGACGTGGACGCCCGCGGCAGCGATGGCACCCACCGCACGATCATCTGTGAGGTGCGCAACACCGGGAGCTACACCATTCCGGCGGCGCTGACCGGCTACCTTCCGCAGGAGCGCTCCAGCGAGTTCCTGATGGTGGAGCAGTCGCATACCGAGCGCATTGAGCCCGAAGACTCCGAGGTGCTGATCATGCTCTCGAACACCGCCTCCACGCGGAAGCGCTGAGCATTCTGGACGTCCAGAAGTGGAGGTAAGGGGCTCAAGTGGTGTTTCTGGACGTCCAGAAGTGTAGGTAAGGGGCTCAAGTGGGTGTTCTGGATGTCCAGAAGTGTAGGTAAGGGGCTCAAGTGGGTGTTCTGGATGTCCAGAAGGGTAGGTAAGGGGCTCAAGTGGGGTTTCTGCCGACGACAGAGCGGGCGGTCGAAGGCTCAAGTGGGTGTTCTGGACGTCCAGAAGTGCTGGTAAGGGGCTCAAGTGGGTGTTCTGGACGTCCAGAAGTGCTGGTAAGGGGCTCAAGTGGGGTTTCTGCAGACGAGAGAGTGGGCGGTCGAAGGCTTAAGTGGGTGTTCTGGACGTCCAGAAGTGCTGGTAAGGGGCTCAAGTGGGGTTTCTGCAGACGAGAGAGTGGGCGGTCGAAGGCTTAAGTGGGTGTTCTGGACGTCCAGAAGTGGAGGTAAGGGGCTCAAGTTGGCGGTGGGGTGGCGAGGGGCTCGCCCAAAAAAACGCGTCCAGCGCTTAAGCGCGGACGCGTTTTTTTAGTTCACCCCCGCTTAAGCGCGGGGCGCGCGATCACTGGAAGCGCGCGCCATGGCAGGTGGTGGGTTCTTCGGCAGGATTCACCTCCAGGGTGAACGTTTCCTCGCCATGGATCACGGTGTACTCGCCGGCCTCCAGCGCGGGGATCGCGCAGCGGGCCTGGAGCTGGCCGCAGTCCTCGGTGCATGCGCGGTCGGTGACGCTGTAGTCGAGGAAGGAGGCCTCGGAGCTCAGGGTGATGGTCGTGCCCTCGACGCTGGCGGTGCAGCTGGCCTCGGGGTTGAGCGAGCAGCTCGACGAGAGGCAGATCGGGATCGTGACGCTGATCGAGGGGATCTCGATGGCGCTGGTGTTCTGCGCGTCTTCGGCCAGGTGCAGGCAGACCTGGCCCTGGTTCTCGTAGCGGACGTCTTCGGGGGAGGCGTCGTCGTTGCCACAGGCCGCGGCCATCAGGGGGAGGGAGAGCAGGGCAAGAAGGGTCGTGGAAAGGGGGCGCATCGTGAACTCCTAAATCAGCATGGTTCAGAAAAGTGGGGAGCGGACTCAGAAAGATGAGGGGAGCCGGGCTCAGTCGGCCGTGGGCTCCAGGCAGCCCACGGGCTCGGAGGGGATCGCAAAGGTGTAGGTGTGTTCGCCGTGGATCAGGGTGTACTGACCGGCTGCGAGCGCGGGGAGCTCGCATTCGGCGAAGAGCAGACCGCAGTCGGCGGTGCAGCTTCCCAGGGGTTGGCTGGTGTCCAGGTAGGAGGCGTGGGAACTCAGGGTGATGGTGTGGTCCTCAAGGCTAAGTTCGCAGGATGTCACGGGGGCGCTGGTGCAACTGGAGGAGAGGCAGACCGGCAATTCCACCCGCACGCTTAAGGGGGCCCCCTCCTGGAGGGGGGCGTCGTCGGCCTGGAGGCTGCGGTTGAGGCAGACCTCCCCCTCGTCCTCGTAGGACACCAGGGTGGGTTCAGACTCGCCACAGGCGATGAGCAGGGCCAGGCTCAGGGGTAAGAGGGGCCAGACACGAGGGTATGCGTTCATCGAAATCCTCCAAGAGATGGGAGCAGAGCATTCATAGATCAGGGGCGCCGGGCGCCCGGGATTTTATGGATAGAGCAAGGCATATGCCAGGGGCCGGAGAAGGGCACAAAAAAAGCCCGCGACCTGGAGAAGGTCGCGGGCTTTTCAAGGGGAGCCGGAGCGGGAGTGCGTTGACGCTCAGGCGGTCTTGGGCTTGAGGAACTTATCGGCGAAGAGGATGCCCACCAGCATGGCCGGCACAAAGATCAGGGCCGAGGTAAGCCCGCTGGAAGCGGTGGTCAGGGCCGGGCCGGGGCAGAAGCCGCCCAGACCCCAGCCGATGCCGAAGAGGGCGCCGCCGATGACCAGGCGCTTGTCGATGTCTTTGCGCGTGGGCAGGTAGAAGCGCGGCGCAAAGAGGGGACGGTGGCGCTTGGAGATCAGGGGGTAGCTGATGGTGTAGACCAGCACCGCGCCGCCCATGACGAAGGCCAGGGAGGGGTCCCAGTTTCCAAAGACATCCAGGAAGCCCAGGACTTTTTCGGGGCGCGTCATCTGCGAGACGCCCAGACCGATGGCAAAGAGGAGCCCGGAGAGGGCGATAGCGATATGGCGAATCATCCGAAAGCTCCAACGGCTAAGGTACGGGTGATGAAGACGGTGATCATGGCCGCCGTCATAAACGAGAGGGTGGCGACCAGGGAGCGGGCCGAGAAGCGGGAGAGCCCGCAGACGCCGTGCCCGCTGGTGCAGCCGTTACCCACCCGGGTGCCGATGCCGACGATGAGGCCGGCGGGGATGAGCCAGGCGGCGCTGAGTTCTACGCCGGTGGTGACGAGGTCGGGGGCGACAAAGCGAAGCAGGATGCCGCCGCCGACCATGCCGGCGACAAAGAAGGCCTGCCAGGGAAGGGGACCGAGTTTATCGGAACCGCCTTTGAAGAGTCCGGCGACGATGCCGCTGATGCCGGCGATGCGTCCTTCGGTGGCCAGAAGCAGGGTGGCCGCCAGGCCGATAATAATGCCGCCCAGGGCGGCGCTCACGGGTGTGAATTCGACAAGCATGGGATTAGACCTCCTCGAGGGTCAGGTCGGCGTCGGGGGTGGAGGCCGGACGGAAGACGTTAACCGGGATGCGCAGGTAACGCTTTTCGTTGGCCTCGGGCTGGGGAAGGGAGCCGGCGTCGATGTTGACCTGCAGGCTCTGCAAGAGGAGCTTGGGCGCGGCCAGGGTCTTATCGCGTCCGTCGCGCATCTCGACGAACTCTTTTTCGCTGCGACCCTGGGGAAGCTGCACGTTGCTCGCTTTTTGTTCGGCGATGGTGGTCATGAAGGCCACGTCGCGGCCGCCGGGCTGGTAATCATGTCCGACAAAGACGCGGGTCTCATCGGGGAGGCTGTAGAGCTTGTTGGTGATGGAGTCGTACATCGCCTGGCTGGAGCCTCCGGGGAAGTCGCAGCGTCCGGTGCCAAAGTCGGGCATGAAGATGGTGTCGCCGGTGAAGACGGCGTCGTCGATGTGGAAGGTGGAGCAGGCCGGGGTGTGTCCCGGGGTGTAGATCGTCTCGATTTTGATGGAGCCGGCCTCCAGCACTTCGCCCTCTTCGAGGAGGAGATCAAACTGGCTGCCATCGGTGGGAAAGCTCTCCGGCAGGTTGTAGACCTGCTTAAAGATCGTCTGAACCTCGGTGATGCGGGCGCCGATGGCCAGGCGAGCCTTGGGATAGTGAACCTTGACGTGCTGGGCCCCGGAGAGGTGGTCGGCGTGGGCGTGAGTTTCCAGGATGTAGTGCAGGTTGAGCTTGTGCTCCTTGAGGAAATTCACGGCGCGGTCGGCCGACTCAGTCCACATGGCCGAGGCGTGCGGTTCGTAGTCGAGGACCGGATCGATGAGCACCGCGTCGCGGGTCTGGGGATCGTAGACGACGTAGGTCAGGGTGTAGGTGCGGGCATCGTAGAAGGGCTGAATTTTGAGGTTCGTGCTCATGGGATGTCCTCCGAGTTAGAAACAGGGTTCGCCGGCACTATCAGGCGATTTCGCAGGGTAGGATTGCTAGAGCCGTGCCAACGTTTCGAAAAAGTTGTCTGAGCCCGTAAAATGGGGGGGAAACGCGATTCTCTTCGTTTCGGGAAGGGGGGCGAGACGGTTTTTTGTTCCACTATTGTTTCGAAATTGTTTAAATGTTGAAACGAAACGCAATGCAACGGCTGCAACAGGGCTGAAACCAGGCGGAGACATCTTATGATCCGAAGACCACAGCGGCGAGGGCAGAACTTTCACGGGATGATCAGCGGAGCGCCGCAGATGGAGGCGCTCTTTCGGCTCCTGGAGCGGGTGGCGCGGGCCAACGTGAGCGTGCTGGTGCGGGGGGAGACCGGGACGGGCAAGGAGTTGGTGGCCCGGGCGATTCACGAGTTATCGCCGCGTCAAAAGAACGCGTTTCGGGCGGTGAACTGCGCCAGTTTTAGCTCGGAGCTGCTGGCCAGCGAGCTCTTCGGGCATGTGCGCGGGGCGTTTACCGGGGCGGTACGGGATCGGCGCGGGTTGTTTGCTCTGGCCGACGGGGGGAGCGTGTTTCTCGACGAGATCGCCGAGATTCCGCTGGAGGTGCAGGCGCGGCTGTTGCGGGTGCTTCAGGAGCAGCGCTTTGTGCCGGTGGGGGGCACCGACGCGGTGAAGGTGGACGTGCGGCTGATCTCGGCGACCAATAAGGCGTTGCGCCGCGAGGTGGAGGAGGGGCGCTTTCGGGAGGATTTGATGTATCGGGTGCGGGTGGTGCCGATTTTTTTGCCGCCCTTGGTCGAGCGTCAGGGGGATGTGGAGCTTCTGGTGTGGCATTTTATCGAGAAGTTCAACGAGCGAGCGGGGATGCCGCGGCGCATTGAGGCGATCAGCGCGGAGGCCTACCAGGCGTTGTTGGGCTACGCGTGGCCGGGGAACATCCGGGAGCTTCGCAACGTGATTGAGTACGCCTTTGTGGTCGGCGAGGGGGAGGCGCTGGCCTATGAAGACCTGCCTCCGGAGCTGCGGGGGGAGGGGCCGCGGGCCGGACGGGGAGAGCGGGAGGAGGAGGGCAATGGCGAGCGAAGCGAGCGGCAGCGGATCGTGGCGGCGTTGCGGGCCGCCGGAGGCAGCCGGGAAGACGCGGCCGAGGCGCTGGGCATCAGCCGCACCACGCTCTGGAGGCGGATGAAGGAGTTTGGCGTGGAGGGGTGAGCCGGCAAGGGCTTTAGAGATCGCTGGGCTCTTCGAACTCGGGTTCGACGATGGTGTCGTCGGGGGTGTTTTCTTCCTGGGGCTGGCCCCAGGGGTCGTAGAAGCGGCGTCGTTTGGGAGGGGAGGGCTGCTCGGCGGCCTGTTGGGTGGCGGGGCGCTCGGAGGCGGTGGCGGCGCAGCCGCCGAGGGCCGAGCTGGCCAGGGCCAGAGCGAGGGTCAGCGTCAGGGAGAGGGGGAGGCGGCCGGGGAGGGCGAGCCGGGAGCGGGGGGAGGGGGACATCAGCGGGCCTGCGGGTTAGGTCTTGGGGGCTCAGTTCAAAGCGGAGCGCGGGGGAGCTCCAGGGGTTCGACTTCGATGGGGGTGTCTTCTTCGGGTTCGGGGGGCTGCTCGGCGGGGTCTGGCTCCACGTCGGGTTCCTGGTGGCCCTCCCAGGGGTCTGTGTAGGGCGGGGGAGGGGCCGGTGGGCGATCGGCCCGGGAGGAGGAGGCGCAGCCGCCGGGGGCGACCAGAGTGAGAAGCAAAAGTGTGGCGAGTGTATTTCGCATGATCGAGCTCCGGGGTAGCAACGCGCGGGGGTGGGCTAGAAAGGTTGGAGCCCCGGGGTCGATGACAAGCGTGGGGAGCCGGTGGCGCGGCGCTTACTCCTCGGTGGCGAGGTCGAGTTTACGGCAGACGATCTCGTGGTCGCCATGAATGCCGCAGACGCCTCCCATGGCCGCGCCTATGGCGCGGGTGGAGGAGAGGCCCGCAGCGAGCTGGAAGCTCGCTGTAGGCTCTACAGGAGCGTCTGGCGAGCCGCCGGCGCAGTAGACCCGGGCTTCGATGTCGCGAAAGCAGGTGATGGCGCCGGAGGTGGCGAGCTCGGCCAGCCCGAAGGCGCCGGGGACCGGGGAGGGCTCGGCGCGGGTGAGGCGGTCGCCTAAGCCGAGCTGACCGAAGCTGTTGTCGCCCCAGCAGACCAGGGCGCGCTGGGCCCCGGTGGCCGCGCAGGTGTGGTAGCCGGCGGCGGCCAGCGCGTGGGCGGGTTCGGAGAGGGGGAGCTCGGTGGGGGCGCTGACCAGATTCGGGCTCTGCGGGCCGAGCCCCAGGGCGTGGTGGCGGTTATGACCCCAGCAATGGATGGCGCCCCGGTTCGTGAGCGCGCAGGTGTGCTCCAGCCCGGCGCTGAGGGCGCGAACGTCGGTGAGGCCGGGGACCGCGGTCGGGGTCGGATCGGGCAAGGAGGGTTGGCCCCGGCCGAGCTGTCCGCGGCGGTTTTCGCCCCAGCAGTAGACCTGCGCGTCGGTGGTCAGGGCGCAGGCGTGGTAGGCGCCCAGGGTCACCTGCGTGACGGGCGGGAGGCCCTGGATTTTGAGGGGCAAGGGGCTGTGATCCTGCTCAACGCCGGGGCCCAGCAGCGAGCTCTCGTTGCCGCCCCAGCACCAGAGGGCGCCCTCTTCTTCCCAGGCGCAGGTGGCGTGGAGGGGGGAGAGGGCCACGCCCACCACGTGGTTGAGGCCCTCGACCGGGCGGAGTTCGCCGCGGGTTTGGGTGGTGTTGTCGCCGAGCTGTCCGGCGTCGTTGGCGCCGGCGCACCAGAGCTGGCCGTCGTCGGCCAGGGCGCAGGCGTGGTGGGTGCTCATCAGAAAGGAGGCGGTGGCCGCGCGGGCTGCTTCGGGAGGCGCGGCGGGAGGTTGGGGAGCGCGCTCGCAGGCGCAGAGCGTGGCCAGGCCGAGCATCAGGGCGCTCAGGGGCCTGGCGAGGTGGAGGAGGTGGGCGGCCGGGGGCTGGGAAGGCGTCATCGCCGGGATCCTGAGGAGGGGTTGCCGGGTGGGAGGGCGGCGGTCGGGCGTGGGAGGGGGATGCTAGCACGGAAGGAAGGGACGGGCGTAGTGGGGCGTGGCGCTCCGGAGAGGTCAGATGCTCCAGGCGCTCGGGTTCTGCACGAGGGGGAAAGCCCGGGGCCGCGCGGACCCGGGGCCGCGCGGAGAGTGGGCCCAGAGTAAAAAAGCCGCGCCCCCGAAGGGGCGCGGCTTGAGTTTAACGCAGCGCCTTCAGGCGCTGCGTTGAGCGTCAGGGCACGATGCAGACGCCGCCACCGCTGTTGCGCGCGCAGAGGCCGCTGCAGCAGTCGCTGCTGTAGACGCAGGACTCGCCGACGTTGTTGCAGACGGCCGCGCCGCAGAAGCCCTGCTCACAGGTGAGCGGAGCGCAGCAGTCGCTGCTCTCGGAGCAGGCGTCGTCGAGGCTGGAGCAGACCGGCTCGGGCTCGGGGTCGGTGTCGGCATCCGGCTGCGGGTCAACGTCGCCGGGGGTGCCGGTGTCGCCGGCGTCGGGATCCGGGTCGGCGGGATCGGGGTCGGGGTCGGGATCTACGACGGGGATCTCGCAAACATCGCCGGAGCGCAGGACCTGGCGGTCGTAGTGGATGGCGACCGGGGCGGTGATTTGAATCTCGTTGGCGAAGAGGCCCCCGAAGATCTCGACGTTATCGACGATCTGGATGCGGCCCGGGTAGGCGTAGATGAAGCCGCCGACGAGCACATCGCTGGTGATCTGGAGACGCTCTCCGCTGATGTAGAAGCGGGTGTTGGCCGGGTAGTTGGCCGAGCCCAGCTCCATGCCGCTGGCGTTGATGGCGCCGTCGATAAAGACGTCGAGTTCGGCGTCGGGGGCGGCTTTGATCACCAGGCGGCCGGCGTCGACATCGCCGCCGATGAAGAGGGCGGTGCGGCCGGTGGCGTAGATGACCAGCTCACCGCCGACGCTGATGCCGTCGAGGTAGTACTGACCGCAGGGGAGCTCCAGGCGGTTGTAGTTGCTGCCCATCAGTGCGTTGGGCTGCAGGCCGATGACGTCGTTGTCGTTGAAGGTAGAGCGTTGGGCGACCAGCGCTTCGACCGGCACGCGCTCATCTTCGGTGCAGCCACAGGGGTCGGGGACCGAGACGGGGGCGCGGACGAGATCGTTGTAGGAGACGCCGCCGCCGATGATGCCGGATTGGGGGATGGTCAGGCGCTTGTCGATGGCGATGGAGCCCCCGATCGAGTGGGCGATGAAGGCGCTTTCGTTGACGGTGGTGAGCGCGGAGCTGGAGGCGTTCGGTCCGCCCACGTGCAGCTCGCCGCGGATGGTGTTTTGTGCGGCGTTAAAGCCCATGGAGCCGTTGGGTCCCAACCAGACCGAGCCGCCGACGTCGACGAAGCTGTTGGTGTTGAAGTCGCCGTTGGAGCCGACGCTTCCGCCCAGGGAGCCGGGCAGGTAGGGGCCTTCGCGGCTGTCGAAGGCGTCGGTGGTCAGGCCGGCGGTGAAGCGGGAGTCGCTGCAGGAGCACATGGCCCAGCGGAAGGTCTCTTCGGCGACGTCGCCGGCGCAGAGATCACCGTCAACTTCATCGAAGCGGATCGGGGGGCCTCCACCAGCACAGAAGTCGGGCTCTTCAAAGGTGAGGGCGGGGACGCAGGCGCTTTCGACGCAGCCTTCGCCTTCGCCGCATGCGATACCGCATCCGCCGCAGTGGTTGTTATCGGTCTGGAAGTCGACGCAGGCGCGATCGCAGATGTTTTCGCCGGGGCGGCACTCTTGCATGCAGAAGCCGCCGGAGCAGGCTTCGTTTTCGCCGCAGACGTTGCCGCATCCACCGCAGTTATCCGGGTCTACCTTGGGGCTGGTGCAGACCTCGTCGCAGATCAGCTGGTACTCGCCAGCGCAGGCAAAGAGATCCGGGTCTTCGACGGGTTCGGTGGGGTTGGTCGGTTCGTCGCCCCCGTCGGGGGTGTCGCCCCCGTCGCCGCCATCGGGGACCTCGCCACCGCCATCGTTGGTGTCGGGGCCGCCATCGTTGGTGTCGCCGGGATCTCCCGAATCGTCGGGGCCGCCCGAGTCCGGGAGCGAGGTATCACCCTCGTCGGGACCGCCTTTGGGGTCGTCGGAGCAAGCGACTGCGCCGAGGGTGAGCATCAGAGAACAGCATAAAGTCAATGCGGAACGTCGCGTCATCATTGGATCTCTCCTGCGCGTAGCGTCGAGCGAACTTCCAGGGGGCAAGATGTTAGACAAGGTGTCTGGGGGTATGTTGGCGCAAATGCAAAGGGATCACAACGGGGAGGTGCACCGGATGTTGTAACAAATGGTATAATGTAGAAGGGCTATGTGTCGGAAGTTGCCGGGTTTTTTTCGAGCGCGCCCTGGTTGTTATATTCAAGAGGTGGTGTAAGGCGGTCGGTTGATTCGGTGTGGCGAGGCGATCATGGGTGAAGAGGGAGCAAGCCCGGGAATGCTGCTGGTGGGGCTGCTGAGCGCGCTGCCCGGCTGGGGGTGGGCGGCGCTGCTCAGCGGCGTGCTGGGGGCGTTGTCGCTGTGGTGGGCCTGGCGGCTGGCGCGCGCGCGCCGTCAGGGCGCGCAGGCTCAGGAGGTGGCACAGGCGCTGGCGGCGAGCCCGGAGCCTGGCGAGGGGGCGCGGGCTACGGGGGAGGTCGCCTGGCGAAGCGTCAGCGAAGGGGTGAGGGGGGAGGTCGCGACGACGGAGGGACACTCCGGGGAGCTGCTGGTGGGGCTGGCCAGCGAGGTGCGGGTGTGTCCGGGGTGTCAGCGCACCTTTCCGGCGATCTTTGAGCGCTGTCCTTACGATGGTCAGGCCCTGGAGCGGGGGGAGGCGTCGGCGGAGCGGGCCCGGGGGCGGTGCAGCTGCGCGCGTTGTGGGCGGCGTTACGAGGCCGGGGCGGCCTATTGCCCGGTCGACGGGTTGGCGTTGAGTCGGCTGCCGGCGAGTCGGGGGTCGGTGAACGCGCGCTTTCGGGTCTGTCGCACGTGCGGTTATGAGGCGCATGGCGAGGAGCAAACCTGTCCGGAGGATGGTCATCCCCTGGTGCCTCTGGAGTCGCCGGAGCGGGCGGAGATTGCGCCGACGGTGCCCCTGATGCGCTGTCGGCGTTGTGGGCGTTATGGCCAGGCCGGTCAGGTGCGCTGCGAGGTGGATGACACCTTGATGATGCCCGAACTCAACGTGCGTCTGACCGCGTTTCCGCCCACCGGGTTTGGCGTGCGGCGCAAGGTCTGCACGCGCTGCGGGGTGCAGTACTCGGGGCGCTGCGAGTTCTGCAGCTACGATGGCGAGCCCCTGGTGGGGATGAACTAGGGGCCGGCGTTGAAGTGCAGCGGGGAGATCGGGTAGCGTCGCCGTGACAAGCGTTCTGACAAACATGTGAATGAAGCGAAGGAGTGCGGTGATGCGCAAACGCCTGGTGGTATGTGCCGCGATGGTCGGCACGGGGATGATGTTGGTGGGAGGGGCAGCCTGGGCCTGTTCGGTGGCGTGTCCGGGAGGGGAGCAGGGATTTTCGCTGGCCGGGGCCACGGTGCCGGCCAACATCAGCGCCGGGGTGTACGCGGCCAGCTACGATGGGACGGCCCCGACTAACCTGCAGCTCTTTAATGTGAACAGCGGCGAAGAGGTGCCGATTGCGGTGCAATCGGTGGCGTTGCCCGGTCGTGAGGAACGCTGGTTTTACGTGTACTTCAACGGGGAGCTCACCCCCGGGGAGAGCTATCGCCTGGCGCCGGGCGCGGAGTGCGATCTCTCGGAGTTGCCGGAGTTCGTGTTTGATGTGGTCGAGGAAGCGCCCTTGCCGCAGAGCCTGGGGACGCTGAAGCTCTCGGAGCCCGAGAGCGGGGAGCTGACCGTGATGGCCGACGGTTCGTGCTCGGAGGAGATCGCGGCGACCTGGGTGGAGGTGGAGGTGGAGCTCAGCGCCGAGGCTGAGCCCTGGGCCGACGCGCTCTTTTTTGAGACGCGGGTGGAGGGGCAGCGCTGGTCACCGATGAGCGGGGTTGGCGAGGAGCGCGTGCCCGGATCCAGCTGGGTGGGGCGCGGGTTTGATCGCGTGTTCACCAGCTGTGATACCGAGAGCGCCGGCGCGTTGGGAGGCGTGGAGGCTGGCGAGGTCAACGTGATGATGGCGGCCTTTTTGCCGGGCAGCGACTTTCAGGCGGTGGCCGGCGATGGCGATGTGGTCTTGAACTGCGAGGCGCCCGTGCCGGGTACTCCCGGAGGCGACGACAACGGCGGGGGCGGAGATACCACCGATGGCGAGCGCATCGACGATGATGGGAGCGAGGTGCCGGAAGAGAGCGGGTGCGCGCAGGCGCCGGTGGACGGTGCTCCCAGCCTGGGGTGGTTGCTCGGGGCGCTGGGGCTGGCGGCGTTTCGGGCGCGGCGCTCGGAGTACCTGCACTGAGCGAGGGCGCCTGGCGTGGGCAGGTTGAGGCCGCGCGAAAGTAAAAAAGCTCCCCGAAAGGGGAGCTTTTTTTGTGTCCGCAGGCCTGGCGGGGAATCGCCTGGCTCAGAAGAGGGTGGGGAGCGAGCGGGTGTAGGGCGGGTGAACCACGCCGGCCTCGGTGATGATGGCGGTGACCAGGTTGGCCGGGGTCACATCAAAGGCGGGGTGGGCCACGCCGACGCCCTCAGGGGCCATCTGACGCTCCCCGATATGCGAGACTTCGGCGGGATCGCGTTGCTCGATCTCGATGTCGTCGCCGCTCGCCGTGGAGAGGTCGATGGTGGAGAGGGGGGTGGCTACGTAGAAGGGGATGTTGTGGTGCTTGCAGAGCACGGCCAGCATGTAGGTGCCGATCTTGTTGGCGACGTCGCCGTTTCGGGCGATGCGGTCGGTGCCGACGATGACCGCGTCGACCTGGCCGAGCTTCATGAAGTGGGCGGCCATGGAGTCGGTGATGAGGGTGGCGTCGATGCCCTCCTGGACGCATTCCCAGGCGGTGAGGCGCGCGCCCTGCAGGTAGGGGCGGGTCTCATCGACCCAGACGTGGGTGAGTTTGCCCTGGGCGTGCAGCGCCCGGATCACCCCCAGCGCGGTGCCGTAGCCCCCGGTGGCCAGCGCGCCGGTGTTGCAGTGGGTCAGGATGCGGGTGGGGCCCTCGAAGAGAGCGGCGCCGAAGTTGCCCAGGCGCAGGTTGTTATCGCGGTCGTCCTGGAAGATGCGCTCGGCCTCGTCGAAGAGGGCGTCGGTGAGCGCGGCGTTGTCGGCGTCTTCGAGGCGCTCGGCCACCTGGCGGCAGCGCTCCAGGGCCCAGAAGAGGTTGACGGCGGTGGGACGTGTGCTGGCGAGCAGGTCGTGGAGGCGGCGCAGCTCGAGGGCGCGGCTGGTGTGTTCGCCGTCAAAGGCGCGCATCCCCAGGGCCATGCCAAAGGCCGCGGCGATGCCGATGGCCGGGGCCCCGCGGATGACCATGTCGCGGATGCCCCTGGCGACCTCTTCGGCGCTGTGGAGCGTCTGCCAGTATTCCTCGGTGGGGAGGCGGCGCTGGTCGAGCATCCGGAGGGTTCCGGAGGCACGGTCGCCCTCCCATTTCAGAGGCACGACGTTGGAGGCGATGGCATCAGTCATGGAGTCGCTCCCGGAGGATGGTGGTCAGCAGTTGAGGGTCGGGTTTCTGGGGGGCGGCGTTCATGGCCTGGCCCACAAAGAAGCCCAAAAGTTTTGTTTTCCCATCGCGGTAGGCCTGCACCTGGTCGGGGTGGCTGGCGAGTACGCGGTCGACCAGGGCGCGTAGCGCTTCGGGGTCGCGACATTGCCGCAAACCCAGGCGCTCGACAACGGCGAAAGGGTCGTGCCCGGTGGCGGCGACCTCTTTTGCCAGGGTGTCGGCGCCGGTGGCGCTCAGGGTCTGGTGAAGCTGCAGGGCGGCGATGCTGGTGAGCTGGGCCGGGGTGATCTGGAGATCGCGCACCCGACTCAGGCCGCGCTCGGGTGCCAGGCAAGCGAGCAGGCTCTGCACCAGGAGGTTGGCCAGGATGGTGGCAAAGGCCGGGAGCCGCTCGTCGGGGAGCTCGGGGGGGCGTTGAGCGAGCGCGTCTTCAAAGAAGTCGGCGCGGGAGGGGGAGTCGCAGATCGTGCTGGCGAGGTCGGCGCTGAGCTCCAGGGTGCGCGCCAGGCGTTGCTCGCGGGCGTCGGGGTGTTCGGGGTGGGCGGCGCGCAGCTCGGCGATGCGTTTGGGGGTGAGGTGCAGGGGCGGGAGATCGGGATCGGGGAGGTAGCGGTAATCCACCGAGGCTTCTTTGGCGCGCAGCGCAAAGGTCTGGCCACGGCGCGGGTCGTAGGCGCGGGTCTGGGGCGTTAGGGGAGTGCCAGCCTGGAGAGCGTCGATGTGGCGATCGATCTCAAGGGTGAGGGCCTCGCGCACGAAGCGAAAGGAGTTGAGGTTTTTGAGCTCGCAGCGCACCCCGGGGGCCGGGTCGCCGGCCGGGCGTACCGAGACGTTGGCGTCAAAGCGCATGGAGCCCTCCTGGAGGTTGCCGTCGCCGATCTCGAGCCAGACCAGCAGGCGATGGAGGGTGCGCAGGGCGCGCTCCACATCCAGGGGGCAGTGGAGGGCCGGGGCGGTGACGATTTCGATGAGGGGGGTGCCGGCGCGGTTGAGGTCGACCAGGGTGTGGTCGGGCAGGCGCTCGTGGAGGGAGCGTCCGGCGTCTTCTTCGAGGTGGATGCGCTCCAGGGGGAGGCGCGCCGGGGAGCCGTCCTGGCGCGTAAAGGGCAGCGCGCCGCCGCGGCAGATGGGGTGGCTCTGCTGGGTGAGCTGATAGCCCTTTGGGAGGTCGGGGTAGAGGTAGTGTTTGCGGTCGAAGCGGCTCCAGGGCTGCAGCTCGCAGCCCAGGGCGATGCCGGCGCGGATGGCCAGATCGACGGCCTGGTCGTTGAGGCGCGGGAGGGTGCCGGGCAGGCCCAGATCGTAGGGGGTGAGCAGGCTGTTGGGAGCCTGGTCGGTGCGCGCGGGCAGGGGGCCGGCGCTGAAGAGACGGGTGCGGGTGAGGAGTTGGCAGTGAATCTCCAGGCCGATGTCGGCCTGCCAGCGGGTGGTGTCGTAGGTGGTCATCATCGTCCTGGCGCGGGGGAGGCTGGCGAGGCGGGGAGAGGCCGGGCATCGATGAGGTCTTCGAGCGTCCGGGCGATGGCGAGGAGGTGGCGGTCGCCCCGGTGGGCGCCGATGAGTTGGAGGCCAAAGCTCAGGCGTTGCTCGGTGTGGCCCAGGGGGAGCGAGAGGGCGGGCAGGCCGGCGAGGTTGGCCGGGATGGTGAAGCGATCCCGGCGGTGATCGTGGGTCAGGGGGGCGTCCTGGCGCGGGGGGAGTTCGGGGGAGGTCGGGGTGAGGAGGGCGTCGACCCGGGTGAGCGCGGCGGTGAGTTCGGTGTGGATGAGGGCGCGGGCCTGGCGAGCCCGGCGCAGGTGGGGCGCGTCGCCGGCCAGGAGGTAGGTGCCGGTGAGGATGCGGCGGCGGACCTCGGGGCCGAGCAAGAGGGTGCGGGTCTGGCGTGCCAGGTCGTCAAAAGAGGCCGGGGTGTCGGCGGCGGTGATCGGAGCCCGGCGGCCAAAGCGCAGACCGTCGAAGCGGGCCATGTTGGAGGCGGCCTCGGCCGTGGCGAGTGCGATGTAGGCGGGGGTGGCGAGCTCCAGGTGTGGGGAGGCGACGTCGACCAGGGTGTGGCCGGCCTGACGCAGCCGGTCGAGGAGCTGCTCAAAGGCGCGGGCGATGCTCGGGTGCAGCGTGGCGTGGGCGATGAACTCGGTGGGGATGCCCAGTCGGAGCGCGGGGCCCGCGGGGGCCGGCGCGGGCGGGCCGGGGGGCAGCGAGGTGGGATCGAGGGGGTCGAGGCCGGCCAAAAGCTCAAAGAGGAGCGCGGCGTCGGCCACCGAGTGGGTGAGCAGGCCCACGTGGTCCAGGCTGGAGGCCAGGGCGATGAGTCCGTGGCGACTCAGCATCCCATACGTCGGTTTAAAGCCGACGATCCCGCAGAAGCTCGCTGGCAGGCGCAGGCTGCCGCCGGTGTCGCTGCCCAGGGCGGCCGGAAGCCAGCCGGCGGCCACCGCGGCGGCCGACCCGCTGGAGGAGCCGCCCGGGCTGTGGTCGGCGCTGTGGGGGTGGCGCGTGGGTTTGAAGGCCGAGAGCCTGCCGGTGTCGCCCATGGCGAATTCGTCGAGGTTGGTTTTGGCGACGATGCAGGCGCCGGCCCTGCGCAGCCGGGCGACGCAGGTGGCGTCGAAGGGGGGCTGAAAGCCTTCGAGGTGCCGAGAGCCCGCGGTGGTGGGGAGATCGGCGGTGCAGAGGTTGTCCTTGATGCCGATCGGGAGGCCCTGCAGGGGAGGAGCGGGTTCGCCGGGGGCCGGGGAGACCCGGGGGAAGGTGGCGGGGTCGGCCGAGGCCAGCAGGGCGCCGAGGGGGTCGTGTCGGGCCTGCGCGAAGAAGTGGGCGCAGGGGGCGGGCAGGGCGCGCCACTGATCGAAGGTGCGGGGAGCGGTCATGGTCGGGTGGGCCGGGGGGAGCGTCAGGAGTCGTCGGAGAGCACGCGAGGAAGCGCGAAGAAGCCCTGGTGGGCGTGCGGGGCGTTGGCCAGCGCGGCCTCGGTGGTGAGCGGGGTGTTGGGGGTGTCGGGGCGCTCGGTAAGCGGCGTGTCGCTCCAGGGAGCGCGCTCTTTGAGAGAGGTGGGACCGGCGTCGAGCGCGGCCAGCGGCGCGAGGGCGTCTTCCAGGCGCTTTAGGTGCGCGTCGAGCGCGTCGTCGGGAGTCGGGTGGAGGCTGGCGAGGAGGTAGAGTCGGTCAGGGGGCATCGGACGACCCGGGGAGGGGAAGGGACGTGGACTTGTCGGTGTTGGCACTCGGGTTACTATCGCGGCATGACGTCGAAGACCAACCTGAACAAAAGGACGAGTGATGGGCAAGGCGAAGAAGGTTCAGTGGCGAGTGGGTGGGGCGGTGCTGGTGGCGACGATCGCGGCCTGCGCCCCGGCGATGAGCAGCGCGTTTGATGATATCAGCGCCAGCGAGATTCAGGACCTGCGGCGCCAGGGCAGCGGCACTGGCGAGCTGAGCGTGCAGGTGAAGATCGAGGCCGAGGCCGAGCGGCCCGGTGCCACCGCGCAGGACTTTGAGACCGAGGTCGAGGTCCGGGTGCTGCGCGCTGGCGTGCCGGTGCGCGATGCCGTGGTGACGCTCTCGGCCTACGAGGGGCCGGAGTGGACGCTGGAGCGGGATGACGATGGGGAGTACGAGGGTGAGGTCCGCGGCTATCACCGCGCCTACCGCGTCGACGTCGTCGCCGGCGGCGACCGGGTCGAGGGGGTTTACCTGGCCGGGCCCGCACTCCACCAGATCACGTCGCCGCAGCCGGGGTTGCGCGTGGGTGGCGAGCAGGCGGTGGAGCTGACGTGGCAGGCCGAGGGCGACGCCGATGAGACCTGGGTTGATGGCGAGGCGTTTGACGATGTGCAGGTGAGCGGGGCGATGCGTTACGTGGTGGAGCCGGCGCAGCTGGAGCGTGAGCTTCACGAGGTGGAGGATAACGAGTTTGAGGTGGTGCGTCTGAATCGCATGGCGATCGAGGGCGGAGCGCCGGGCTCGGAGATCACCATCGCCGTCAAGCAGGAGGTCGAGGTGTTGGTGGAGCCCGCTTCGCCCTGATGAGCGTGCGTGACGTGTGCGATTAAAAAAGCCCCGGCGCTTATGCGTCGGGGCTTTTTTTGTGGGGCTGGTGGGTCAGGGGGTGAAGCGGCCCAGGGTGAGCCCGAGCCCCAGGTGGGCGACGGGGGCGCAGGCGCTCAGCAGCAAGAGTGCGCTGAGGGCCAGGAGAACGAGGCGATGCAACACCATAAAAAGAGCATCCGGAGAGAGGCATATACATCAGGGAAGGCCGGGCCCCGGCGCGTGCGCGCCGGGGCGCCGAGGATAGCAAGTTCGCCGGTGAAAGGTCAGCTCTCGGAGGCCGGGGCCCGACCGGTCAAGAGTTGCAGGGCGCGGAAGAGGTCGGTGCGGGTGATGATGCCCAGAAAGGGGCCTCCGGAGGGGCGCACGAGCACCCGGGGGGACTCCTGACGCGACATCATCTCCAGGAGCTCCGAGGCCGAGGCGTCGGGATCGATGCTCTCGGGCAGGTCGCTCATATGCTCGGCGATGGTGTCCTCGGGGGCGGCGCGCTGGAGGTTGTTGAGAGTGATCAGGCCCAGGAACGAGCCGCTCTCATCGTGCACCGGGTAGGCATGGCGCGCGTCACGGAGCATGCGTTTGAGGAGCACTTCGACGGGCATTTCGGCGGGGACCGACTCGATGGGGGAGCTCATCAGGGCGCTCACCGGGACGTTGCGCAGCAGGTCGTCGGCGAGCTCAAAGCGGGCCTCGGCGGCCACGGCGATGTAGACGAAGACGGCGATGAGGATCAGGAAAATGTTGAGGCTCAAAAGCCCGAAGATGCCCAGAATGATGGCGAGCACGCGGCTGATCGTGGCGGCGATCTGGGTGGCGCGGGGGCGGTCCATGCGCAGGGCCAGCAGCGAGCGCAGCACGCGCCCGCCGTCCAGGGGCAGGGCGGGGATGAGGTTGAAGGTGGCCAGGGCCACGTTCATGAAGGTGGTGTAGGCCACCACAAAGTAGAGGGCACCCCAGTCGGTGGGGATGAGCAAGAGGGCCAGGGCGCCCAGGGCTGCCAGGGCGAAGCTGGTGATGGGGCCGGCGATGGCTACCAGGGCCTCGGCGCCGCGCTGCCGGGGGATTTTTTTGAAGTGGGCCATGCCCCCCAAAAGCCACAGGGTGATGCGTTCGGTCTCCACGCCGAAGCGTCGGGCGACGAGGGCGTGGCCGAGCTCGTGGATGACGACGCTGATAAAGAGGGCCACCGCGGCGATCAGGCCCAGTACGTAGGGGAGGAGACCCTGGTCGAGGGCGTCGGCATCGATGGGGAGCCCGACCAGGTCGATGAAGGGGACGAGCTGGTTGCCGATGAGCCAGGCCAGGAGGGGCAGGATGAGGAGAAAGGTCAGATCGAGGTAGAGCGGAATGCCCAGCAGGCGAAAAGGCAGGCGCAGGGCGTGCTTGAACATCGTCGACTCCCGGGCCGAAGAAGGTCGTGTGAACTCAAGGCGAAGATCGGCACGGGGCGCCAACGCCCAACTTTTGGCGGCGCCTGTCTCGAAGGGGCGAATCGGCGGTGGGCCAGTATGGATGCGCCTGAACGCGAGTATTTTAAATTGAAGTAGGGTCGATCAGGAGGTGATCGCGTGTGGTTTAAATTGAAGGAAGGTCGATCAGGCGCTGATCGCGTCTCTCTGCAGCGTGGCGACACGCGATCAGGTGCTGATCGCGTGTGGTTGAGATTGAAGGAAGAGTGATCAGGAGGTGATCGAGCAATTTTTAATCTGAAGGAAGGTCGATCAGGAGGTGATCGGGCAATTTTTATTCTGAAGAAAGGGCGATCAGGAGGTGATCGCGTCTCTCTGCAGCGTGGCGACGCGCGATCAGGAGGTGATCGCGTCTCTCTGCAGCGTGGCGACACGAGAACAGGAGGTGATCGCGTCTCTCTGCAGCGTGGCGACACGAGAACAGGAGGTGATCGCGCGAGGTTTAAATTGAAGGAAGGTCGATCAGGAGGTGATCGGGCAAATTTTAATCTGGAGAAAGGTCGATCAGGAGGTGATCGCGTCTCTCTGCAGCGTGGCGACGCGCGATCAGGAGGTGATCGCGTCTCTCTGCAGCGTGGCGACACGAGATCAGGAGGTGATCGCGCGAGGTTTCGCCGGCGAGGAGGTCGATCGGGTGCTGGGGAGATCGTCTTTAGAACTGGCCGATGACGCCGGCGCCGGCGCTGGCCGGGATACGAAAGCTCAGCCCGATGCTGATCGCGCTGTAGCCCGGCTGCGTCAGTCCGCGGGTCGCCTCCACAAAAAGCCCGTAGGCGTCCTCGCCATAGCTCAGGGAGCTGCCGCAGAAGAAGGACCCATCGGAGCGGGCCTCGCATTCCGAACTCACCGCGTCCGTAAAACTCGCCGACTCCAGAGTCAGGCGCAGGCCGAGCGAGGGGCCGCGCCCGACCCCCTCGCCGGCGAAGCGGTAGGCGGGCCGCGCGCTCACGATCAAACGCAGCGCGCGGCGGCCCCCGAAGGTGCCGCCCCCCTCGGTGCGCACAAGGGGGATGTAGCTTAAGTCAAGATGCGGGCCGTGGGCGGCCAGCGGATCGGCAAATAGAACATGCGCGCTGTAGCCCACGCCCGCATCAAAGCGGCGCGCCCCCTGACCGTGAATCATCTGCAAGGGGTTGGCCGTGAGGGCCAGGGGCATGGAGATGCGGGCGTCGCGCTCGGGGAGCCCGGCGCTGGCGCCCACGCCGATCTCCATCTGCATGGGAGGGGTGACCCAGGCCACGGGCAGGCAGCCCGCGCTGAAGGTCAGGAGGGTGGCAAGGGCGAGTAGGCTGGCGAGTCGGAGGGGGCGCAAAGACAGCTCGGGGCGATGCGAAGGGGATGACGGGGTTACGAGGGGGAGCCTGCCCGCAACTCGCCAGATTGTCACGCGGTAGCTCGCTTTGTTATGCGTCAGCTCCACGGAGGCGTGGGTGATGAATTTAAACCCGAGGGTGAACGATGTTTGAGCGACGACTGGACGAACGCGTGGCGCTGAGATTGCTGCAGGTCAGTGACAAAGAGGAGCTTTTCGAGGTGGTCGACCGGGAGCGCGAGGAGCTGCGGCGCTGGCTCCCCTGGGTTGACGCCATCACGAGCGTCGATGATTACGACGGGTACATTCGCTCCACCCTCACGCAGCTGGCCGAGGGCAATGGTTTTCAGGCGGCGATCACCGTGGAGGGGCAGATCGCGGGGATGATCGGGGTGCACGGCGTCGACCGCGCCAATGCGAGCACCTCGATCGGCTACTGGCTCAGCTCGGCCTACCGTGGGGAGGGCATCATGACGCGGGCCACCGCCGAGGTGCTGCGCTGGGCGTTTGAGGATGAGGGGCTGGAGCGGGTTGAGGTGCGCTGCGGGCGCGAGAACCTGGCCAGCCGCAAGGTGGTCGAGCGCCTGGGGCTTGTGGAGGAGGGGGTGCTGCGGCGCGCCGAGCGTCTGGTCGATGGGTGGACCGATCTGGTGGTCTATTCGATGCTGCGCGATGAGTGGCAAGGCCAGACGCAGGGCGCGCGGGCTTAAAGGGGTTGGCGAGTAAGCCAGAGATCGGCGCCCTGGCGCTCGACGACCATGGCGAAGGGGGCGTCGGCGCGGCGCGCGCAGAAGGGGATGTCTTCGGAGAGGTACTCGGGGCGCGTGGGGTCGGCAAATTTCTGGGCGGCGCGGCACTCCCAGACCCGGCGGATGGCCTCCTCGTCGTCGGGGTGGGGGAGGTTGGCCTGGCGAGCGTGGATCCACTGCGCGGTGGCCAGGTCTTCGTCGCCCTCGGGGTGACTGGCCAGGATCTGGACGCGGGGGTTGGGGAGGTTGAGCGCGTCCAGGTAGTGGCGGGTGGACTTAAGGGTGCTGCCAGCGTTGGCCAGGCCGGTGACGAGCAAAAGACCCTTAAAGTCGTGGGCGGCGTGGGCCACGGCCTGCACGCCGTTGGAGGTCGTTAAGACCAGCGTGCGCCCCTGAAGGTCGGCGCGGGCGGTGAGCGCCGGGGAGTTTCCCAGGTCGAAGTCCGGCGGCTTGATGGCGTCGCGTTCCCCGGCCAGGAGCCAGTCCGGATGGGCGCGGGCTTGCTGGCGAGCCTGGTCGATGGAGGCGACCAGGAGGATCTGGCGCGCGCCGCGCTCAAAGGCGACCTGGGTGTGGGTGAAGGCGCGGATGGTGTCGATGACGATGCGCACCTGCGCCGGGCCCAGCGGAGGGCGATGGCCCTGAAAAATCGCGATGTCAGGCTGGATGCTCATAGGCCGAAGAAACCGTAGAAAAGGAGTCCGGAGCGCTCCCCGCCGGTGACCACGGCCATCGACGAGGAGATGAGGTGATGGGGGGCGTTAAGCTGGTCGTGAATCTCTTTGCGCTCCTCGGTGGAGAGGGCCTTCCAGGTCTCGAGGGTGTCGCGGTTGATGGCGCCGGTGATGAGCAGGAACTGGTTGGCCAGGGCGTCGGAGTAGGCCTTGCGTTCTTCTTCGGAGAGCTTGCTCGGGTCGAAGCCGGCGTCTTTGTGGGCGTCGACGATGATCTGGCGAAATTTTAAAAACTCGGGGCGCTGCTCGTCGTGATCCTTGAGGAGGGCGTCGGCGACGCTCTCGCTCCAGGGTTCTTTGCCGGCGTTGCGTTTGTTGCCCAGGGAGGTGACGCGGTGGATGAGGCGGAACTGGAGGAGGCGCTCTTCGAAGGCGCGTCCGCCGTGGGCGTCGATATGCTTGTTGAAGGCTACGCCCAGGGCCTGGCTACGGTCGAGGGTGCCCTTGACGGCGCGCATCTTTTTGAGGCCGGCCAGTACGCCGTCGCCGTCTTCTTCGAGTTTTTGGTTGGTGTCGAGCTGTTCGGTGATCTGGCGGACTTCGTTGGAGTTGGCCCAGTCGTCCATCGCCGCGATGTAGGCGCGGGCCTGCGAGGTGGAGATGGGGGTGTCGAGGGCGTCGAAGAGCTCTTCGAGGGTGCGCTCGTCGGAGGCGGTCGAGGCGTCGGCGGCGGTGGGGGTGTTGCCGGTCTGCTCGTTGATGCCGACGCCGGCGCCTTTGGGGTTATCGTCGCCCAGGTTCTCGACGGCGGCGAGGAGGGTGCCCAGGAGCCCGCCGCGTTGGTCGTCGGCCTGCTCGGAGTGCATGTGGTTGCCGTGGTGGTCGCCCATCATGTCGTTGGTGTTGAAGAAGAAGTAGCCCGCCCAGGCCAGGGCCAGGACGACGAGCACCAGGAGGAGGCAGCCACAGCCGGAGAGGAGGAGGAACCAGGGGACGCCGCTTTTTTTGACGGTGTCGGCGGTCACGGAGGCGGTGGGATCTGCGGAGAGATGAGGGCGCATCGAAAACTCCTGGTTGGCGAGGTGAAGGGCTGTGGTGAGCAGGGAGGGTTAGCGTTTGATCTGGTAGGAGGCCAGGGCGTCGTCGATGGCTGCGCTGGCTTCTTCGTAGCGATCCTGGCGGCCGCCGGCTTCGATGAGGTGAATGCGCTTCTCGGTGACAAAGAGGGCCAGGGTGTAGCGGTAGGGCGCGCCGTTCTGGTCGCGTCCAAACTCAAAGCGCAGGCCTTCTTCGCCGCTGGCCGCCTGCACCTCGGAGGTCGAAAGCAGCGCGTAGCCGCCGCGGGTGCGCATGCGCTCCATCACCGCCTGCTCCCAGAACGCCAGCGACGCCGGGGGCGCATCGGCGCTGCGCGACTCGCCGACCTCGAAGGTCTGCGCGCGCATGACCACGCCGTTGTGGGTCATGGCCACGTAATCGGCGGCGGTGTCTTTTGTTTTGGAGACCTCCACCATCTGATCGGGGGTGGTGATGTGGAAGTCGGCGCAGGCCACCGTGCTCAGGGCCGTGGCCAGCAGAGCGGCGTGCAGCAGTCGTCTCATTGGTGTGATCATCGCGTGGCCTCCGGGGCGCGCAAGAGCGACTCCAGGCCGAGCTCATTGAGCCAGGAGAAGGGCAAGAGGTAGTCGTCGGCGGGGAGCTCGGCGTGCTGACGCACCTGGAAGTGGATGTCGATGGTGGAGAGGGCAATCTGCTGGGAGAGGTTTTCGATCTGGGAGCGCAGCTGCTCGATCTCCTGGGTGAGGCGCGCGAGCTGGGCTTCGACGCGGAGGGTGTCCTCGACGGTCTGGGCGCGCTCCAGGATGGCGCTCATACGGGCGTGGACCTCCAGCGCGTTTTGCAGGCGGATGTTGAGGTCGCGGTAGGCCTCGGAGACGTCGTGGGCCTGCCACTGGGTGTGGGAGACTTCTCCCAGACGCGAGAGCTCGTCGAGGGCCTGGCGAAAGTGCTCGGCCGGGATGCGCAGGGTGAGCTGCTGGGTGGTGCGCCGGGAGGCGTAGCCCCCGAGGCGCTCGGTGAGAGCGAGGGCGGCCTGCTGGACGGTGTCGACCTGGTAGACGGCCATGTGCAGCGAGGCGGAGTAGACCAGCAGGCGTTGGGCGGGGGCCTGCTCAGCCGGTGCCGACTCGGAGGTCGTCCCGGCGCCCGGCCCGGGCGAAGCGCCGGTGGCCCG